>DBQZ01000090.1 GCA_002305435.1 Clostridiales bacterium UBA1381
ATATAAGTAAATAAAAAATATACCTCGTCCACAGTGCAAAAAACAGGCTGTAGCAAACGCTTATCAATTGTTCGCTACAGCCTGTTTCTTTAACAACGCAGAATAATCACATATTGCGCCTAAGCATATATTAGCCTCACAACCTACCACAGCTCCCGCAGCCCCTTTCCCCTCTTTCTCACTTCAAGCGGCGTATCATCCGTTATCCGTTTAAACACACGGTTAAAATGCTGGCTTGAGCCGAAGCCGCATTTTTTCCACACCTCGCTTACGGGCAGGTCGGTTTCATGCAGCAGAATACAAGCATACTGAACCCTTAAATCATTTATATATTCAACGACCGTTATACCGGTCTGCTTTTTAAAAAGGCGGCACAGATAACTCTTTGATATGTTAAAATGACGGCAAATATCTTCAAGGTCTATCTTCCCCAGATAATTTTTCTGGATATACTCCCCTATCGGCGATAAATCCGAACCCAACGACCGCTTATCAGCAGAAACGCTTTCGGTAACACAGAGCAATATCCGGTCAAATACCGCCTCTATCACCCGCCATCTCTCAACCCGCCCCGCCTCGGCAGCTTCTGCCTGCTCGAAAAATTCGGTGGCAGCATCTTCCCCGACGGTCACAACCGCATCACCAAAGCATCCTATAAATTTTTGCTCTTTTTCCCCGCCGAAAATCTCCCGCAGACGCTGGCGGGAAAACTGCACGCATATCCCCCTGTAGGCAACGCTGCCGTAACTTCGGTGGGGGACGTTTGACGGTATCATTGCCGCATCGCCCGCCGATACGGTGTACAAGCTGCCGCCGATATACATCTGCCGCTCGCCGCTTGCTACTATATATATTTCATACGCCTCATGTATGCTAAACGCCGGATATACTTTGGCCTCCCGCCTGTCCTCCGTGCTTATGTACATAATATCCGTAAGCGCTGATTCTATTACCTGCATACTTGACCCTCCCCATTTTTATCTGTCTTAATTGTACAGCCTTTTACTCTTTTATGCAAGTTGTTTTTCGGAGGATTTCTGTATTTTTCCTCGCTTGCCAATATGTTTTTAAAAAAGGATGTTTGGGAAAAAGAATTTTTGGAAATTTCAAAAAAGCCCTTGACACAGCGGCGAAAAAGTGATAGTATAAAAATATCTAAAAACAAATAATATTAAAGACAGAGGCGCGTTTTTTGATCAGTATCCCGCATCAGGTTCGGCAGAACCGGCAAAGGCGGTGCGAAAGGCAAAAACGCCGAGGTTGGCTGTTCCTGCCGGGACAGGCTGCCGGGCGTACTGCAAACAGCAGTGCGACTGTCGCCGTGTAAAACGGCGGAGGGCTGTCTGCGGTTCCGGATACTCTCCGGAGCAGTAAGGGCGGCTTAAAAGGCTGCTTTTTTTGTACAATAAATACCAACTGCATCAAAAGGAGAAAAAAGATGAAAGAAAACTACAAAGTAGGCATAATAGGCGCAACCGGCATGGTAGGTCAGCGGTTTATAACTCTTCTGCACGACCATCCGTGGTACACAATTGAGGTTCTTGCAGCTTCCCCCAGAAGCGCCGGCAAGAAATACGCAGATGCCGTTGGCGCAAAATGGGCAATGGATGAGGAAATACCCGCTTCTGTGCGTGATATGGTTGTAATGGACGCTACCGGCGACGTCGAAAAAATCGCTTCAATGGTCGATTTCGTATTCTGCGCCGTTGATATGAAGAAAGATGAAATAAAAGCGCTTGAGGATCGTTACGCTAAAGCAGAGTGCCCGGTAGTATCGAACAACTCAGCTCACCGTCATACGCCGGACGTGCCGATGGTAATACCTGAGATAAATCCCCAGCATATCGACATAATCCCCGAACAGCGCAAACGCCTTGGCACAAAGAGAGGCTTTGTTGCCGTTAAGTCCAACTGCTCCCTGCAGTCGTATCTGCCGGCGCTTGCGGTTATAAACGAAAAGTATCCCGTAGACAAGGCTCTTGTTACAACGTATCAGGCTATCTCCGGAGCCGGCAAAACGTTTGAAACATGGCCGGAAATGGTCGATAACCTCATCCCCTATATCGGCGGCGAGGAAATGAAGTCTGAAGTTGAACCGAACAAAATCCTCGGAAAAATAGAAGGCTCTGAAATAGTTCCCTCAGACCAAATGCAGATAGAATGCCAGACGTACCGTGTACCGGTATCGAACGGCCATACGGCGGCTATATTCTTCTCATTTAAAGACGGCGTTGAAAAGCCCTCGGTCGAGGAAATAGAGGATATGTGGAGAGCATACAAGGGCGTTCCGCAGGAGCTTGAGCTTCCCCATGCTCCGAAGCAGTTCATCTACGTTCACACCGAAGCTGACGAGCCGAGCGAGCCGCAGATTAAAACCGCTCGTGAAATTGAGGGCGGAATGGCTATCTCCTGCGGACGGTTAAGGCCGTCTGTACAGTATGATTACAAGATGGTATCCATGTCTCACAACACCTTAAGAGGTGCTGCCGGCGGAGCCGTACTTTTGGCAGAGCTTTTAACTGCCAAGGGATACATGGATTAAAATATCTGCATATTATATAAGGAGAGGTCATTATGAAAAAACTCTGTGCTTTGCTTATCATGATGCTGTCGTCCTGCTGCCTGCTCTGTGCAAATGCAGCAGAACCGTCTGACCTTGCCGGCTCATGGGAGGGCTGGTATTACGCTAACCAGGGGCAAACCGGACTTACTCTTACAGTCGAATCAGACGGGAGAGGAATGTTCGAGTTTTACAATATGCCCGGGGCTCAAAACGCCAAAAACGGCTCCTACACGGTTACTGTAACCGCCGATGGAGATAATCTTGTGATCGAAGGCGAGGACTGGATTGAACAGCCGTCGGGCTATTCGTTCGTATCGTTTGACGGCGTTCTAAACGGCGATGTCTATGAGGGCGTTGTTAGCAACAACAGCAGCTGGCCGTTTATGCTCACAAAAAACAACGAAAGCTATCAGCAGGTAGCCGACAGCGTTTTTAACAGCCATAAATACCAGATTTTTGACGAATCCCTCACATGGGAGGAGGCAAAGGCAAGATGCGAAGAGTTGGGCGGTTATCTTGTTACAATTAACTCCGAAGAGGAGCAAGCATTTGTATCCCGCCTTCTGACCTCTGGCACGAAAAAGCAGTACTGGATCGGTATGAAACGCTCCGACGGCGAGCTTTCGTGGATTACCGGCGAGGCGGTTTCATACGAGAACTGGGACAAAGGCGAGCCGAACAGGGTTAAACGCAAGGACGATGCGTACGAGGATTTCATCCAGATCCTAAACGAGCCAAACCCCGCCAGAAGCGGAAGCGGCCGTTTTTGCTGGAACGATATATACAACGACAACACATATCCAGGCGAGGAGGAGTTCTTCTCACTTGAAAATGTCGGTTTCATCTGTGAGTGGGATGCCTGGTCGGACTCTGCTGAATGGTCATCACCGGAATTGCAGGAGGCCTCGGATCTTGGCCTTATCCCCGACGTTCTCGTGGGCAAGGATATGACCCAGACGATAAACCGCGGCGAATTTGCAGCTGTAGCTGTCAAGCTCTTTGAAAAGATGACCGGCGGCCGTGCGGTAATGTCCTCTGAATGTAACTTTAACGATATTTACGATAACGAGAACAGGAACTATATCCTAAAAGCCTACAACATCGGCGCTGTCAACGGCATGAGCGATACAGAGTACGATCCCCTCTCCCCCATCACCCGTGAACAGCTGGCAACAATGCTGTGCCGTGTTTACAAGCGGTCCGAATGGCCGGAGTGGACGCTTGCGACCGATGATAACTACACAATAAATTATTCTGGCGTGCAGAAATTCGCCGATGATGCGGATATTTCCGACTATGCTAAGCCGAGCGTTTATTTCATGGTAAAATACGGCGTTTTAAGCGGGGTGGGCGACAACAAATTCGCCCCGAAAAATACCAACTCCGCCCAGGAAGCTGTAAACTACGCCAATGCTACACGTGAGCAGGCAATCGTAATGTCCCTCAGAAGCTATGAAAATTTAAGCACAGCCAATTAAGTATGACAATATAAAACGGTAAATAAGAAGGAGTGACAAAAATGGCAAAAACTTTACCCTTTACCGGTTCAGGCGTTGCGATAATAACGCCGTTTGACAATGACAAAACCAATTACGACGCTCTCGGTGAAATGATTGAAGCCCAGATAGCCGGACATACGGACGCAATTATTATCTGCGGCACAACAGGCGAGGCTTCTACAATGCCCGATGAGGAGCATCTGGCCGCAATAAAATACACCGTGGAAAAGGTGGCAGGCCGTATCCCCGTTATAGCCGGTACCGGCTCAAACGATACCCGCCACGCTATCGAGCTTACAAAGGCTGCTGAGAGTTTCGGCGCGGACGGAGTGCTGACGGTAACTCCGTACTACAACAAAGCCTCCCAAAACGGGCTTATCAGCCATTTTACAGCAATCGCAAACGCTACAAAGCTGCCGGTAATTCTCTATAACGTTCCAAGCCGTACAGGCGTAAGTATCGCTGTTGATACTTTAAAGGAGCTTGCAAAAATAGACAACATCGT
>DBQZ01000017.1 GCA_002305435.1 Clostridiales bacterium UBA1381
ATGAAATGCCAAAGGCCGTCTGAGCGGGATTTTCAAGCGAAGTTATATAATCCGAAATATCTATATCGGAATAATGCGACGCTGGGAATACCGTAGAGGTGTTTACGTTTTCATACGTTTTTATAAGCTCGTTATTTTGCGACATTGCAGAATAATCCGAATAGCTGCTGTTGCTGTTCCAGTCGGTCCCGGCGGCATATATTGAAATATTCCCGCTTCTGTCGCGGTTTATCTCATTTGTAAAAATACGCAGTGATGCCGACTGTACGTGAGATGTATCAAGACCGCTCAAATCGAATTTTACGAATGGATACGCATTTTTGCGGCTGAAACAATTCATGAACATATATTCGTCGCTTGGCGTATTTGCAGGAAGGTCTACCGAAAGCGTACCCGGGAACTCGCCTGCGGTTATATCCCCCTCTGATATAAGTGCGGTATCTGCTGCGGAGTATACTTGCACCTGCTGAGGCTTGGGGACATCATCTCCCCAGTCAGCAATTACATTATAGAATGAAAGCACTGACCAGTTTGAGGATTTATCCGTGAGAGAGGGGGCAAACCGTTTGCCGTAGCAGCAATCAACAGCGATTGTGCCTGCCATTTCTTCAGCGACTGTCAGGGTGAGAGTCTGTTTTCCGTCTGCAAAATCATTGTTCAACACAGCGTTTGTTATGGTAAGCGTCGTGCCTTTATCGGTATTGCTTGCGGACGGGGTTTTGGTGCCGCCCTGGCGGACGGTAAATTCCTGCTTCAAATCGCCGAGTTTGATTGTGTATAAGCCGTTTGTTATGCCAAGGCGTTTTGTATCGCTTCTGACAAACAGCCCCTGAGGACCGACATCCTTAAATGTAAGCGTCAGAGTGTGTTCATCAGCTATATCTATTTTGTCTATAGTAGGATGCAGGTACTGAATATCAGTATGGCCGTATATGCGGTTTAGAGCTGTTTTTGCCCATGCGCCGCCGACGGAGAGGTTGGATTCGGCGCTGTTGTGGATAGTATCGCCCAAATCAAGGGCGCCGGTTCCGACTACGTATACATTATCGAATAGCTCCGGGTTTCGGCGTTGTACGTCTTTTACGTAGCTCCAGGCATCGTAATATCCCAAAGCAGCCGTGCTGTCTTGGTTTGCATCGTTTATCTGGGTGGTTATAATCGGCGTATTTTCGCCGAAAAATGCACGCAGCTGAGAGAATACTGCATTTTCCAATTCGGCATAGTTGTATGCGTAGCTTTCTGTTATGGCGTCGTTGCAGCCTTGATACCAGATGATACCTTTTATGTCTGTTGAAGGCATATTGTCAAAGCATGATTTAAGGGCATCAATGAGGTATCCGTCCGTAGCGTCTTGAGGCTTTATGCCTTTTGCCCATTGGTATATATTTGTACCTCCGACCGAGGACTGGACTATTCCGACGGGGACATTTTCAGTAAGGGAAATTTCTCTTGCAAACGAGGTTACGGGCGATGTACGCAAGCCGGTTTTAAAGAAACGTCCTTCCCCGGCAGGATGGGACATCTGCTGCCATTTTGTATCCTCGGCATACATTATGTGCATATTTTCATATATAGGGTCCTCCGTGTATGGATCAAAGCCGTCAGCAACCGCTCCCATATCGGTCATGTTCGACTGGCCGGCAGCCACCCATATATCGCCGACGCCGACGCTTTTAAATTCGGCGGAGCCATCAGCGCACGTAACCTTTATGTCATAAAGCCCGGTATTGAGTGTAAGTCCGACGTTAAAGCCGTTGCTTGCGTCAACGGTTTGAACGGCAGTTTCAGCGGTTTCTTTGTTTGTGGCGCTTACTGTCACGGAAGCGGCAGCATTTTGCAGCTGTACCGGCTTCATGGAGTCGAGGCTGTCCCATACCATTACTCTTGTGTTATCGCTGTACGGAGACGGCGAGGTGACGGTCACGGTATTTTCATCAGCCTGCTTTTCTGTAACGGAAATTCCGCAAAGGAGATTGTTATCGTCATATTCAGCCACGATTACAGAGGCTGTTTCCTGTTCGTCAGTAAAATGTACGGTAACGGTATTGCCGCTTATTTCGATAGGGCTGCCGGGGTTTTCGAGGGAGCCGGCAATCGTTATTTTTGCGTTGTTATCGTCGCTGCGCTGGTAAATCTGATAATCAGAGGGCGCTTGTGTAAACGTCATACCGTTCGTGTATTTTACATCGTCGTTTATTCCGCCGATATATTCGCCGTCAGCGTATATTTTTACGCTGTATGCGTTTCTTACACGGTCAAACTCGAAGGCGGTTGAGTCTGTGGTAATATTTATCTGTTTTTCATCTGTCCTTAGAAGCTTTCCAAATTTGCTGTACTGCTCGGCTCTTATTGTGACTGTGCTTTGAACGTCTGAGCTAAGGTATGCCCGGATAACAGGGTTATTTATACGCATCCCCATGATTACATCCGGAAGGGCGGTTATATCTTTTTCCGCTGTATCGTCGGCATAGCAGGTTTGAGAACCCACCACGTTTTGATGTGTAAATTTTTCCAATGTAACCTCCTGTGCAGAAGCCGTCATTGCGGCGCCCAAGCATAGCATAACAGCAAATGCGGATAGTATTTTTTTCATGGCACATCCCTCCGTTTATTTTTAATACTATTTTAATACATTTATCCTCGCCAGAGAATGAGATTATTCTTTGAAAACCTGCAATTTTTCTCTTTAGATATTGCGTATGCTAAGCGCTTGAGTTATAATATAGAAGAGGTGACTAAATAATGAATCACAGCTTTGAAAAAATGACCGGCTTTTTTAATCTTATAAGCATGAACGTAACCCATATATACCACTGCACTGTAGGCAGCGAGTGGAATTTCAACAACCACAGCGCCAAATTCAGCCGGATGTATTTTATCCTTGACGGAAAGGGCAGGATTTTCAACGATAAAGAGGACGTTGAGCTTATACCGAACAATGTGTATATTATCCCGTCGGACGGATGCTATAGCTACAGGTGCGAGGAATATATGGAAAAAATCTTTTTGCATTTCACGGTCAGCATTATTCCGCATAAGGATTTGATGTCGAACTTAGACGGTATAGCGGTGTTTGGGATAGGGGAGGAAAAGATGAGGCAAATAAAGGAATTATTCTATAACGGAGATATAAAATCCTCGTTTGCCTGCCAGTTGTACATACGAGACCTTGTCTACAGTGCGCTGAGCGGCTGTGGCAGCGAGATAAACGAGGATTTTATACTCTACGGGAAATACGGCAGGATGTATCAATATATAAACGATAACCTGTTTGCCGATACATCGGTAAAGTCCGTATGCGACTATATGGGCTTTTCCCAGACGTATATCGGGCAGAGGTTTAAGCGTGATACAGGCACGACCATAAAGGAATACATGAGCGAGCTGCTTGTCGGCCGCATAAAATATCTACTTCAATGCACAAATATGGCAATAAATGAAATATCGGATGAGCTGCATTTTAACAGTGAATTTTACTGCTCAAAATTTTTCAAGCGCAGAACGGGAATTACTCCTACTGAATACAGGCGCAGACATACCGAGCTTCCGTTTGTTTCGGGGAATTGAAAAAGGCAGCAAAATCGTTGCGGCGCTGGAAATTCCCGCCGCCCGGACTCATGGCAGTTATTCGGTAGTATCACAGATGCAGCCGAACACAAAATCAATCGCCATCCTGTCCTCATCGGCAGGATAGAACCTGAACTGCTGCGATTTTTCAGCAATGCTGTAGAGGATATATCCGGGATCGCCGGGTTCTG
This sequence comes from Clostridiales bacterium UBA1381, assembly GCA_002305435.1. GTDB lineage: Bacteria > Bacillota > Clostridia > UBA1381 > UBA1381 > UBA1381. The sequence continues at coordinate 3,759 of DBQZ01000017.1, forward strand.
AGTAAGCGGTAAAATCATCGCATTCGAGGGAGATTGTAACCCTCATCGCATCGTCCACTTCCACGGTGTACGATATGATAACATAGTCTGTTATCAGTTTGTCTATATCCGAGCAGAATTCCTTTAGAGAATCAAGTCTTTCCTCGCTGATTTTAGGCCGTCCGGCGGATTTTTCGCAGACATCCTTAATTAGTGCATATGCGGTGTCAAAAGTTTTTACAAAGTACATTATTGCGTCCTCCTTATCAGTCAAAATATATCAGCATCTTGTTAAACGAGAGAGTCATACAAACGGTGGA
>DBQZ01000040.1:0-6923 GCA_002305435.1 Clostridiales bacterium UBA1381
CCGGCGTATAGCTGAGTATGGTTCCAACCTGACGATAAGGATACCTGTAATCCCTACATTTAACGATACGCCGGCGGAGATAAGTGCAATAGCTGATTTTGCGGTTTCGCTTCCGGGAGTTGAACGACTTCACCTGCTTCCGTATCACAGGATGGGGCAGGATAAATACGGCTGGCTTGGACGTGAATATACTCTGATGGATATAACGCCGCCCTCCTCCGAGCACATGAACGAGTTGTTAAAGGCTGCAAGACGTCCGGGGCTGCATTGCCAAATAGGCGGATAAAATACTTGATAGACAGAGCTGCTGCATGTAACTAATGTGGCAGCTCATTTTATAGGATATAAAATGGGACTATATAACATAATTTCATCATTACTAAAGGCGGCAGCTGACAGAAGCCGCCGTTATTACTGCATTTGCTGCTGTAAAACCACCACCCGATACAGCCCTTACAGCTCAGGCGGTCTTGGAATATGTGAAGAATGTGCAAAGGAAATCGCCTTTACAGATGGGTGCTCATCATTCGAGGGGACGAATAATGTCGGATACATCTGCTCGCCGATGTTTTACAAGGGCAGGATACGTGATGCGTTTTTAAAGTATAAATTTAATGATAATCCGGCATATGCGGCGGTGTTTTCGGAGATACTTGTAAATTATTTTGAGAATATTGACTATGAGGATTTTGATATGATGGTGCCTGTGCCGTTATCGGAGCAGCGGTATTTGGAGCGAGGATATAATCAGGCGGAGCTTTTGAGTGAGAGGTTATGCTCAAGGCTCAGTATCGTCCATGAGCCGCAGGCGCTTGTAAGGGTAAGACACACGGAAGCGCAAAGCGGGCTTCGCGGTCATGAGCGCAGCAGTAATGTTAAAAACGCTTTCGCCGCTAAGACAGAGCTTGTCGCCGGAAAACGCATCATAATTTTCGACGATATCATAACGACCGGGAATACGGTAGAAGCCTGCGCCGAGGCGCTTAAAAATGCCGGAGCCGAGTATGTAATAGCATGGTCGCTGTTTATCGTTGCGCCGAAAAACCATCCTGAGCAGATACTTCGGCCGCCTCTGCCGCATAGGGTGAAAACGAAAAACAAGGAGGACGGCAAACGTGGGTGAGTTGCGTAAAATCCCCGGAGTAGGGAAAAACATTGAAGAGGATCTCTTATCAATAGGTATCCGTACCATTGATGATTTAAAGGGACGTAGTCCAGAGGAGCTTTATGAGCATGACTGTGCGAGGAAAGGATTTCGTGAGGACAGATGTCAGCTGTACGTGTTCCGTTTGGCTGTCTACTATGCGGAAAACAGCGATCATGAAAGCGAAAAGCTGAAATGGTGGTATTGGAAGGATAAGGACTATCCCGAAAAATGAGATTCATTGATGATAATAGTTATCCTAAGCAATCATAGCTTTAGAAAAGCCTCCCAACAGTCGGAATTAAAATCCGATAGTTAGGAGGCTTTTTTTACCGCAGCTGATGTCTTGGCGTTGGTTCGTATATTGTGCGGAAATCGTTTGGCGTATAGCCGGTGCTTCTCTTAAAGACATGGCAGAAATAAGCGCAGGAATTAAACCCACATTCAATAGCTATTTCGGTAACTGCTTCATTTGAGTTAAGCAGCTTTTCGCAGGCGTTTTGAATACGGACGCTGTTTATGTAATTTACGAGAGTAAATCCGGTTTTCTCCTTAAACATTCGGCACAGATGGTATTTAGACAGGTAAAACTGTTCAGCAATATCGTCTATGCTGTTTATTTTATTGTAGTTATTGCAGATGAAGTTTATTATTTTAGTTATATTCGTTCTGTTGTCGTTTATTTTTATTGGGGATTTAAATCTGTTTTCATATAAGATATGAAGTATTTCAGCAAGATATAGGAATATCCTGTTGTCATGCTTTTCCAAATCCTCCGTTTTAATTTTGCTGATAAGCTGCATCACTTCCCTGAAAGGATCCTCACCGAGAGAGATTATGTTTTGCTCGAAACAGAGCATGAGAGTGTCCACGGCAAAGCTCTTAAAGTACTGCTCCATAAACTTATCGGTAAAATATATGCAGGTTCTTTTGTATGGAAATTTGTTTTTTGAACGGTGATTCTGGTACGGTTTAAACAGGGCAACGTCATATGTTGACATATTCAAAATCCGATCCTCAGTTATGAAACAGTGCGGTCCGCTTTCGAGGAAGAATATTTCGTATCCGTCATGGCAGTGGAATTTCGGCATTACGTTTGACTTGATGTGTGTACAGCTGTCACAGCTGAAGTCTGTACAATAGTATATATTATCGTTTTCAACCATTTTTCTTCTCCTGTTGATTGTCTATAAAACCTTGATTTTATTATACAATATTTTTATGAAAATTTCAATACGTAATAGCAATAATTTGATAAAAAACTAACCGCAAGATTTTACAATAAAATAATAAAAATAGCAAAATTATGATATTATATAGACTATAAATATTATATAATATTAACAAAGTATTATTTGGGGGAGGAGTAAAAAAAGGAGTTGAGGCAATGAAAAGAATCATAAGCACAGCGCTGGCTGCTGCTGTAGCGGGAAGTATTTTATCCATTCCGGCTTTGGCGGATGTTGGAGATACTCTGTCGTTGTATAGCGGCTGCGGCATCGCTGAGGTAAAGGAGGATCCCACCCAGAGCGGCAGGGGAATGGTATTTAATCTTGACGGCTATGACGCAGTCAGAGGAAACGACAAGGAAATGGGTCGAAACCCATTTTTGGAGCTGCCGTGGGAATACCTGTATGATAACAATGGAGGAGTATATCAACTGAAAAGTTCATTTTCGGTATCGTTTGACCTGTATACGATGACAACAGGCACAAGATATGCTTTTTATACCGGCACGGATGATACTGTTCGGGATGGAGTGGTAACAGGGTTGTACTTCATACCGGATACCGGGAATAACTCCTACATAGAAGCGGTTGTTGATGGGAAACAGCAGCTCTACGGAAATGGGGAGTACGTAAGCTTAAAGCGTGAATGGCATCGTTTCACACTGGTGAGAGATGGGAATAAATTCACTCTGTTAAAAGACGGTGAAACATATGCCGAAACGGAATCGGATTACGACTATTCCTTAGAGCAAACGCCGCTTGTAAGAATAGGATATTCGCCGTACAGCGGTGATCCCGGAGCGTACGCTTACGTTGATAACATTGAAATAGCTAACGGGGAAGATGTAGTATATACGGATACGGGGGACAGTGAATACGAAGTTATAGAGGGTGTGCCGGAGGAACCGGAGCAGCTCATTGTAAACAGCGATATTTCAGATGGCAACCAGACTCAGGCGCTCATAGACAGCCGTCCGGATATACAAAGGCGGATGGAAAAGCTCGATCGCGGGCTTGTGGCGGTTGACGGCGGCGGTTATGGATTTATATCGTGGCGTTGGCTCGGAACGGAAAGTTCATCCGTAATGTATAATCTGTATAAAAACGGCGAAAAGCTAAACTCAGAGCCGCTTGCTCTCACGAATTATATTGATTATGAGGCAAAGGCGGGGGACAAATACAGCGTTGCTGTTGTGGAAAACGGTGTTGAAGGGGAGAAATGTGTAGAAACTGAGCTTTTGAACCAGAATTACATGGAAATCCCCCTCGATATACCGGAGGGCGGCGTTGTTGAGCAGTCGGATGGGACACAAGAGCAGTATACGTATATTGCCAACGATGCCACGACAGCAGATCTTGACGGTGACGGCGAGTACGAGCTTATACTTAAGTGGGATCCCTCCAATTCAAGGGATAGCGCAAATGCGGGATTTACCGGACCTACTATATTTGACGCATATAAGCTGGACGGAACAAAGCTGTGGCGCATAAACTTAGGTATAAACGTTCGCTCGGGAGCGCATGATACGCAGATGCTAGCGGCGGATTTTGACGGTGACGGCAAAGCGGAATTTTCGGTCAGAACCGCCGATGGAACAGTAGCCGGTGACGGCAGCGTTATCGGGGATCCGGATAAAGACTGGAGAGACGCAAACGGAAAAAACCTTACCGGCCCGCTGTATATAACTGTTTTTGACGGTGAAACCGGAGCTGTTATTGATACTGCCGATTACATCCCACAGTCGCAGGGCGCTTACGGCGACAAGACGTGGGGTATAGACAGCTGGGGCGATGACTGGGGTAACCGTTCGGAAAGATATAATGCAGCCGTTGCCTACCTTGACGGGGAAAATCCGGCGATGGTATTTGCCAGAGGCTATTACGGCAGAACTGCCTTAGCTGCATTTACACTTGAGGATGGTAAGATAAAGAATCAGTGGGTATTTGACACGTATGAAAAAGAAGAAGGAGAGCCGGGCTGGAATTTCGGCGGACAAGGCAATCATTCGGTGGCCGTCGCTGACGTTGATTTTGACGGCTGCGATGAGATAATATACGGATCAACCGCCTACGATAACGATGGGAGTCCGATGTATACAACTGGGCTTAACCACGGGGACGCTCAGCATACAGGGGATCTTATCCCGTCAAGACCGGGACTTGAAACGTTTACGGTTCATGAATGGGGCACAATGGGACAGGATATGAGAGATTCGAGAACCGGAGAGCTCATATGGTCCTCGCCGTTCGGCACGATTGATGTCGGCAGAGGTACAAGCGCTGACATAGATCCTCGGTATGAGGGGGCAGAAAGCTGGTCGGCTATGGAAATGCTTGTAAGCGCCAACGGTGAGCTTATCACTGACCGCTACAGCATACCTGCCAATTTCCTCACATGGTGGGACGGAGATCTTGGCAGGGAAGTGCAGGATGGCATAATCATATCGAAGTGGAATCCTTATACAAGTAAGGTGGAGACGATATTTACCGCTGATGGCTGCCATTCCAACAATGCCGGCAAGGCAAACCCGTCTTTGACGGCAGACCTTTTCGGGGATTGGCGCGAGGAGGTTGTATATCCATTGCAGGATAATTCCGCACTAAGGATATACACGACTACCACCCCTTCGCAGTACAGAATACCAACGCTTATGCACGACCCGCAGTACAGAATGTCGGTTGCAGTGCAGAATGTCGGCTATAACCAGCCTGCACATACGAGCTATTACCTCGGTTATGATACGAAAACCGTTCCCGTACCGCAGATATACGTAATGGATGGGGAGACAAAAGTTTCAAATCCGCAGCTTTCCCAGAAAGAGTGGGATATTTCCGAGCTGTATAAAGGCGATCGTGTGGAACTTGCTGTTGGAAGCAGCAAAGCGCTTATAAACGGTGTGCCGTATTATATAGATAACGATGATACAAGCATTACCGCTTATATGGAAAACGACAGAACGATGGTACCATACCGCTTTATTGCCGAGGCGTTCGGTGCAAATGTCAGCTGGGACAGGGATACAAAGACTGTTACTGTTCAAAATGAAAACACACAGATTGTGATGACAGAGGGACAGACGGAATACACGGTAAACGGCGAAAGCCGCACGATGGATACGGTCTGCGTTATACGCAATGACAGGATGTTTGTACCGGTAAGGATGATAGCTGAGGCTATGGGACTTAACGTTGAATGGTTTCCCGATCAGTCTCTTGTTCTGGTAAAAGACGGAGCAGGAGGAACAGATGCCGAAGCGGCAAAGGATGCTATCACTAACGCCCAAGTGCCGGAGTCAAATATGACAGATGGGTTTGAAAACGGCAAAAAGATAGAACCTGGGCAGGCAAACGTATTAAGCGTAAGAACGTTAAACGGCGACGGCGGAGATGAAATGTTTGACCTTAACTATCAGACGTCGTGGACGCTTGAGGGAGGAAATATCCTTATGGCAGAGCTTGACGGGTATTATGCGATAAGCTCGGTTTATATAAGCTTTGCCGATGGTGAGAGTAAACAGCATGAGTTTAAGATATACAACAAATGGGATATAGGCGAAGATGATGCGGATCTCACAAACCGTGACGGCTGGGATCTCTCTATGGAATCCGCAAGCTCCGGAACGACAACGGATCCGGAAAAATATATATTCCCTGTACCGAAGTACGGAAAGTATATTAAGATCATGCTGAATGATCCTGAGGATGTAGCCGAAATATCGGAAATCTCAGTAATCATTGTATGAAAAAAGCAGAAAGGGAGGAGTAATTCAAATGAAATCTGCAAAAGCGGCGCAAAGCGCCAACCCCCCAGTCGGGCAGAAAAAGAAAAAAGGATTATTGTTTTACCTTAAAAGGGATTGGCAGCTGTATATCTTAATAGCTATACCGATGATATTCCTTATAGTTTTCAAATATCTGCCGATGCTGGGATTGTCAATAGCATTCCTTGACTACAAGCCGATAAGAGGTTTTGCAGGCTCGGAATTTATCGGGCTTGAGGTGTTCCAGGAGGTATTTACATCACCCGATTTCTACAAGGCACTGAAAAACACCCTGCTTTTGAACGGTCTCGACTTGCTCATAGGCTTCCCGATGCCTATAATCCTGGCGATACTGCTAAACGAGATAACCCACAAATGGTATAAAAAGATAACGCAGACAATACTTTATCTGCCGCATTTCTTATCATGGGTTATCATAGCAGGACTTGCTTATCAGCTGTTTTCGCCGCAGTCCGGTATGGTAAACGTTATCCTCAATATGGAGATACCGTTTTTGACAGAAAAATACCATTGGCTTGTAAGCTATGTGCTAATCGGTGTATGGCAGAGCATGGGTTGGGGAACGATAATTTACCTGGCAGCAATTACCGGTATTAACGGAGATCTTTATGAAGCTGCCACCGTTGACGGTGCAGGACGCTGGAGGAAAATATGGAATATCACCCTTCCATCCATCCGCCCGACGATTGTTATCATGCTGATAATGGCTCTGGGCAGAATACTCGGCTCATCATTTGAACGTCCGTACACGTTGTCAAATCCGAGGGT
>DBQZ01000040.1:7028-8500 GCA_002305435.1 Clostridiales bacterium UBA1381
TAATTGCCGATATACTCATATATCTTGTTGTGGGCATACTCTCGCTTATATGTATAATTCCGTTTATCCATGTGGCGGCGGTTTCAATAAGCAGCGATGCGGCTGTTTATTCAAACAGCGTATGGCTTTTGCCTAAGGAAATAACATTAAACGCATATAAGACAGTGCTTGGAGACCCGTCAATGGTACATTCGCTGTGGTATACGGCTCTTATAACGATACTGTTTACCTTATTGGGACTGTTTCTTACGATATGCGCCGCTTATGCGCTTAGTCAGCCGAAGCTGAAAGGCCGCAAGTGGATGTCGATATTGTTTATCGTTACTATGTATTTCTCAGCCGGTATAATTCCCGACTACCTGCTTATGGACAGCCTGAATCTGCTTGACACAACGGCGGTTTTGGTGCTTCCGCTGGCTATTTCAGCCTATAATATGATCATTCTCAGAACTGCGATACAGGGACTTCCCCCAAGCTTATTGGAAGCTGCCGAAATCGACGGATGCTCCGACATCAGGATACTCGTACAGATAGTGCTGCCGCTGTGCGTGCCGACACTGGCAACACTGGCGCTGTTCTACGCAGTAGGACGCTGGAATTCATTCCAGGATGCTCTGTACTACATACAGTCTGATTCGCTGAAGGTTCTTCAGCTGAAGCTGTATAATCTGGTAAACGCATCCGGTTCAACCGGTTCACTTGCTCAGGAATCCGGCGGCGGCGAAATGCAGGCTCAGGAGGTTGTAAAGTCGGCAACTATCATGTTTGCGACTATTCCCATTATCATCGTATATCCGTTTATACAGAAATACTTTGTATCCGGAGTAATGATCGGCGCAGTTAAGGAGTGATCCTTAGGAAATATATAAAAGAAAAGGAGAGGAATTTATGAAAACAAAGAAAATCATGGCTTTCGCTCTTGCAGGCGTGACGGCAGTTACAGCCATGGCAGCGCTTTCGGGCTGTAAAAAGAGCGGAGAAGGGGCGGACATGGAAGAGATAATGTCCAGAGAAAACGTTGAGGATTACGTTTATCCGGAGCAGATAGAAATTAAGATTCCTGTTTACGACAGAGGCGAGCCGGGCCAGGCAAGCGTTACCGACAACTACTGGACAAGATACGTTCAGGAGAATTTCGGCGATAAGCATAACATCAAGGTGACGTACATTTCTATCCCGAGAAAAGAGGAGATAACGAAATTCAACCAGCTTTTAGCCGGTAAGGTTGAAAATCAGCCGGATATTATTTTCAACTATGACTATCCGACGATTGTATCATTTGCAAATCAGGACGCATTGATGGAGCTTGACGAGGAAATGATAAAGAAGTATGCTCCGAATTACTATGAAAGAACTGCCGAGCTTGATGAGTACACATATCTTGACGGCAAGAAGATGTTCCTTGGAGCAACACGTCCGCTGGACTTTAAGTGGGTCAACATAATCAGACAGGACTGGGTAGAAAAGGCAGG
>DBQZ01000119.1:0-535 GCA_002305435.1 Clostridiales bacterium UBA1381
TGCAACAGCTGTGCCGTCAGCCATAGTGATCGTGTAGTTCATGATGTCCTCATCATCGGACAGTGTCAGAGTAGGTCTCAGACGGATGTCACCTACCTGCTGGGCGTTCTCAAAGTTCAGTCTTACAGAGTCAGCACCCTGCGATACCGAAGACAGAACAGCGTCCATGTAGTAGTCGATCATGATGTAATCATATCTGCCGTCTGTTGTCGAACCTGTGGACGACGGTGTGTCTATAAGAGTAACCTCGCCTACCGGGTTAGTGTCGAGCATTGCTGTAAGAGTTTCGATAGCGTCTTCGTTAGCAACTTCTACGCCGTTAACGAATACTGTTACAGCTGTCTGATCGTCATCATTCTTATTCAGGTTGTATGTAGCCTTCGACGGGGAATCTACATAAATTCTGCCCTCACCCGCGATAGCATCGCCGAGTGAATTGTAGCCGGAGTAGTTTCTGTTGTCTGTCTCAATGTCCTCAGCTCTGAAAGTTGTCTCAACGTTTCTGCCCGAGGGATTGAAAGCAACGATCTCCCAC
>DBQZ01000119.1:672-5195 GCA_002305435.1 Clostridiales bacterium UBA1381
ACAGCGTATGTCTTGTGGTAGCTGATCAACGGTGAAACATAGTATGTTCCTGTGCCGTCTCTCTTTACGTAGTTAGGTACTGACTGACCCCATACGTTTGTTGTTGTTCCGCTGTATTCGTACATCGGAATGTCAAGAGCGTTGTCGATAAGCTGAGCTACCTGTGCTCTTGTTACCTGAGCATCCTGTGTAAGGCCTGTTACACCAGCGTTCATCTCTGTGGAGCTTGCCAGTGAAAGCCAGCCTGCCGGCCAACCGCCGTACTGCTCAGCCTCTGATGTATAGCCCATAGCGCCGAGTATCAGCTTAACTATCTGAGCGTATGTCAGAGTGTCGTCCGGACCGAAAGTGCCGTCGCCATAACCGTTGATGTAACCCGAGGAAACGCCTGCATTTATGTAACCCGAAGCCCAGTGTGTAGCGGGAACGTCAGTAAACTGAGTAGCCTGCTGGCCGGGATCGCCTGCGTTTGAGAAAGCCTCAACGATCATTTTAGCTGCTTCTGATCTCTTAAGAGTAGCGTCGGGGTTGAAGTTACCCGCATCGTCACCGCTTACGATACCCAGAGCTGTCAGGTTGTTGATAGCTGTCGCATAAGCTGTGTCGCTTGTAACGTCAGGATATGACGTAGCTGCGGAAGCCGAAACACCTGCAAAAGCCAGGAATGCAGAAGCGGAAAGAGATAAAGCAACTGTTGATGAAATTACTTTTTTGAGATTCTTATTCATGCTCTCAAATCCTCCCTTTTGTTTCTTGGTCTGAAAGGGTTTACTCCTTTTCCGCGGCAGCCGCCCTTTCTATAACTGCCTCGGAGCCGAGGGTATGCACCACGCAAGAATGTCCATACTCCGGCAATCCCGATAAAAACCGGGAATTACGGTAACAAGCCCGGGATAACGCTTCTACCCGATTACCCAAACTGTGCTACATAACATTGTACCCTCTCACGGGCAATCTGTCAATAGAAAAAACCGTAAATTTTCTGTTTCGTCTATTTTTACAGAACCGCTCGCCTTTTTGCGGTCGAAACTGTACAGATTGCCAGCTCCCCCGCAGGATAAATGTTACTTACATTTTGTTAGACGACAGGTTCCCGATTTTGTTCCGCTTTTTTTAAATTTTTTAAAAATTTTTTTAAAGCAACGAAAAAAACTCCTCCGCCTCCATCGGACGGCCGTAGAAAAAGCCCTGAAGCCTTGTACAGCCGGCGGCACGGAAGAACTCCTCCTGCTCCGGCGTCTCCACCCCCTCAGCCACAACCCTAAGCCCCAGCCCTCGTGCGGAAGCGGCGGCAAAAGCTGCGGCACGCCTTGCCCTCTCATCGCAAAGCCCCCGTGCAAACGCCCGGTCGAGCTTGACCTCGTCGGCATCTATTGTCGCCATCCTTAAAAACGAGGAATACCCCGCCCCGAAATCGTCTACCGACACCGAAAAACCGCACGCCTTAAGCCCGGAGGCAAGACGGCAAAGCTCCCTCTCGTCTGCGGCAGGGCTTTCGGTGAGCTCTATACAAAGCTGCTCCGGCTCCGCCCCCGCCACCTCGACCTTTCTCCGGATGTCCGCCGCCGAAAGCCCTCCCGCCGGCGAAACGTTCACCGAAAGGCGCACATTTTTCATCCCCCTCCTTTTCGCAAGAAGATTTGCCGCAAGCCCGATCACAGCCATATCAAGGGCTGCGATGTCGCCGCTTTTCTCAAGCTCCGGCACAAATTCCCCCGGAAGCATGAGCCGCCCGTCCTCGCCGTACCACCTTGACAGCGCTTCCCCTGAGGATACGCTCCCGTCGGCGGCGTTTACCTGCGGCTGGATAAAAACCGTAAGCGCCCCGCTTTTTGCCGCCATTTCCACAGTTTTCCTGTCCATACCCGATACTTCCCTTCATTAGAATAATGTATGTATCGAGTATGCCCCTCATTTATCCGCCTTATTCTAAAAAGCAAAAATACCGCCCCGAAATCGGAGTGGTATTTTCAATATCACCGTTTAATCACGTGAGCTTGATCTTCTCGGGCTTGATGTGGGGCTCTCGTCCTCATCATCTTCTGCATCTCTTCTCGGCGAGGAGGTCGGACGCTCATCGTCCTCATCCTCGTTTGCAGCGGACGTTCTCGGCGAAGATGTCGGCTCTGGCGAGAAAGTCGGCTCGGGCGTTACGTTCGAGCGCAGCTGCTCAAGCTCCGCCTCAAGAGCTGCTATTTCCTCCTCCTTTTCCTGCAGCTCCAGCTTTAAGCGGCTGTTTTCGGCAACGGCGTCTGAAACAGCCGCTCCCTCCTCGCCGCCGTCGCCGAAAAAGAATCCATAGACGGATATTGCAAGAAAAAGCACAACTACAGCTGTTACTGTGCCTATTATGATACGCTTTCTCCTCTTGCCGTTTTTGCTCTGTTCGGATATGTTTACATATTTCATACGGTCTTTCCTTCCATAATATCTATTTTCAAAAGTTCCTGCCCTCTTGCAAGGTACAGGTACGCTTCCTTTACCGGTATGCCCGCCGCCTTTTCAACGGCACGGCCGTAATATTGCAGCTGGAGGGTGTATTTATCCTCAAGCTCGCAGGGATCGTTGTAAAAGTCGGTCTTATAGTCGATTATAACCGCCCCGTCATCCTCGACGAACCAGCAGTCGATAATACCCTGCAAAAGCATCACCGCTCCCCGGTATCGCTCCTCAAGCTCGCCGGCGTCTATTTCTATCTCAAACGGCGTTTCCCGTCCGACATGGGAGGCATTTTTGAGCCGTTTCCCAAGCGGGGAGGCAAAAAAGCCGTCAATCCACTCGGGGCTTAGAGCCTGTGCCTCACGCTCGCTTATTTCTCCCGAGTCTAAGAGGGAAGCGATATACTCCTCCGCCCCCGTATCTACGGGTATCTTTGCCATTACAGCATGGAAGAGCGTTCCAAGCGCAGCCCCGGAAACCTTCACCTTCTCCGCCATAAATGACGGCAGCTTTATAAGCTCCTCCCGCCTGTATACCGGAAAATACTCGTCCCCGAAACGGGCAAGCCGCTGGCGTTCGTCCTCGTCGTCACGACGCTGTTTTATCATTTTTATATCGGTGACCGATATTTTCGTCGGAGCTGCGCAAAGCTCCGGATGCGGGTATTCCCAGCCTAAAATGGAGTCCACGCTCTGTGCAGCTGCCGGAGGAAGCTCCTCTCCAGCCGCCTCCTCAGCCGCCTGCTGCGGTTCGGGCGGGGTTTGCGCTTCTACGGTCCAGTTGTCTGAGCAAAGCGCAGCCGGACAGAGCCAGTCGAAAAACGAAACCGCCTCTGACGGCTCGGGGCCCTTTTGCCACCTTTCTATTTCCTCATCAGCGTTTTTGCCTTTTCTGAGAACGCCTGTTACTATCAGCTTTTCCTTTGCACGGGTGAGGGCTACGTACAGCTTTCGCATCTCCTCGGCAAGCTGTTCCTTTCGGATAACGGTTTTTACCACCCTCTCCATCGGCGTTGATACGGAATGGTCGGGCGTCATGTCCCTGAGCCCGAAGCCCCAGTCCTTGTGAAGAGCTATTGCGGCGGAATCAAAGCGGAACCGCTTGCATCCTCCGGCAAGTATCACGACCGGAAACTCAAGCCCCTTGCTTTTGTGTATCGTCATTATCCGCACCGCATCATGCCCCTCGGCAGCAGCCGACGCTCCCGACAAATCCTGGCTTGCTTCCTTCATCCTCTCTATATACCGTATAAACCGGAACAATCCTGAAAATCCGCTCTTTTCGTATATCCTCGCCCTTGTAAACAAAAGCTGCAAATTCGCCTGCGCCTGTACGCCGCCGTAATACGCCCCGGCGAAATTGTAAAAATCTGTCTCCTCATAAAGCCGCCATACAAGCTCATCCGCCGGCAAACTCCGCCCAAGCTCCCGCCAATTAGAAAGCCTCCTGCAAAAGTCCGCCGCCTTTTTCCCAAACTCGTCGTCACCAGCTGCCGCTGCCATCAGCGCATCTATAAATTCCCCGTCTGCTGATAATCTCACCTGTGCCAGCTCCTCATCGCAGAAGCCTCCTATCGGCGAGCGCAGGACTCCCAAAAGCGGTATGTCCTGACGGGGATTTTCAATCACCTTTAAAAGTGAGGTCATAAGCTTTATCTCAGCCCTCTGGAAATATCCCCTGCTTTCAGCGTACGCCTCTATGCCGCTGTTTTCAAGCTCCTCAAGATAAACGGCGTCCATAGTCCGCACCGCTGAGGAAAGGATTGCAATATCGCTGTTTTTTACCGGACGGTATCCGCCCTTTTTATCACGCACCAAAAATCCGCTTTCCTTAAGCTCCCGTATTCGGCGGGCGATAAACCTCGCCTCAGCCCTTGTGCTGTCAAGCTCGTCATCGGAGGTGTTTTCTATGACATGAAGCTCCGAAACGTAAGCTTCGGGGGGATTTTTGTATTCGTAGGACTCATCCCCGAGATTGAGCCTCTGGTCGTCGTCATAATTTATCTCCCCCACCTCTTCGCTCATCACACGGGAGAAAACATCGTTCGTGCTGTCGAGCACCTCTATACGGCTGCGGAAATTCTT
>DBQZ01000073.1 GCA_002305435.1 Clostridiales bacterium UBA1381
CAGATTAGATGAGTTTAGATTTTTATAGATGAGCAGAGCTGAGTTTTTAATATGGTTTTGTCTGTTTTGCTCTATCTGTATTCGGATAGAGTTTTTTTGAACTCATTTTATCTAAATGCAAAACAGAAAGGAAATGAGAACCATGAGTAAAATCCCTTACAAAATTTTTCTGGAAGAGAACGAGATGCCGAAAATGTGGCATAATGTCAGAGCGGCTATGAAGGAGCTTCCCGATCCGTTTATAAATCCCGCCACAGGAAAACCTTGCACAGCCGAGGATTTAAAGCCGGTATTTTGTGATGACCTTATCGCTCAGGAATTAAATACAACCGATGAGTTTATTGAAATACCGGAGGAGATACAAGCATTTTATAAAATGTATCGCCCCTCGCCGCTGGTAAGAGCTTATAATTTGGAGAAAGCGCTCGGCACTCCGGCAAAGATATATTATAAATTTGAAGGAAACAACACCTCAGGCTCGCATAAGCTCAATTCGGCAGCGGCACAGGTGTATTATGCAAAAAAACAGGGACTTACGCATCTTACTACAGAAACGGGAGCCGGTCAGTGGGGAACAGCCCTGGCTATGGCATGTGCATTTTACGGTGTGGATCTGAAAGTATACATGGTAAAGGTATCCGCAGAGCAAAAACCGCACAGAAAAGCTGTTATAAGAACGTATGGCGGAGAAGTTATCCCGTCACCGTCTGATACAACCGAGGTTGGAAGAAAGATACTCGCAGAAAACCCGAACACCGGAGGTTCATTGGGCTGTGCAATTTCCGAAGCAATGGAAACAGCTCTAAAAACCGAAAACTGCCGCTATGTTCTGGGCAGCGTGTTAAACCACGTACTTTTGCACCAGACGATTATCGGTCAGGAAACGTATACGGCGTGCGAAAAGTACGATATTAAGCCGGATACAATTATAGGCTGTGCCGGCGGCGGTTCCAACTTAGGCGGACTTATATCGCCGTTTATGGCAGATTACATCCGTGGAAAGAATAATATCGATTTTGTGGCAGTTGAACCGGCTTCGTGTCCTTCGCTTACGAGGGGACGCTATGCGTTTGATTTCGGCGATACAGGAAAAACAACCCCGCTTATGAGAATGTATACACTGGGAAGCGGCTTTATCCCGTCTCCTAATCACGCAGGCGGCTTGCGATACCACGGAATGTCACCGATACTTTCCAAGCTATATCATGACGGATATATGAGAGCGGTTTCCTATGAGCAGACGAAAGTGTTTGACGCTGCCGTATACTTTGCTAAAATCGAGGGAACACTTCCGGCGCCTGAATCCTCGCACGCAATCCGTGCAGCTATTGACGAGGCTTTGCGCTGCAAAGAAACCGGTGAGGAAAAAACTATCCTCTTCGGCCTAACAGGAACAGGCTACTTCGATATGACGGCTTATCAATCCTATCTTGACGGTACAATGAATGATTATATACCCACTGATGAAGATTTACAAAAAGGATTTGATACGCTTCCGGATATCAATATTGATTTATAAAAATTCTGTGTCATATAAAAAAGCGTCCGGGCTTATCCCAACGAGGAAGGCTCGGATGCTTTTTTCTTATTTAAACCGCCGCCTAAATTCGGAGGGCGAAAAGCCGGTGTAGTTTTTAAAATCTCTCGACAGCTTTTGCAGAGTGGAATATCCTATTTTGTTAGGGATGTACAGAATTTTGTTATCGGAATATAACAGCTCATGTTTAGCGGCTTCAAGCCGTACACGTTTTACATACTGAGCCGGGGTAGAACCAAAGCTTTTCTTGAACACATCTATAAAGTATTTTTCGTTAAAGCCGGCTTCGGCGGCAAGCGCACCTACTGATAAATCCCCGGAAAGATTAGCTTTTATATATTCCTTAAGATGATCTGCCAAGGGATCATCCTTTACAGTAGTAGTGTCATTGCCGTTTTCTAGAAACATCGATAAAAGCTCCAAAAGCGCAGCCTTTATAAGAAATGCTGAGGCTATATCTGTTTTTAAATGCAGGCAGTCAAGCGTTTTAAAAAGCTCCAAAGCACGTTCGGGGTTGGACGGTGTTATCATATAAGGGAATGATATTTTATCGAAAAGTGATATTCCGTCAAAGTGCATCAAGAACTCACACCAATATTTATCATAGCAAGTTTCGTTTTCTGAATACAGCGAGACCATAGAGTTTTTCGGCAGAAGAACCATATTGCCTTTTTTAGGATATATCGTAGTACCGTTTATTGTAATGCGTCCTTGACCGCTGAGAATCAGGTAGAAGGTATCACGACGGCGGCGATGCGTTTCACGGGACCAATCGGGACACAGACCGTGGTCTATCAATATAAACTCAGTTTCAAGTTTTGATATTAGCTGGTTTAGAAATTGATTTTTATTATGAACATCCATTTAAAATCCTCCCTTGCTATCATACTTATTTTACCATAAAATTTTGTGCAAGTCATTAGAATAATCTGACTTTTTGATAAACAAAACTGACCAAAGCTGATAGAAAATGCTGTGGCAAAATTATATAATAAATACAGAAAACAGATGACAGTCTATGGATTGTGTTTGTATTATTTTATCGAAAAGGTGCAGTCTCCTCTCTCTTTTGCACCTTTTTGATAAGCAAAAACGAAGAACGGAGGATGATTATGAAAAAGATTATTTCATGCCTGGTGTGTATGTCGATGCTCTTGACACAGGCGGTCGGGCTGTCGGCTAAAGCGGCTCCGGAGAACGGAATTAACGACACATTATCATTACAGTCGGTAGACAGCGAAACCGTATACACTTTTGGCAGCAGCTATTTGGAAGTCAAGGAGTTTTCAACGTCTCCGCTTAGTGATACTCCGATAGGGAATAGCGGATTTTCAATTTCCACAGATACTTCCAATTGGAACAATGTAGTCGTAAGGGATAAATCGAGCGCTAATTCCGGCTATTATCCATATCAAGACGGACTTGCCGAAAACGGCTATTATCTCTTTCTCGGCTCAGGCGGAAACAGCTCGGTAACGGCTACTCTTACACTACCGGAAACAGTTTCCGCCGGCAAATACATCAAGGTGACATATGCAAAGCCGTATGCGACAAACAATGGAAGTACCAATAGAAGCGCCGGCAACCAAAATACTATGACGTTCGGCAGTGAAACGATTGATGTAGAACAAATCTGTGAGTATGATACGTGGTATACTACTACAATAAAAACCTCATCGGACGTTTCTTCTATAGATATAGAGCTTGGTAAATGGAGTGCGACAGCTATATCTAAAATTGAAATTACAGACAGTGCAAATACTCTGGAGCTTACAGCAAAAGACGGAGTTTCCGAGCTGTATATAACACCGGACAGCCCTACAGTACAGTATAACGCATTGGTATACAACAGCGTAACAACGTTGATTGGCGCAGATGAGATAATCGCCAAAGGCACGCCTGACAGCACTGCAAAAGCTTCTTATTCGGTAAATGGCTACATTGGAGTGATCATAGATGAAAACGGCCTCTTAACTGTAACCAATCAAGCAGAACCTGGTGTTGTAACAATAACTGCACAGTACTCCGGTGCAGAAAAAAGCGTTTATTTAACGTTGAAAGCAGTGGGGAATGCCCAAAGCGTGCAGATATTCGGTGATGAGGTAGTAATTGCCGGCGGTGATGGGACACAGTATTCAGCATTGCCGATTGCAGATAACGGTACAGTATTGCCGAGCCGTGATACGCACTGGGAGATTTTAGGGGATTCTCTTGGAGCGGTAATAGACGAAAACGGTATGTTGACCGTTCCCGATACGGCTGTAGAAGGGGTTATAATGATAAAGGCTACGCTTACCTTATCGGAAATTCAAACAGAAGAAGTTTCAGCAAGATTCCCCGTCACGATAAGACGAGCGGATACAGCCGAATGCCCTTATACAATACAGGGGGTTATGTTTAAAAACGGCGCTATGGATATAAGCGATGCTGAGGGCTTATCCTCTGTAGTAATAGAAAAGGCGGACGGTGCGAGCGGTTTATACAGTCTTACCGTGAAAGTGTTTGATAAAAGCAATAAGCTCCTCACATCAGGAACTACAATTTTGGATGGCCTTGATGATGGAGTAAGCAGTATAGCCATGGAGCTTGATTTTGATAATGCGTCATTTATAAAAGCATATATCACAGAAGGGCTTACTGCTGCCGGAGAAAATATAATAACCGCAATAGATACAGATGAGAGCAGCATAACCTCCGTCACAATAGAAATGGCTGACGATGATACAAAAACCGCAAGCCTTGTTGTTGCTCAGTATAAAGACGGGATACTTGCAGACGCTAAAATCGTTCCGGCGGAGCTTTCTGCGGGAGAAAATATTATAAGCATTGCCGATACTCCCCTCATTCCCGGGGCAGAGGTAAGTGCATATCTTTGGAGTGGAACAGACACAATGAAGCCTTTGGCAAAAACGGCATATCTTGAAACAAGCGACAGTATCGTAGCTACAGATACAATATTTATAGCATCGGAGGGGATATATAAAAATATCCCGCTTGTATCCGATTGGATTACCGGTGAGAAATCAGGCTTAGGTATGGGGGCAGGCATAATCGCACCGAAAGGCGCACCTTACGGCGTGGATCCGGAGCTTGTCGATGTTTCTGAACTAAAAGTAAAGTATACGTATGACGAGAATTATCCCGTCCAGACAGTTGATAATGCTCTTTGGTATAAAACAGGAGCTTATCTTGCCTCGGCAAGCGGAGCAAACAACAGCATTTACGCCCGTGATGCGGCGGATTGGGAGCAGAAAGCCCTGCCTATAGGTAACGGCTATATGGCAGGAATGATTTTTGGCTTGCCGGATAAGGATCAAATACAGATAAACGAGGAAACTTTCTGGGCTGCCGGATACCGCGGTACACAAGAAGAGGTCAGCAACAATACCGTAAATCCGAACATGAGCGAGGGTATAAACGGCTACATGAGCGTAGGTAACATTTTTGTTGATTTCGATATGCCGGAATCAGCCACTGTTAATAACTATTATCGCGATTTAAATCTTGATGAAAGTGTTGCTCACGTTCGTTATGAATACGATAACGTGACTTACAGCCGTGAATATTTTGCTTCTTATCCGAAAGAGGTACTGGTGTTCAGATATACTGCCGATACTCCGGGAGCGCTCAGTTTTACGGTAAATCCCGTATCCATGCACCCGGGTGAAGCAACCGTAAATGACGGTGAGATAACAATTGTAGGACGCCTTAAGGATTCCGAGCCTTACGCTTCCGGCGGAAATGCCGCATGGAACCAGGAATCCGAGCTTGAATACTGCACAAAGGTAAAAGTAATACCTGATGACGGGACGATAGTTGATGGGTACAATTCCGTGAGCGTCAAGGATGCAACCGGGGTAACAATAATAGTAGCAGCAGCTACCGATTATGATCCCGATCATTTCGAGTTTAACGCTGACGGCAGTGTAAATATGGATTCCACGCCGTACAAGAGCGAGCTTGGTGTACAGGCGGCGATTGATAAGGCTGAAAGACGAATTGAAGGCGCCGCTTCAATGAAGTATGAGGAGCTTAAAGACGAGCATATTGCTGACTATAAAGAACAGTTCGGTACTGTATATTTCAGTCTTACTGATGAGGATGAGGTATGCCAGACTCCGACCGATGAGCTTCAATCATCATATGCTCGGACTATGAGCACGGTTGAAAACAACGGTGTTACAGAGGTATCGTACAATGAAGCGGATTATCAAGCTCTTGATAAGCATCTGGAGGAGCTGCATTATAACTATGCACGGTATTTGATGATATCATCATCACGCCAAACCACTCTTCCGGCGAATTTACAGGGTAAATGGTGCCAGTCCACAGCTGAAATCTGGGGCTCGTGCTACTGCATAAACATCAATATGGAAATGAATTATTGGTTTGCCGGCGAAGCGGGATTGCTTGACAGCGGCAAATCGCTAATAGGCTGGTTTGAGTCGCAGATACCAGCAGGACGGGTTACCGCAAAGAATATGTACGGTATAGAACCGCAATCATACAAATTTGAAAACGGCACAATGTCTTTTGCAGATTCTGACGATCCGGCGGATGATGTATTCATTATGCACACGAAACAGGCGATAATGGGTACGACGGATATGACCGGTTCTACCACTATCCAGTCACCCGGAAATACAGCTTGGCTTATGTACAACCTTTGGGATCTGTACCAAACGAGCGGCGACAAGGAGCTTTTGGAAAATGAGCTTTATCCGATAATGAGAAGTGCGGCTAATTTCTACACTCAGTATCTGTATAAAGAAATGAGAAAAACAACTACTGATACAGCCGCATATCCTGACGGATACTATTATACCACATGGGCAGGACGTTCGCCCGAACACGGCCCAACTGAAGAGGGTATAAAATACGACTTACAGCTGGTTGCTGGAATGTATGATTACACAATAGCAGCTGCCGAAACTCTGGGCGTTGATAGTGATAAGGTTGCAGCATGGAAAGAAATACGAAATCATCTGGAAAAGCCGGTAGAGTTGGGTGAAGACGGACAAATAAAGGAATGGAAAGAAGAAACCAAATATAATACCGATGAAAACGGAAATCCTCTCGGCGATCCGGTACACCGTCATATTTCACATTTGGTAGGTTTATATCCGGGTAATTTAATAACCCGTGATACGCCGGAGCTTTTAAACGGAGCTAAGATAGTGTTGGAAAACCGCGGCGACGATGCTACTGGCTGGTCATGCTCGAATAAGTTTTTATTATGGGCAAGAGCTTTAGACGGGGACAAGGCGTTAGAGCTGTTCCGCTATCAGCTGGGC
The DNA here is from genome assembly GCA_002305435.1 of Clostridiales bacterium UBA1381. GTDB lineage: Bacteria > Bacillota > Clostridia > UBA1381 > UBA1381 > UBA1381. The sequence continues at coordinate 6,832 of DBQZ01000073.1, forward strand.
GATAAGACGTATTCTAACCTTTTCGACAGCCACGCTCCGTTCCAGATAGACGGAAATTTCGGCTCGGCTGCAGGCGTTATGGAGCTTTTGATGCAGTCGCAGACTGGTGATATATATATCCTTCCGGCGCTTCCCGAAGTTTGGAATAAAGGTGAAATAAGCGGCATTAAGGCAAAGAACGGCGCCAGAGTATCAATACGCTGGGAAAATAATGAGGCAGTGGAAATACGCATAACTCCTGCCTTTGACGGTCCGCTCACTATCGGTTATGACAAGGACAATACGCTCACTCTTGACGGAAATGATGTGGCGTTTGCCGATGGAAAATATACAATAGAAAATGCCGAAGCGGGCAGGGAATATATCTTCCTTAGCAAGTAAGCATAAAATGCTCCCAGAGAGAAAATAGTATAATCCCCTTAGAGTAGATACATGAAATAACAAAAGGTTCATGTTCACTCTAAGGGG
>DBQZ01000034.1:0-10984 GCA_002305435.1 Clostridiales bacterium UBA1381
GGCAACTTTTTCTCGCATATGTTCATCATAGAGGATGCGCCGGCGGGATTTCGGCCGGAGGAATACATCGGCTCGCCCGATTTCAGGACGCATCTTACGGAGAAGGAGGCGTACCGCCAGATTGTAAAATATCTGCCGGAGCTTGACGAAATACGAAAGCGGCCGGAATTTGATACGGTAGTCGAGGAATTTATAAGCGGTCATAAGGACGAGCTGTCCTATTTGTGGGAGAAATATATGACGGCGCTTTCAAAGGGGAAGAACCTGTGCATCTGCGCCGCCACGGTAAGCGACGCCCAGCTTTATATTATGGCGTTAAAGTCGCTTTTGCCGGCGGAGATACCGTCGGGGTTCTCCACGTTCAATATCTACATCCCCTCGGAAAAGCATAAACAGATAAACCTCCATGCGACAGTGGCGGGTAAGAACAATATCACCGCCGAATCCATAAAGATGCACCGTTCCTGCATTTGGGCAGATATGACGGGCGAGGATTTTTCGGGGACGCTGCCGCAGCTTGCGGTGGATACTCCGAGAAAGAAGCTTCATGAGATTTACGCAAAATATGGCTTTGACACCGCACAGAAGCTCACCGCCTACCTTGACACCTTTGACGGTGTGTCGGGAGTCGGGGGGAAGCTTGTAAAGCTCCACAGCATCTGCGGAGACGAGGTGTTTAGGGACAGGGCGCTGGAGCTTTATGAAAACCTCGGCGCAGAGGAGCTGTCGGCTGTGCGCTTTGATATAATCTGCTGTATGTACGAGCGGCTTGGGCTGTTCGGCGATAAGGCGGGGGAGATAAGCGCAAAGTTTTTAAAGACCGCCTGCGAGAAGATGTGCGTCGGCGACGATTTCAATGCGGAGCCGTATTTTGGCGATGAGTCTGCGTCTGAGCGTGGCAAGTACGTAAAGGGCAGCATAAACGATATTTTCGCCGTGATGAACAGGTACAAATCGACTATGGGTCCGTCCAACAAGCTGATGCTTTTGAGGAGCTTGTCGCTTATGAAGCAGTCGTCATGGGCAGGGACGTGGAAGGAGTTTTCATTATCTGAGAAAAACCTGTCGTTCCTTGTGCAGATGGCGGCGGATGTTGTAATACAGCACGGAACGCCGGTGACGTTTACAGCCCCGGCCGTGTGGACGAAGCAGGAGATATGCGAGATGATAGCGTATTTCCACGCCGGCACTTCCCTTGATGCGGTAAGGGCTGCCTGCGCCAATTTCATCCTTGCCGACCGTGAGGCGGGCTGGGAGAAATACGGGGTGGAGTTCACCTCCCGCCTAAAGACGGAGCGTGAGGAAAAAGCGTTCTTCCACACTCTCCGCAGACGGCTCAAGGACGTGGGGTACGTGCCGTATACAGGAGAGACGTACCTTTCCTTGAGACAGGAGATCGAGGAGGAATATTCCAAGGGCGTATCGCCGAGCTTGTTTGACAGGCTGATGCTTGCGTACTACAGCTGGCTTGACGCCCCGCCTCCGGAGAAATACAACACGGCAGTCGAGCTGCGCCGTCTTTTGCTTGAGGTTAAGAGGGAGCAGAAAACCCTCTACGATTTCCTCATACCGAAGCTGGCGCTTGAGATAATGGACTCCCCCGGTGAGAGGCAGGAGGAAATAATCGATGCTGAGACGATGTGCCCGTCATTTTGGAACTGGTTTTTGATAGGCTACAGGAGAAATTCAGCCGATCCGATAAGAGAAAACGTTTACAGCCATGTTTACCTGGCCAACCGCCGTCAGCTGGCGACCGTCCCCAACAGGCGCGCCTTAAGACGTGAATTTTCCCATGCGGTCAAGGCCGAGCATGAGGAATACTACGATAGGGAAGCAAAAGAGGGGAAAGGACAGGATAGTGATGAATAAAAAGATAACGGCAGTTATAGCCGCTTTTGTGATGGTGTTTGCATTGGGAATCTGCGCCGGCGCATCCGGCAATACGCCCCGCCCCGAGTCCGAGACTCGCCAGACCCAGTCCACGCCGAGGGTGGCCCCCGACACTTCAGCCGATGAGGATGAAAGCACAGACGCTGCACAAGAGGATACAGAGCCTGAGGCGACCCCCGAGGGCGCAACCGCCGCTCCGGCAAACGGAGGTTTGCAGAACACGTATACAACGCCGATACCGGCAGAGAGCGGGGGATTTTTCTCGCATAGCGTATCACGTGGGGCGATGATACTGTGGTTCGTGCTTGCGGTGGCAGCAAGCTCCGTTATAAGCTTCTTTATGGGCAGCCGTTTTGCGGCTCTTGCAAAGAAGGATAACCGCCTTGCGATGGAGGTTCGTGCCTTAAGGCGTGATATAGATGAAAAGATGTCCGAGCGTGTGGGCGATTTCAGCGAGAAAGAGCTTGATATAAAGAATAACGGCAAAAAATATTTTGACGATCCAAAGCCGGAGGAAATAGCCCAGAGCGGGGAGAATATGTACGAAAAATGGGAAACCCAGCTTGCTCAGACACGCTCAAAGCGGCCGGTTATAAAGACAAAGCCCGCCACTGAAGAGGAACAGCCCGCAAAGCATCAGCGTACGGAAGCGATAAAAAATAGAGCCGTACCAAAGCCCGAGGAGATAAAAAACTCCGCCAAAGGACGGATGCAGGACGTTATCGAGGAAATGTTCCCCTTTGATGATGATCCCCGCTGAAAATGCACGAGTACGAGCTTGATATAGACGGGGGTTCCCGCTGGATAACCGCAACGGCGTCAGAGGCTGCCAAATGTGCCGGCCTCTACGCAACCGAGGCGGGGAATTTCACGGCGGGCAGCCGGTATTTTACGCGGCGTGACGGTATGGAGGGGTATCTGCTTTTGTATACCGTCGGCGGGACGGGGATGCTTAAAGCCCCGTTTGAGAGGACGCTTCGTAGCGGCGAGGCGGTTTTAATCGACTGTCAGGAGTTTCACGAATACGGCGCTGCAGGCGATGTGTGGCAGTTTTACTGGATACATTTTTCGGGAGCGGCAGCGCCGGGGCTCTATGAGCTGCTTGATACAGCCGGCAGGCTTTCGGGGAGAATCCCGGGCAGGGGCGAGGATTTCGAGCGTATAATGGAGCTTGCCGAAAGGACGGAGATAGCTGCCGTATCGGAGCTTTCACTGAGACTCCATTCGGTGATAGACGCAATGGTAAAAAGCGGGCAGGAGCTGCCTGAGCCTGTGCTGCTTGTGAGGGAGTTTATCAAGAACCATTACCGTGAGCAGATAACGATAGACGATATGACATCAGCGGCTCACGTGTCGAAATACCACCTGATACGGCTGTTTAAGCGGGAGGCCGGTGTAACGCCGTACCACAGCCTTCTTTTGGAGCGGGTAAACGCTGGCAAGATACTTCTGCGTACGACAGATATGCCCGTGGGACGGATCGCCTTTGAGGTGGGATTTCTCGACGAGAGCAATTTTATCAGCCAGTTTAAGAGGCTCACCGGAAAGAAACCGACCCAGTACAGGCGGGATTTCGGATAAATTTGCAGTGACAGAGAAAGGCGGATATATAGTGGCAACGTGGACAACACATCTGCGGGTGGCGGAGAGAGCGTTTGCGCTTTTGCCGGCGGAGGATTTTGCGCTCTGGTGCGCAGGAAACGTAGCGCCGGACTGCGGCTGGGGAGAGAGGGACAGCTTTTCCGGCTTTACGCCGCCGACTACCGTTACCCACTGGACGAAAACCGGCAGCAAGTCCGATATTGACAGCCGGGGATTTTTTGAGAAATACGTAAAAAACTGCCGTGATAAGGCAGCTTTTTCGTTCTATATGGGATATTGGGCTCATCTTCTGACCGACATAAAATGGTCGAGGGAAATATATATGCCCACAAGAGTGGAATACCGCAAAGAATACGAGCGGGATCCGCATTTTTTAAATGTAATAAAGCGTGACTGGCACGATATAGACTATGAGTACCTTATAAACCATCCTAACTGGCGGCCGCTTGAGGCTGTATCAGCCCTTGATGAGATCCCGGATTATCTTGATTACTACGAGGAAGGGCAGCTAAAAACTCAGGTAGCCTTCATAGCCCGCACGCTTAAAACGATGAAAAAGCCGCCGATAGAGAAGCGGCAGTTTCTTTCATCTGAGCGGATCCAGAGGTTCATAAGGGAAATAACAGCACAGCTCAGCGAGGATTTTGCCAGTATTTCTCCATGAGCAGCCGTGATTTTGACGCCATCTTGCGCCGGAGCTTTTTCGGGGTGAGAATTTCCACGAAATCCCCGTACTGCAGCGCCCAGCAGGCGAGGGCGTCGGGGTTTACCCGCACTTTTATAAATACGCAGTCGGCAATTTCGTTGTACACCTCAAAATCCTTGCCAAACCAGTCCACAAGAGCCGGCATGGCGCTTTTATCGACCGAAAGGCGGGCTGTTACAGGGTCGCCGGAGAACATGTACAAATGTTCTGCTAAATGCTTCGGAAGATCAAGCCCCTTGCCGCCGGTCGCCTCCTCGAGGGGTTCGGCAGCTTCGTCGAGGATTGTCACCTCCGTTATGCGATCGACACGGAAATGCGAAATGCTTTTGTACTTGTCATAGCTGCATATAAGGTAGTAATTGCCGTTTGCAGCTGCCAGCTTGTACGGGCTTACACGGTAAGGCTCCGACTGCCGTGGAACCATTTTTTTGGCGGTATCGTACGTATTGTACGTAAACTCCACCATAGAGCCCCGCTTTATTGCTTCTGAGAGGATGTCGATCGTATAGAATATCTGGCGGTTATCCTCGTTATGTATGCGGTCTAAGACCTGTATATCGCCAAGGCCGTTGTCGAAGTAGATGTTTGAGAGGCGGGTGAGCTTTTCTATAAGCTCCTTTGCCTGATGCGGGGGGATATGTTTTGATGAGATTATGCTGTCGATTAAAAGCCGCAGCTCGGAATCGTCAAATTCACGTGCGGCAAGGTAGACGCCCGTGCGGTCACGTGCGACATCCGGGTAGAACGTCTGAAGCTCGTTTATGTAACGGCGCACAGAACGCTCCGAGCAGTTGAGGTGATAGTCATCGTGGAGCTTGCCCGTTAATTCTTTAACGGAGATCCGGTGGTCGAAGTCCGTATATTTACGGAGTATCTGCATTATTGATAAAATTACCATATCCAATTCCTTCCATTTCATGAGTATATGTAAATATTATACCATAAATGAGATACCATTGCAAGAGGGAATGATGAAGAATTTACCTTGCGGACATATTTGTCAAAACAGAGTAAAAAGGCAGCTGCTTTGTGCAAACTGTAAAAAATCGCACGTAATTTTGAACAATTTTGTCCGCTTTTTTTATAGAATAGCGGGGGAAAATATTGTACAATATAGATAAGAATCGAGGTTGTATGACCACAGACAGAAAAGGAGAGGATCACAATGAAAATAGGAAAGAGGGTTGTCGCAGCGGCTGCAGCCTGCATTATGTCCTTATCGTCGATGGCGCTTTTCGCATACGCTGAGGAAACAGCGCACTACATCGAGGGCTCTGACTTTTCGGACTGCGCAATGGGCGGTGCGGAAAATCCCATCTACGGAACAGGTATTGCGCTTGACGGCAATCCTTGGCTGACAAAGGGTTCGGCACAGCGTCATTACCAGACTTTCCTGCATGATGACGAAAGAGACGTAAACTATGTTCGTATGTATTCAAACAGCGACAAGTCCGGCTCAAACGACGGTGCGGGATCAATGTATATGTACCAGAGAGTAACAGGCTCCGACTTCACGAAGTACTACGGTATGTGCGAGTTTGACGTAAGATTAAGAGCCGGTACATGGGAGCTTAATTTCGGCGATTTCACCGACCCGACAAAGGGCTATGACAACTTAGCGGGTGCGGTTGTATTTGATAACGCTGAGATAATCAAGGCTAAGACCCTGAACGGTGAAAAGGAAATCTGCCGTGTAGAGCCGAACACATGGTACAGAGTAAGGGTTACTGTAAACAACAGACTGCAGGAATTTGCAGTAGGCGTTTATGATATGTCCGGCAAGCAGATAGGTCTGGGCGAAGAGCTTATCTACACGAATGCTAACACAGAAGGTATCAGAACATGGTGCTTCTCGTACGTAAGAGGTTCAAAGTACTACTATGACCTTACGAACGTGACGATCGCTAAGAACACTGATACAGCGTTTGAGATGAAATAAATCCGAACAGAAAAATTCATGAGCGGCAGGAAGGACACCTGCCGCTTTTTTTGCGAAAGGCAGGGAGATTGATATGATATACGCAATGGGAGAGAGGCTGGAGGAGATAACGATAGAAGAAGCCGCCGGCAGACCGTCTATATATATCACTACTACCGATAAATGCCGGCAGGTGCTTGAGCAGGCAGGCATCCTATACGAAGGCGAGATAAGCATGAAAGAGGTGCGTGTGTGCAAGGCGGAAACGCAGCAGGACTGTCTCTACGGTTCGTTGGCAGTACCGAAGCTTTTGGATGTTCTCGGAAGCCGGTACAGGATACTGTTTTTTATCAACCAGACGAATATCGTCTTGGTCGATAACGACAACTTCTCCGAGAGACTTGTGCGGAGGATAATGCGCCGCAAGATACATCAGGGAGAGACGAAGGAGAAATTCCTCTATAATTTCGTGACGGAGTTTATGAACAGGGATTTGGAGATGCTTGACAGGTACGAAAAGCGTATCATTGAGATGGAGGAAAAGGTGATGGAGGATAAGGAGATGAATAATTTCCAGGCAAACCTCATGCCTCTTAGAAAGGAGCTTTTAACGCTGCGCAGCTACTATGATGAAATAGCCGACATAGGCAAGGAGTTCAGCGACAACGAAAACGGCTTCTTCACAAAAAAGCAGCTCAAATACTTCGGCACAATGACCGACAGAGCCGAACGTCTTGTGGATAAATCCTCATACCTGCTCGACTACGCCCAGCAGGTCAAGGACGCATATCAGGCTATGGTGGCTGCAAAGCAGAACAGTAATATGCAGTTTCTGACGATCGTATCGACGTTTTTCTTCCCGCTGACGCTCATAACCGGCTGGTACGGGATGAACTTCCACGATATGCCGGAGCTGGAGCACGGGTATCCGTGGGTTATAGCCCTGAGCGCTGCCGTTGTAATTGTGTGTATTATCATATTCAAGAAGAAAAAGCTGTTTTAGAAAAAACCGTTTGCGTACCATTAGGTATGCAGACGGTTTTTGAATTTTCGGAGAATTATTCCTTTTTATCGTCCATCCCAAGACGGATATTCCCGCCGAAACGCTCGGAGAGAGAGTCCACAGTTTTTTCGATTTTCTCCCGTTTTTTAACGGCTGCGCTGTCTGTTTCAAAAAGCGACAGCTGTTCTGTCACCATATCCTCTGCGACTAATGAGGAAGCGGTTACGGTGAGCATCCGTGCCGGCTGGGACATATTCCACGTTTTCCTCAGAATATCCATAGCCGCACGGCAGATGTCATGGGAAGTGCAAAGCGGCATATCAAGCTGAGCCTGACGCTGGATCGTGCGGAACTCCGGGGTTTTCACGGTCACCTGCAAACTCATGCACTTTAGCCCGTGCTTGCGCAGGCGGCGTGCCACGGTTTTTGCAAGCGGCAGGATATGGCGGCGGTATTCCTCCTCGCCTGAGATATCTTTCTCAAAAGTTTCGCCGTTGCCGATAGATTTTACCTCCCTTTCCTCCTCAGCAGGCCGAACCGGCTCATCGTCAAGCCCACGTGCATAGCGGCTGATAATCCGCCCTGCCTTGCCTAAGCGGCGGGAGAGCTCCGCCTCGGGGGCGGCGGCAATATCGCCTATCGTGAATATCCCCATTGAAGCAAGGACGTCGGCGGTTTTCTTCCCGACCGAGAAGAGGTCTCCGGCAGGCAGAGGATACAGCAGACGGCGGAAATTTGCGGGTGTGATAACGGTGGTAGCGTCCGGCTTTTTGTAATCGCTGCCCATTTTGGCGAATATCTTGTTCCACGATACGCCGACCGAGATCGTGATCCCCGTCTCCGTCCTCACAAGGCGGCGAAGCTCGTCGGCTATCGTCTTCCCGTCCCCGAAGAGGAGGCGGCTGCCGGTCACGTCAAGCCATGATTCGTCTATCGAAAACGGTTCCACAAGGTCGGTGAACCGCCGGTATATTTCGTTTATCCTCACGGAAAAATCCTTGTATATGCTGTGGTGAGGGGCTACGGTCACAAGGTCGGGGCATTTGCGGCGGGCGGAGGCAATCGTTTCGGCTGTTGTAACCCCATACCCCTTGGCAAGCTCGTTTTTTGCAAGGATAATCCCGTGGCGTTTTTCGGGGTCGCCGGCGACTGCCATCGGCACTTCCCGAAGCTCAGGTTTTAAGACACATTCGACCGAGGCGTAAAACCCGTTGCAGTCGCAGTGGAGTATCGTCCGCTGGGTACTCATGAGAACAGGGGCGAGCTGCCCGGGTCTTTCGGCGGACGGTAGAAATATCCGAGGCTTCCTTCCCTCATGTGCATACTGTCCTCGAGCATATGCGAAAGCGATTTGAGCTTTTCAAGCGTTTCCTCCCTGTCGGCGGGGATAAGCACGCTGTCAAGCGACATTAAAAGCATCGAAAGGATGAACTGCGCATAATGGCGGGGACTCGGGCAGGAGAGGACACCCTCCTCCTGACCTTGGACGATTATGCGTGAGAGTATCGGGGTGATTTCCCGGACTGCAATTACGCAGAATTTCTGGTGTACCACAACGTCGTCCTGGAGGTTTAGCATCTTTAGAAGCTGCCATTGGCGGTTGCCGTCGGAGGGGAATACACTTAAGTTAAAGATTGCGCACATCTTTTCCAGGGCGTTTAACTCCGGCGAATCGGCTATGCGGTTGCTGTCGTCTATCACCTTTGAATATGCCCGCTCAAGCACGGCGTCGATTATTTCGTCTTTTGAACTGAAGTAGTAATATATGCTTCCCTTGCCAATGCCCGCTTTTTTGGCGACATCGCTGATGGTTGCGTTTTTGGCTTCATTGTCGGTCATCAGCTTTTGCATGGCATCCAATATAATATCCCGTTTGCTCATTAGCATCGTCCTTTCTGAAAAATAAACCCTGCATAGGGGCGTTTTCGTATCTATATAGGCTATTATAACATAACAATTTAAAAAAGTACAGCAAAATATTGTACAAAAACGCACTTGACCGGCGGTCGAAAACTTGGTATAATCTAAATGAAATCGACCGGTGGTCGAATTTTGGAACTATATCAGCAGAGCGAGATTTGAAGAAAGAAGGGCTTTGATGAAATTAGGGATAATAGGAACATTGGCAGGGCTTGCCGCAGCAGCGGCAGGAGCCGGAACAGCGGCGGCTGCTTATATGTTCGACCAGACGATAGTGAGAAAAGACCACGTTCCTGTGCCGGATACAGGCACGAACTGGGACGAGTATATACCTAAGATACAGGCTATGACCGAGTACATGGCAAGCCTTGAGCCCCAGCATTTGACGATGAAAACGTTTGACGGCTTAAAGCTTGCAGGGCGGTATTTCCCGGCTGAGGAAAAGACGCACAAGACGGTAATATCGGTTCACGGCTACAAGAGCAACGGCGCCGGCGAGGCTACCTCAATCGGCAAGATGTACCACGAGGCGGGCTGGAACGTACTCGTTGTAGATAACAGGGCTCACGGCGAGAGTGAGGGAAAGTATATCGGTTTCGGCGTGCTTGACCACCTCGACCTTACGATGTGGATAGATTATCTTTTGACGAATATCGACCCCGAGGCGGAGATTTTCCTCCACGGCGTATCAATGGGCGGGGCGACGGTGCTTATGGCGTCCGGCTGCGATCTGCCCGAGAACGTCAAGGGTATAATAGCCGACTGTGCGTTCACTTCCGCATGGGATGTGTTTGCGCATCTGCTGCCGAAGATATACCATCTGCCGGTATTCCCGCTGATGAATATGTCAAGCGCAATCTGCAAGAGGAAGGCCGGCTATGCGTTCGATGAAATATCAACGCTTGATACCGTAAAGCGGTCGAAGCTGCCGATACTCTTTATCCATGGCAGCGAGGACGATTTTGTCCCCGTAATAATGAGCCACCAGAATTACGAGGCTGCAAGATGTCCCAAACGGCTTTTGATAGTTGACGGTGCAGGACATGGGGCGAGCTTTTTCCACTCACCGGAATTGTACAAAAAAGAAGTATTCCGTTTTATAAACGATGTTAGGGAGGGCACTATAAATGGCTGAGAAATACGATTTGACACCGGCGCAGAAAATACACTTTTTTTCCACGTATACCTGCCCGCATATGGAGCTTTTAAACATAGGCACGAGCCTTACGATCAAGGAGGACATAGATTTTGACCTTCTGAGAGAGGCCATCCGCCAGGCGATAATCAGAAACAGCGCCCTGCACGTGCAGCTTTGCAAAACACGTGACGGAGCGGTTAAGCAGTATATCAACAATAAGCAGTCGATAGAGATTGAGTTCCACGATTTCTCACAGGGTACAATGGAGGAGGCCGAGGCTGAGATGAAGCGGTGGACGGCTACCCCGTTTGAGCTCTACAACTCGAAGCTCTACCGCATAGTTATGATTTCGATGCCCGACGGCTACAAGGGAACGTACCTGAATGTCCAGCATATGATAATGGACTCCTACGGCATAGTTATCTTCTCACGTGATATTATCGAGATATACGCCCATCTTAAGTATAATTTCGAGTATCCGAAGAAGCTGCGTTCCTACGTTGACTCGTTAAAGGCTGATCTTGAGTACTTAAATTCCAAGAAGTACAAGGCTGACGAGGAGTTCTGGCAGAAGGAAATTTCCCGCTCCGAGCCGAAGTTCACAGGTCTTCTCGGCTCCGGGCTTTTAAAGAAGCAGCAGGAGGAAAACCCCGGCCAGCGTTGGGCTGCCGTTCCCCATACGACGTTTGAGGCGAGCAATATAAAATTCCACATGGAATCAGAGCCGACACAGCGTCTGCTTGATTTCTGCTCCGACAATAACGTCCCCCTTGTATGCTTGCTGCTTATGAGCCTCAGGCTCTATCT
>DBQZ01000034.1:11061-13238 GCA_002305435.1 Clostridiales bacterium UBA1381
GTTATGGAAGGCTTGAGACGGATACAGGAGATACAGAACAAGATATTCCGTCACGCAAACTATGATCCGGTAAAGGTTCTGATGGATACAATTGCAAAGTATAACGTAGGACCGGGCGGCTGCTACGAAAACCTGACGCTTACCTATCAGCCGCTTACAATGAAGCAGAAGGACGAGCGTCTTGACGATATAAGCTACAAGAGCCGCTGGTATCCCAACGGCGTGGCTGCACAGGCCGTATATCTCACCGTAATGCACGATCCGCAGGATAACGGGCTTGATTTCTACTTTGAGTATCAGTTCGGTGATTTCAACGAGCAGAACCTTGAGTATATATACTACTACTTAGGCAAGATAATGTTTGCCATAGTCGAGCATCCGGAAAAGACGATGCAGGAAATTATAGACGAAGTGTGAGAATTTTAAAGGGAGGAAACAACAATGTTTGATAAGCTGAGCGAAATGATACAGGTATATGTTGAGGCTGACGAAATAACGCCGGAGTCGAAGTTCATTGAGGATCTGGGCTTTAACTCCTACGATTTCATGTGCCTTGTCGGCGATATTGAGGATGAGTTTGAGGTAGAGGTAAACGAGAGCGACGTTAAGGACATAGTGACCGTAGCGGACGCTGTAAAGTATATAGAGGCGCTCCAGAACGCTTAAAACCATGCTTGATATAAGATACAAATTTCTGCCGCAAAAAGCCCCCGGTATGACAAGCCGTGAATATGCTGCTTTTCTGCATGACGAATCGTGGAAACTGATGGACGATATGCTGCGGCTCAGGGGTGTTGACCATTCGGCGATACGGCGCACTGAGCTTGGAAAGCCGTATATCGAGGGATTTCCAATTCATTTCAGCCTTACGCACTGCGACGGGTTCTGCGCCTGCTGTCTGTCGCTTTTGCCGGTGGGCATAGATGCAGAGCCTGTGGGACGCTTTAGCCCCAAGGCGGCGAAAAAGGCGCTTACGCCCCGTGAGTATGAGAGGGTTTTAACAGAGGGGGAACAGGTGTTCGCCGGACTGTGGACGCTCAAGGAAAGCTACGTAAAAGCTCTGGGAAAAGGTATCGGTTACGGGCTTAAAAATGCGGAATTTGTCACAGATGAAAAGGGGACGGTACTCTCACATCCGGCAGGGGCCGTTTTCCGCCAGCAGAAGATCGGAGGCTATATAGTGTCGGCGGCAGAGCTGACAGGAAAGGATGCGGAAAAATGTTTGTAACTATCAGGGACTTGTTAAAGAACGCAGCCGAGAAATTCGGCCCCAAAGCGTATCTTCGGTTTAAGGACGGCAAGGACATAGGCGAAATTTCCTTTGCAGAGATGTACAGCCGTGCCCAATCATTTGCACGGGCGATGGAGAAGGAGGGCTTTGACAAAAGCCATATAGCGATCATAGGCCCTACAAGCCCACAGTGGATAACCGCCTTTTTGGGCGCTCAGACATCTGGGGCAACGGCGGTTCCGCTTGACAAGGAGCTTGGCAGCGAGGATATATGCGAGCTGCTCGACCGTGCGGACGTGTCGGTGTTCCTCTGGGGCAAGGGTCACGAAAAGACGGCTGAGCTTGCACGGGAGAAATGCCCGGGAGTAAAGCGGTTTATCAGCCTTGACGATGAGTTTGAGGACTTAATAGCAGAAAACCGCGGCGAATATTTTGCGCACATAGACCCCGACAAGATGTGTACGCTTATGTATACCTCCGGAACTACCGGCAAGAGCAAGGGTGTAATGCTCTCCTCCCGCAATTTAGCCGACAANNTGGTTGCGCTTGACGTGGGAAATACGGTGTGCATAAACGATTCGATAATGCGTATCGCAAAGAACATGGGGATTTTCCACCCGAACGTAATGACGGCTGTGCCGATGATAATAGAGGGGCTTTTGTTCCGCTTAAATGCGGCTGCAAAAGCAAAGCCCGAGATACCGAAGCCGATGATTGCAAAGGCGGCTCTTGGCGGGGAAATGCGCACGATTTACTCAGGCGGAGCATACTTAAACCCAGCTTTAATAGACGCATTTGCCGAATACGGCATAAACCTCATACAGGGCTACGGCATGACAGAATGTGCGCCGAGAATAGCCTGCAACTATACGTATAACTTCAAGAAGGAGTCTGTAGGCCAGCTTGTAAAACGGTGCGAGGCCCGTATAGAGGACGGGGAAATCGT
>DBQZ01000034.1:13256-20302 GCA_002305435.1 Clostridiales bacterium UBA1381
GGCGACCTCGGCCATGTTGACGAGGACGGCTTTGTTTACATAACCGGCCGCAAGAAGAACCTCATCATAACCGCCAGCGGCGAGAACGTATCGGCGGAGGAGCTTGAGAACCTCCTGCATAACTACCCCGTAACAGGCGAGGTACTCGTCTATGACGAAAAGGGAGTTATCACGGCGGAGATGTTCCCGAATGCGGACATTGCAGCGGCAATGGGCGTTGAGGATGTCGAGGGAGCGATACGTGCATACGTTGACAAGGTAAACGCAGGTCTGCCGATGTATAAGCGGATAAACAAGGTTTTGTTCCGTGATACGGAGTTTGAAAAGACGACATCCAAGAAGATAAAGAGAAAAAACGTTAAATAAACGGACGAGCGTTTAAATTATGCCCGTACACAGCTTTAAAAAGGCGGTGTGCGGGCATTTTTTGCGGTGTTTTTTCGGGAGGGCTTGCATACGGGGAATGACTTCCACATATTTATAAGTAACGGCTGCGGGCTTCCCAAGGGGAATTGGCCGTGCGGAAAAGTCAAACAGGAGGTCGCTGTAATGAATGTTGTGTGGTTCGTAATGGTTGTGTCAGCTCTGGCCGCCGGTATTTTTTCGGGGAAGCCCTCGGCTGTGATGGAGGGGGCGTTTTTGGGGGCAGAGAGGGCGGTGGAGTTCATGATTTCGGCTGCGGGGCTAATATGCTTGTGGTCGGGGCTTTTGAGGATTGTGGACGAATCGGGGGCTGCGGGGGTAATATCAAAGCTGCTCCGCCCGATAACACGTCTTTTGTTCCCGCATCTTAAACCCGATTCGCAGGCGTTAAAAAGCATAACGCTAAACATGACGGCAAATCTTTTAGGATGCGGAAACGCAGCCACTCCGGCGGGTATAAAGGCTATGTCGGAGCTTTGGAAGCTGTCTCCGGGGGATAAATGCAGCCGGGAGATGCGGCTGTTCGCCCTTATAAACACAGCCTCCCTGCAGCTTATCCCCTCGACCGTAATCGCCTTTAGACAGGCGGCCGGAAGCAAAGCTCCCTCAGCGGTAATACCTGCCGTATGGGCGGTATCGGCGGCAGTGTTTGTCGTTATATGCACGGTCGAGAAGATAATCTCACGGAGGGCGAAATGACTGCGGAATTTATCCTCCCGATATTCCTCCTGTGCGCCCTCGTACCCTGCATTTGGCGGAGGAAGGCAGCGTACAGCTTGTTTATAGAGGGAGCTTGTGATGGGATGAGGACGCTTATGGCGATGTTCCCGCCGGTTTTGGCGGTGATGTGCGCCGTATCGATGCTCGAATCGTCGGGGCTGTGGGGGATGATTACAGCGGCTGCCGCCCCGGCTCTTGCGAAGCTCGGGATACCGGCGGAGGTTGTGCCGCTTGCTCTTGTGCGGCCGTTTTCGGGGAGCGGGGCGCTGGGGGTGTATTCGCAGCTTTTGGCAGGCTCAGGCCCCGATTCGTTTGCCGGAAAAGCGGCCTCCGTTATGATGGGTTCTACCGAAACGACGTTTTACACGCTGTCGGTGTATTTTTCGGGGACGAGAGTTAAGGACAGCCTGAGGATACTGCCGGTGGCGCTTTTAGGGGATTTTCTCGGAGCGGTACTCTCGTGTATGGCAGCACGCTGGATTTGAGGAAAAATTTTAAAAATCCCCCTTGACAATTCCCCCGCTTTGTGGTATCTTCTTATAAACAGAATTTCCGCCGGGAAACGCTTATTTTTACTCCGTTAGGCCATTGCAGGAGTAAGGATAAGCGTTTTTTGTTTTATCGGCATCAGTTTTAACAGATTTTAAGGAGAGGATATTTATGGGAGTACTTTTAGCAGCGGTGTTTACGACGAGCTTTTTTGACAGCCTGAACCCCTCGGCGATTGCACAGCAGATGCTTTTGCAGGCTATGGTGAAGAACAAACGGTATATTTGGTTTTTTATTTTCGGAATATCAGCGGCAAACATCGTTTTAGGGCTTGCGGTTTACTACGGTGTTACAGCGTGGGTATCCCGCCTTTTCGCAAAGGCCGCCGAGCTTTATCCGGTGTATATCGCCGCCGCCATGATATTCTGCGGCATAGCCTGCCTTGCGGTGGGGATACGGTTTATTGTAAACACGGTTCGTAGCGGCAAAAACGGCGGGGACGAGGAGAGCGGGGTAAAAAATCCGGCGCAGCTCTCACCGCTGTCGCTGTTTTTGCTCGGGGCGGCGTTTTGTGCGGTCGAGCTGACGAGTGCGCTGCCGTATTTCGGCTTTCTGGCCCTGCTTGCGGCGTACGATCTTGTATTCCCGCTCGTGCTTGGGTTTATAACAGTGTACACGTTTATGTACGCTCTGCCGCTAATCCTATTGTATTTTGCGTATAACAGGCTAAACGGCACGGCGGCGATTAAAAGGCTTGAGAGCATCCTCGGCAGGATTTCTGCATACGTTGTCCCCTCAGCGGTGGCTTTAGTGGGGGCGGTTTTCCTCTGCTATGGGACATATTCGCTGATATAGCGGGTGTGCGGTGGCGGTCGCAAGCTGCGGCCGTCTTTTTTATTTGCGGCGATTTTCGCATTTTTACAAAAATCCAAAATTTTTTATTAGAAAAGATTGAAAAAGCGAAAGAAAAATGATATAATATACAGACGAACTAAATGACAGAGCGTAATTTCATATCTCCGCCCAGGCGGCGGATGCACGGAGGACAGCATGGAGCAGGCAAATAGAATATCAACGGAAGAGCTTTTTATCATATGGGAAGATATCATGAAGAACGTCCGCAAAAGGATAATCAGGGCTTCGTTCATCTATGTGGAGGATATAGACCCGCTTTATTTTGATGCGTCCGTTTTCACGGTTGCAGTTACTACCGATATTAGCAAAACAATGATAGATACACGCTTTAAGGATATTATCGAGGAGGAGATAAGCAGCCGCCTTGGCCGTCCGATGAAAATAGAAGTGCAGCTGATCCCCGATCCCCGTGAAATCCACCGCATCCAGGAAATGCACCAGAACGAGGAGGACGGGGAGGACGAGTTTAAAAACGATACCGTAAATCCCAAATACACCTTTGACAACTTCGTTATCGGCTCCTCGAACCAGTACGCCCATGCTGCCGCCTTAGCCACGGCGGAAATGCCCGGCTATAAGTACAACCCGCTTTTCCTCTACGGCCATTCGGGACTTGGCAAGACGCATCTTATGCACGCCATAGGAAACCGCATAATCCAGACAAGACCGCATATGAAGGTGGTTTACGTTACGAGTGAGAAGTTTACAAACGATTTCATAAACTCCCTCCGTGACAGCACGACAGAATCCTTCCGCCGCATCTACAGGGAAGCGGATGTGCTCATGGTCGATGACGTGCAGTTTTTGACGAACAAGGAAGCTACGCAGGAGGAGTTTTTCCACACCTTTAACGAGCTGTACAATATGAACAAGCAGATAGTCCTCACAAGCGACCGTATGCCAAAGGATCTCGTAACGCTTGAGGACAGGCTCAGAAACCGCTTCGGGCAGGGGCTTACGATAGACATCACCCTCCCGGACTACGAAACGAGGATGGCTATTCTCAAGAAGAAAACCCAGCTGCAAAAAAAGGATATTCCGCTTGATGTGCTCTCATATATCGCCCAGAACGTCAAGACGAACATCAGAGAGCTTGAGGGGGCGCTCACAAGCGTTACCTCACTTTTGGACATGAAGGAAAGTCAGGGCGCATCTAACATCTCGATAATGGATGTGGCAAAGGAGGCTCTTAAAAACATCCTGCCGGATGTGAGCGTGCCGGAGATAACGCCGAACCAGATAATGGACAAGGTCTGCAAATACTACAACGTCACCCGTGATGAAATCCTCGCCAAGCACCGCCGCCGGGAATACCTGATCCCGCGACAGGTTGCAATGTACCTTTTCAAGGAGCTTACCGACATGAATTTCGTGATGATAGGCAGGGAATTTCAGCGTGACAGGACGACAGTAATGTCAAACCTTGACGTTATCGACCGTGCCTTAAAGAACAACGATGCCCGCCTTAAAGAGGATATTGATACTATTATAAAGGAGCTAAAAGAAAAGTAAAAACAAAACCGGACGATCCCGTTTTTTGGGAAACGTCCGGTTTTTTCATATCAACCTCTGCTCACGCTCACGACTCCGCCGTCAGATTGGCGCAGTATGAGCTCCGCTCCGCTCTCCTCGTCAAAAAGCTCCCAGCAGCGGCTCAATTCGTTGTAATAAGCCGTGAAATCACAGTCCATAAAGAACATATTCTTAAACAGCATCCGCCCGTATTCCTCGGCAAATTCTGCCGTGGTGATAACGCCTGCTGCCGGTTTTGTGCCGGTATATATGGCCTCGTCGCCCTGGGTGTAGAGCTTGTTTGATACGAATACAAGCGTACCGTTTTCATTCCTCACCGTATAATCGAGCTGGGCGGCAAATTCATAAAGCGGCAGATACAGCATAGCCCCCTCGTAATACGGGGCTGCTCCGAGCGTTACCGCTACGGAATTTACGTATGCGGTAGTATTGTCGGGGAAATATTCCACCGTATCGCCGTTATGGAACACTACCAAACGGTGGTTTTCGGTATCCCACGTCGCTTTGCTGTCGGTCACCGCCAAAAGCAGTCTTGCCGGAACCATCAGCGTTCCCGAGGAATATCTCGTAAACTCCGGATCAAGGGCGAAAATCTCGCCGTCTATCTCCATAAGCTCCGCTCCCGAAAGGGCGGTATCTACCGCCTTGCCGTTTGCCAGAAGCTTGCCGTCTATATAATCGAGGGAGCTTATATTCTCAGAAACCGTTCTCTTCGTCCACGCAACGGCGTTGGGCGAAAGGTAGAGGTCGGCCCCGTCCACGTAATAGTAATACGGGCCTATAACGTCGATATAGAGCGGCTTGTCAAGCACGGTCTGCACTCCGTCGTCAGAAGCTCCGGGGTAGATAACCGGCATAAACTCCCTGCCGTCCTCGGTAACGTAATACTCCCCGTCCCGAACGGCAGCCGCATATTTGCCGCCGTTATCGACAGGCATGGAGTAGCCGCTCTCAAGCTCCCGCCAGTGATTGCCGTCTGAGGAGTAGTACGTTGTATCGCCGGCGCGCACGAAATAGCGGTCCTTTGCGTACGTAGCGTCGTCGGGAAAGGCTCCGAACTGGTACTGCCCCACTGCGTTGAAGCTGCTGTCTAATATATACACATCGCTGTAATACTGGAGGAAGTTGGTGTAATATGAGACTTCATCCGACTGGTAGCGGTATGCTTTTGCGATATAGCCGTCCCCTGCCGCCGTTATCGAAAAATCATGCCAGCGGCCGTCAAATATCGCCTTTGTATCCTCATTGAGCGTGTGTGTCGTCCAGTTTACGCCGTCTGTAGTCGTTAAGATATTGCCGTTTTCCCATTTGTAATATTCCCTGCCGGTGAAATACTGATTGTCAATCTGCCACGTTTTTACAGAATCCGCTTCATCTTCCTCTGAAGCAAGGTCATACGGCAGGTCGGTTATCATGAACGAATTAAACGCACCGCCCGTGCCGTTCATCGGAAGTATAACCTCTATCATAAACGACGTTGTTCTTCCGGGCGGCAGCTCAACGCATGCCATGACCTCGTTTGTGCGCTCGTCGTCCGTACCTTTTGCAAGCGTACAGTCGCCGATATAATTGCCCTCCTCATCCTTGAGGTTTACAAGGTAGTTGGAGTAAGCGTCCATCATATAGTTGAAATACCTCGTGCGTGAGGAATTGTTCGTTATCGATACACGGTAATTGTTGCTCACGCCGTAGTTGCCGAGATGGCAGCCGTACGGGTCGTTATTGCCCTCTGTCGTGAGGACGTAGTTGGGGCTGTAATCCTCCGGCTCCGTGCCGCAGCCCTCGACCCATTCGGCGGTGTCGGAATGTGTCGTGTCGAAGTACCACGTATCGTCCTTATCGGAGTTTTTCACATTTTCCCCGTAATACTCAAGCTTTGAGGGGTCGTAATACTCAAGGCCGATAAGCTCCGACTCAACGCAGATATTTTTCGACCACATATCCGTCTGAGGATTGAGGTTTGTCGCCCATGAGTTTATTGTGTTGCCGTCCGGGACGAACTGGTTGTAGACCGTGACAGGCAGAAGCGTTCCCGAAAGCACGGTATCGTCTATCGTATATGAAAGCTCCTCCGAGTAAACCGCAGGCAGGGTATCCGCCACGCCCAGATGGCAGCGGTCACGGTGGTAAGCCCCGTGGGCTATATTTTTCGCCAGATTGGAGCGGTCGCCGAGCGTTCCGGTGGAGCGGGCGGCAAGGATGTTTATATCGGCAGAGCCTGATGTTATCTCAAAATCCGCTAAAAGCTGTACGGGCTTCAGCCACGTAACAGCCGTATAATTGTCTATTATCTCGCTTAAGTAGAATTTCTCCCCCCGCTTAAGCGTTACTGTGACCTCACTAAACTCGTTCGGCACGTATTCCTTGCCGGAAAACTGCTCCCGGATCGGCCGCTGCATATAATCCGCTACCGCCGGCATACAGCCCCAGTTATCCTCGGCACGAACAGGCACGCCGTTTTCGTAATACGTAACAGCCCCGGCGGACGACATTCCAACGGCGGTGAATTTCACCGTAGTAGGCTCAAGGGCAGCAAACTCGGCATCCACCTCGATGTCGAACCCCTCTTCAGCTACCGAACCGTCCGCATTTAGAACATCTGTGCGGTTTAGGTGGGAGGCGTAGAGGGAATATGCTCCCTTTCCCATATCGTAGTTATTCATCAGGTATTCCGGCTCGGGGTTTGAGGTGTCCGCCAAATACTCACGGGTAATCGCCTCGTGATTGTTGCAGTAAATGAACGTACCCCCTCCAGCTTCACTGAAGCGCAGCGGCTGGGCATCCTCGACGGTTATTGCTGCCATTGACGGCACGCAGACAAGAAGCGCTGCTGCGGCAATAACGGCTGCGGCTGTTTTTTTCATAAACATGACTCCTTTCCGTTTCCTATACAAAAGGTTTTAGTATATTATACCACAAATCCGCAAATTGTAAAGGGGTGTGCAAGCTTGTTCATGCAAAAAAAA
>DBQZ01000034.1:20397-20982 GCA_002305435.1 Clostridiales bacterium UBA1381
CCGCTGCCGCCTGAGGTGCAAAACGGCAGGATTGTTTTACCCGAAAGGTCGTAGCTTTCGAGGAAGGTGTTTATTATCTTCGGCATTGTCCCCCACCAGATCGGGTATCCGAGATAGATTGTGTCGTAATCCTCGATGTTTTCGATTGTATTCGCTATAGCCGGACGGGCGGAGGGATCATTTTGCTCCGCATTTGCACGGCAGTCGTCGTTTCCGTAGTCGAGATCCTCGTCGGTGTACGGGTCTTGGGGAATTATCTCGAAAATCTCCGCCCCCGTTACCTCGGCGATAGTCTCCGCAAGCGATTCTGTGTTTCCGGTTGCTGAGAAGTAGACCACAAGCGCACGGCTTTCCTCGCCCTCGTCCGCAGAAACGCCCTCGCCGGAGGATGCTCCTTCTTCGGGCTCTGCTGATTGTACGGCTGTAACCTCGTGTTCTGCTGTCGGTGCAGCCGCCTCCTGCTCATCCCCGCCGGAGCAGGCACAAAGCGACGCTGCAAGAAAGACGCCCATGATTATCAAAAGTAATTTCTTCATACTATCGCTCCTTTCTTACTCAGCGGAAGCTACCCATTCTGATACCTGC
>DBQZ01000003.1:0-5095 GCA_002305435.1 Clostridiales bacterium UBA1381
CCCAGTCCCTGCAAAAGCTTTTCCGCATCTGCTGTGAGCTTTTCAAGCTCATCGTAGCTCGTTTCCGGACGGACGAATTTTACAAGCTCTACCTTGTTAAACTGGTGCTGACGGATAAGGCCTCGTGTATCACGGCCGGCAGAACCTGCCTCGGCACGGAAACACGCCGAATATGCCGTATACTTTATCGGCAGATCGGAGCCGTTTAATATCTCGTCACGGTGGAGGTTCGTCACCGGTACTTCTGCTGTGGGGATCAGGTAGTAGCCGTTGTTTGCTACCTTAAACGCATCCTCCTCGAATTTCGGCAGCTGACCTGTGCCGGTCATTGAAGCCGGATTTACCATGTACGGCGGGAATATTTCTGTATATCCGCTCTCCTCTGTGTTCGTGTTTAAGAAATACTGTATTACCGACCGCTCAAGCCGTGCGCCTGCGCCACGGTATACCGTAAAACGAGTGCCGGTGATTTTGGCAGCCCGCTCAAAATCGAGGATGCCACGATCAACGCCGATATCCCAGTGCGCTTTCGGCTCGAAGGTGAAATTGCGGGGTTCGCCCCAGCGGCGAACTTCCACGTTTGCGCTGTCGTCGGGGCCGACAGGGGCGGTGTCCGAGGGGATGTTCGGTATGCGGAGCATGAAATCACGAAGCTCCTCGTCGATTTTTCTGACCTGCTCGTCAAGCGATTTTATTTCTCCCGAAACGCTGCGAAGCTCTGCGAAAAGCTCGTCGGTGTTTTCACCCGCCTTTTTCATGGCTGGGATTTTCTTGTTCATTTCGTTCTGTGCTGCCTTTTTCGTCTCAACCTCGGCGATTATCGCACGGCGTTTTTTGTCAAGCTCGATTGCGGGTGTGATGTCAAGGTCGTTGTTGCGTGATTTTAAGGCGGCTGTTATTCTTTCCGGTTCGTTTCTTAATATTTTGATGTCAAGCATTTTTCGTATTCCTTTCTTTACTGCTCTGCAGTTATCATGTTGTATATGCTAAGCGCCGACGGCGATAAAAGCGAGGTATCAGCAGATGCTGCCAAAGATGCAGCCCCGGCGGTGTCGCCCGATATATAAAGGGACACTGCGTCCATTACCGTCTCGTAGGCGGCTAATTTACGGTTTAAGAAAGCAGAGTCTGCGGAAGCTTCCTCGGCTGCTGCTTTAAGGGAGCTGTTCTCCTCCTCCAAAGTTGCTTTTTCGCTGCTGAGCCGCAGATTTTCCTCGCTAAGAGCCGCCGCCCTGTCGGCGATTCCGCTCGTCTCCTGCTCGGTCTGGTCTGATGTCACCATTGCGCTCTCCAAATGGCTCTGCCCGAAAAAGGCGACGATTATTATTAAAAGGGCGAAGAGGAAAATCAACGCCGTGTACTTATATAGGGAACGTTCGTTCTTTTTGCCATCGCTCATTGTACGACCTCCTCGCTTGCCCGCTCGGCTATTGCGTTTGCAAGCGCACGCTGTTCCTCGTCGAGCAGATGTTTTTCGCATCTGCCGCCGGTGATTGTGCGAAGGTACGTGTTGCAGGAATTGTGGCCGTAGAGCGAGGTGATTATAAACCCGCTGTTTGAAGCGTCAAGCAGGGCAAGTGCGAAGCTCTGTTCGCCGGAAACGTCGTCAAAGGCGTTAAAATGCACCGCAGCCATCTTCCTCACGCTGTGGCGGGATTCCTCTGCGAGAAGCTCAATCGAGCGTGAGAGTTCGTCCTGCGAACGTGATTCATACTCGGCTGTAACCGCCTCAAGCTTGTCGAAAGCCTCCGACAGAGCCTCGGGCAGGTTGCCGTCCTCGGCGTAATCCATGATTGTGCTGAGGCGGGACGAGTTCACGATAGACATTATAAACGTAATTATCAAAAACACCACTATTATTATTGCAATTATCAGCATAAGCTGTTCAAAAGTCATATTTTAACCTCCCTGTTATTCGGAAATTAGAGAGAGTATTCTCTCCAAATCGTCGGAGCCGTAATATTCTATTTCAATCTTCCCCTTTTTTTCTCCCCCGGAGAAATGCACCTTTGTGCCGAACCTTTCGGACAAACGGCGGCCTATGGCCTCAAGCTCCACCTCACGGTCGCTCTTGGGACGCTCCGCCTTATCCTCGTACCGCTTGCTCCAGCTGCGGGCAAGGGATTCCGCCTGGCGCACGCTCAAGCGGTGGGCGGCTATGTATTCGGCAAATTCCGTGCGCTCCTTAGAGCCGGAAACGGAGAGTATCGCCTTTGCGTGGCCGCTTGTTATAAGACGCTCCTCGACCATCTTCTTAACGGCGGGCGGAAGCGAGAGTATACGCACCGCATTTGCAACGGCGCTGCGGCTTTTGCCGACGGCAGCGCTTACCATT
Organism: Clostridiales bacterium UBA1381; assembly: GCA_002305435.1. Classification (GTDB taxonomy): domain Bacteria; phylum Bacillota; class Clostridia; order UBA1381; family UBA1381; genus UBA1381. The sequence goes on from DBQZ01000003.1 coordinate 2,336, forward strand.
TCCTGCGTCATATCGAAATCACGGATAAGCGACATATAGCCCTCGCCCTCTTCTATCGGGTTTAAATCCTCACGCTGGAGGTTTTCCACAAGGGCTATCTGAGCCGATTGGGCGGCGGAATATTCACGTATCACAGCCGGTATCGTCTTAAGCCCCGCCCGCTTGGCGGCGCGAAAACGCCGCTCTCCGGCAACGATCTCGTAGCCGAATATCGTCTTTGTTACGACTATCGGCTGGATAACGCCGTGTTCACGCACAGAGGCGGTCAGAGCCTCGAGCTTTTCCTCGTCAAAATCATGCCGGGGCTGGTTTTTGTTCGGCTTAATTTCCTCAAGCTGTATTTCCAGAACGCTCCCGCTCTCGGGCAGCTCCTCCTCCGGCAAAAGGGCGTCAAGCCCTCGTCCCAGGCCTTTGCCTAGCGGTCTTTTCAAGATATTAACCTCCTTTTTTACGTCCGCCGTTGTTGTCGATAACCTCCTTGGCAAGGCCGAAATAAGCGTCTGCTCCCTTGGAGGTAACATCGTATTTTATTATCGGTTCGCCGTAGCTGGGAGCCTCTGAAAGGCGGATATTGCGTGGTATTACGGTCTTGTACAGCTTGTCGGGGAAGAATTTCTTTATCTCCTCAAGCACCTGTATCGAAAGATTTGTGCGTCCGTCGTACATAGTGGCAAGCACGCCCTCTATTTCAAGCTGCGGATTGAGCCGCTTTTTGATTGAACGCATTGAAGCCATCAGCTGTCCCAGTCCCTCAAGGGCGTAGTATTCGCACTGTATCGGGATAATCACGCTGTCGGCTGCTGTCATTATGTTTATTGTGAGCATCCCTAAAGCCGGCGGAGCGTCGATTATGATAAAGTCGTAATCCTCCTTGATGCGGGAGAGGGCTTTTTTCATGAAAAACTCCCGTTCTTCCTCGTATGCAAGCTCTATCTCAGCTCCCGAAAGATCTGAGGAGGAGGGCAGTATGTAAAGCTCCGAGTAGGCTGTGGGTATAATAGCGGAGGGTGTTTTGTCCGCATCTGCCAGGCAGTCGTATATCGAAAGCCCCTCTCTCTCTACTCCAAGGCCGCTCGTAGCGTTGCATTGGGGATCGGAGTCCACCAGGAGGGTTTTTTTCTTTTTATAAGCAAGACAGGCCGCTAAATTCACCGCAGTTGTAGTCTTGCCGACGCCGCCTTTTTGGTTGATAACGGCGATGATTTTCCCCATAGACAAAGCCTCCCTGTAAATATTTGCCGTGACGGAACAGGCCGCCATGGCACGAAAGAAGTCTATATTTATTATAACACAAAAATTCCGTTTGTAAAGAGGGAAAGAGGAAAAAAAGAGGGACAGAAGCGGGCGTTTGAGGGACGAAAGGGGTAAATTTTTGTTGACAATCATCACCTGATTGTGTAAAATAATAAAAAAACACATTCTTTGGAGGAAAAAAATGAGCAGAGCAGATGAAATATTCATATCAAACTGCCGTGATATTTTAGACCACGGCTTCTCTGACGAGGGGCTCGACGTAAGACCGCACTGGGAGGACGGGACTCCGGCGCATACGGTGAAGCTGTTCGGCATTGTGAACCGCTACGATTTGCGTGAGGAATTTCCGATACTTACCTTAAGGCGCACGTATTTAAAGAGTGCGATAGACGAGATTTTGTGGATATGGCAGAAAAAATCGAACAACATTCACGACTTAAAAAGCCACATCTGGGATCAATGGGCGGATGCGGACGGCTCGATCGGCAAGGCGTACGGCTATCAGCTGGGCGTTAAGCACATCTATCCCGAGGGGGAGTTCGACCAGGTAGACAGGATACTCTACGACCTCAAAAACAACCCCCAAAGCCGGCGGATACTTTCTAATATATATGTACACGCCGACCTGCACGAGATGAACCTCTACCCCTGCGCCTACAGCCTGACGCTGAACGTCTCCGGCAGGACGCTAAATGCTATCCTAAACCAGCGTTCGCAGGATATGCTTGCGGCAAGCAACTGGAACGTGTGCCAGTATGCGGCTTTAGTGCATATGCTTGCGATGGTATCGGGGCTTGAGGCGGGGGAGCTTGTTCACGTTGTCGCAGACGCCCACATATACGACCGCCATATCCCGATAGTGCGAGAGCTTATCTCCCGCACGTCGAAAGAAGCCCCGAAGCTTACGATAGAACAGCGTGACGATTTCTACAAATTCACCCCCGATGATTTTCACCTTGAGGGCTACGACCCGCATCCGTTTGACTCAAAATTCCCGGTTGCGATATAAAGGAGGGGCAAAAGATGAAGATGATAGCCGCAGTATCCGCAGACTGGGGGATCGGCAGAGATAACAGCCTTTTGTTTTCCCTGCCGACGGACATGAAATTTTTCCGCCGTATGACGCTTGAAAAGACGGTGATAGTCGGGCGCAATACGCTTTTGTCATTCCCCGGCGGAAAACCCCTGCCAAAGCGGCGGACAATCCTTGTATCGGGGACGATTTGCCCCGACGGGGTCGAGGTTTGCCGCACGGTCGAGGAGGCAGCAAAAAAAGCGGGGGACGAATCGTTCGTAATAGGCGGCGAGCAGATATACAGAGCATTTCTGCCGCTGTGCGATACAGCTTACGTAACGTACGTAAAAAGCGCCCCGCCGGCGGACGCTTTTTTCCCGAACCTTGACGAGGATCCGGAATGGGAGCTTTCGGAGGAGTCGGAGGTGTTCGAGGAAAACGGCCTGGAGTTTACGTTCCGTACGTACCGCCGAATAAAGGCGTAAAAGACC
>DBQZ01000003.1:5215-6199 GCA_002305435.1 Clostridiales bacterium UBA1381
CCGGAGACGAGACGGCATAGCCGCTTTCGGCTGCCATTTTTTCGGCAAATTCCCGGCTGCCGGATGGGCATATCCCATTAAAGTCGTAGTAAATCTCCCGCCCCTGCGAATGGAAGGCTATTAAAAGCTCCGGCTGAATACGGCGGATAAGCTCTGTCACAGCCTGGGTCTCCGGCTCGCTTTCGGGGTATTCCCCGCCGTATTTTGTCGGGGCGGGATGCTGTACAACTGCGCTCCAGAGGGCGTTGTAGTTGTGGTTTATATCGACTCCCCGTGCGTTTGCCTGCCACACCCTGCCGAAGCTGTGGATCCCGACGAGGCTTATAAGGCGGCGGTGGTAGGGATTTGTTATATCAAGGCCGTTTACGGCTATATCCACCCCGTCCGGATTTACCATAGGGATTATGTAAACCGTGCATTTTTCGAGAAGTTCCCGCACATCGAAGCCGAAGAGGGGGCACCCCCTTTTTCTGCACACCTCAACCTCCCCGCAAAAGCGCACCAAAAACAGGGATGTCAGGTACTCAAGCCCGTGATGCGCCCCGTTTAAGAGGACGCACTTTTTCCCTCCGCCTGTGATAAGGCAGGGTATTTCCCGCCCCATAAGGCTTTTGCCGATAATTTCAACCTGCACATTCTGCATGAGCTCGAGAGCGTGGATATCCTCAAGCATTCGTCTGTAATCGTAGCCCATATTTACCTCCGTCTGCCCCTTGGGGGCTTGTTTTTTCTATAAATATATGCTTATGGCTGGGCTGTATTCGGGGAAATTTTAAAAATTTATTCAAAATTTATCTCAAAACCCCTTGACAACAAGGCAAATAAATGGTATGATAAACACATAGAAATATTATATAGGGTAATTGAAACGGTACAAGGGAGCAATCCCGCCTATCGGTTATCTGGGTAAACTGTATGTAAAGGAGACGTCGGGGATATGAGAAAGTATATTAAACCCTCATTGGAAGTTAAATCATTTAAAGT
>DBQZ01000003.1:6223-9075 GCA_002305435.1 Clostridiales bacterium UBA1381
AAATTTCTTATATGTACATATCGGCACGACAGTGTTTTTTGCCGTCCGAACGTCATAAGGGAGTAGTTTGCGCATTTTTAAACGGATGCGTGTCAAGTCAACATATTGGTTCCCGAAGCGGGGGATCTGGCTTGAATTAAAGAACGAGACTTATGTATAGTCAGGCTATACATAGGTCTTTTTTCATACTTAGAGGGATAAATCCCTCAGCTGGAGTGATAGGATGTCGATACTTGAGATCATACTTATCGGCGCAGGACTGGCGATGGATGCGTCGGCAGTCTGTCTTTCGGCGGGGCTGGTATACTGCGACCTCACCCGCCGCCAAAAGCTCTCCATGCCGCTGGCGTTTGCCGTATTTCAGGGGCTTATGCCGGTTGCGGGATATTTTCTCGGGAGCTTGTTTGCCGATGCGGTAGACGCCTATTCGGGGATAATCAGCTTTATTATTCTCGGAGTCATTGGCGTTGGTATGATAAAGGAAGCGTTCTCTTCTGAGGAAGAATGTCCGAGAAAGAGGCTCACCGTAAAAATCCTCCTGATACAGGCGGTAGCGACGAGCATAGACGCATTTGCGGTCGGAGTCGGCTTTGCGGTATCGGGGGCGGAGGTATTCTCCTCAGCGGCGATAATCGCAGCCGTGACGTTCGTCTGTTCGCTTATAGCCGTCTTTATAGGCTCAAAAGCCGGGAAATTCCTCGGCAGGAAAGCTCAGGTTTTAGGCGGAGCGATACTGATACTTATCGGGCTGAAGGCGCTTTTGGGGCTGTAAGGCTCTAAAGGGGCGATTTTAGAGGTTCCCTGTTGGGAGCGGGAAGTTTTGATATAGCGCGCTTTGTGCGCTAAATATATAAAATAAAAGGAAAGGAAGAAACAATGAATTTCTACACAGAAGACACCCAGGCAGTGTTCAAACAGATGGGCTCGTCAGACGACGGCCTGTCTCAAAAGGAAGCAGCATCCCGGCTTGAAAAATACGGCCGGAATAAGCTGGCGGAGGCGAAGAAAACGCCTTTGTGGAAGCGGTTCCTTTTGCAGTTTGCCGACCCGATGATAATCGTGCTCTTGGTAGCGGCTGTTATCTCCGGTATTACTGCGGCTTATGAGAACGAATCATTTGCCGACGTATTCATCATTCTTTTCGTTGTTGTCCTCAATGCCGTTTTGGGCGTTATCCAGGAGAGCAAGGCGGAAAAAGCGATCGATGCTCTAATGGAAATGTCGGCGCAGACTTGCCGAGTCGTAAGAGGCGGCGAGACGATGCGTATTCCGGCAGAGGAGCTTGTTCCGGGCGACGTTGTACTCTTGGAAGCGGGAGACGCTGTTCCGGCGGACGGGCGTATTATCGACTGCGCCTCGATGAAAATTGAGGAATCGGCTCTTACCGGTGAATCGGTGCCGGTTGAGAAAACTGCGGCAAAACTTGACGCAAAAGGCGAGGTTCCCCTGGGCGACCGTGTAAACATGGTATATACAGGCTCAAGCGTCGTTTACGGACGTGGAGCTGCCGTTATCACCGGTACAGGCATGAACACAGAGATGGGTAAGATAGCAGACGCTATCACTCAGGCGAAGGACGAGGCCACGCCGCTTCAGATAAAGCTGGCGCAGCTGAGTAAAATGCTCACATGGCTTGTTCTTGCAATCTGCGTATTTATGTTCGTATTTGCCCTTGTAAGAGGCGGCGAATATACGCTCGACTCTGTAATCGGCACGTTTATGATAGCCGTATCGCTTGCAGTTGCCGCTATTCCTGAGGGATTGGCTGCGGTTGTTACGATAGTGCTTTCAATCGGCGTTACGAGAATGTCGAAGAGAAACGCCATAATCCGCCGTCTTACAGCGGTTGAAACACTCGGCTGTACTCAGGTTATCTGCTCGGATAAGACAGGTACTCTTACCCAGAACAAGATGACGGTTACGAAGGATTACGGCTCGGATACAACGCTTTTGGCACGTGCTATGGCGCTTTGTACGGATGCTGAGATAGATTCAAAAGGCGANNNAAGAAGGAATATCCCCGTATAGGCGAGGCTCCGTTTGATTCGGAGAGAAAGATGATGTCCACCGTCCATAACCACAACGGTGAGATAATCCAGTACACAAAAGGCGCTCCGGACGAGCTTTTGAAAGTCTGTTCACACGCTCTCAGGGACGGCAAGGTCGTTCCTATGACGAAGCAGATAGAAAACGAGATACTTGCTGAAAACCGTGAGTTTGCAAACAACGCTCTGCGTGTTTTGGCAGCGGCTTATAAGGAATGGGATAAGGAGCCTGAGGTATACAGCCCGGCTATTGAAAAGGATCTCGTATTTATCGGTCTTACGGGTATGATAGACCCCGTACGTCCTGAGGTTGTAAAGGCGATGGACGACTGCCGCACGGCAGGTATCCGTCCGGTAATGATCACCGGCGACCACCGTGACACGGCTGCGGCTATTGCAAAAGAGCTTGGAATCCTCACAAGCCCCTCGCAGGCTGTTACCGGTACGGAGCTTAATAATATGTCCGATGAGGAGCTTGAAAAGAACATAGATAACTATCGTGTATATGCCCGTGTTCAGCCGGAGCATAAGGTACGTATAGTTAAGGCGTGGAAGAAGAAGGATATGGTAACCGCCATGACAGGCGACGGCGTAAACGACGCTCCTGCCATAAAGAACGCTGACATAGGCGTCGGCATGGGTATCACCGGTACGGACGTTACGAAGAACTGCGCCGACATGGTACTCGCAGACGATAACTTTGCGACAATCGTAAGCGCAGTCGGTGAAGGCCGCCGTATCTACGACAACATAAAGAAAGCAATACAGTTCCTGCTGTCCTCGAACCTCAGTGAGGTAATATCGATA
>DBQZ01000111.1 GCA_002305435.1 Clostridiales bacterium UBA1381
TGAGTTTGCGACAGCAAGAGACTTCCTAACAAGAAACCTTTCCGGCGACACCGCATTCAGATATGGCAGAGCGTAGGGCGAAACACTCCTGCCCCACCGACCCGCCCATAAGGCGGGCTTAAGGCGGTAGAAGGGTTATGCGCTTGCGGAACTTGCGAAGTCAACGCGGCGCAGGATGGTATTACCTTCGGAAAGGATCGATTGAGATGAAAAAATACTATTTAGCTTACGGAAGCAACCTTAACACCGCTCAAATGCGACATCGCTGCCCTACGGCGAGGGTCGTGGGAACATCGGAGATCGATGGCTACGAGCTGTTGTTCAAGGGTTCAGGCACAGGGGCCTACCTCACCATTGAAAAGGCAAAGGGTAAGTCGGTGTCGGCTGCGGTGTGGGAAGTCGGCAGGTATGACGAACTGGCGCTTGACCGATACGAGGGCTATCCGGACTTTTACTACAAAAAGGAGATAGCGGTCGAATGTATTGAGATCGGGACGCATCGCAGACGAAAGGTCAATGCGTTCGTATACATCATGCATGAGGACAGGCGGCTTGACATACCATCACGTTACTATGTTAAGACTTGCCTTGACGGATACAGGACATTCGGATTTGATGAGAAGAAGTTATACACGGCGATCTACGAAAGCAGGGTGAGAAGTAATGAAAACAACAGAGCCTATTAAAGAAAGAATATGCCCTAAGTGCGGGTCAAGCTACACGGGAGTTCCGGCAGCTTCGAGGGATGCGAAGTACGACTGCATTTGCCCAGACTGTGGTGTGAAGGAAGCGTTGGAGAGTATCGGTGTACCGCAAGGAGAGCAGGAGAAAATAATAGAGACGATCCATAATTATATGGGACGATGAGCTGACACAGCCGCCTGTAACGGGCGGTTTTTTCGTGCCGATAATGATAGAAAGAAGGTGATAGCCTTGGCACAGAGGGGCAGGAAGCCGAAACCAACGGCGATAAAGGAGCTTGAGGGTAATCCAGGCAAGCGGCAGCTTAACGAGAACGAGCCGCGCCCCGCGGCAAAAGCGCCAACGTGTCCCAAATGGCTTGACGATGATGCAAAAAAGGAATGGCGCAGACTTGCGAAACAGATGGAGCAGATAGGAATACTTACGGAGGTGGACATGGCCGCCTTTGCGGCATATTGCCAAGCGTATTCACGGTGGAAGGCAGCCGAGGAGTTCATATCAAAGCATGGCTCGATAGTCAAGACCCCAAGCGGATACTGGCAGCAGGTACCGCAGGTGTCGATAGCGCAGCAGTATATGAAGCAAATGACAAAGCTATGTGAGCAGTTCGGTCTGACGCCTGCATCGCGGTCGAGAATAGTTGCGGATACAAAGCGGAACGAATACATCGATGAGATGGATGCTATTTTAGGAGGCGGCGCATGATGGAAACAAGACCGGAGGATTATCCGAGATTGGAAGAATACGCGCCTACCCGGTTCATGCTGCCGGACTCGCGCTATGATAAAGCAAAGGCTGACAGAGCGGTTGCCTTTATAGAAAACCTCCGTCATACGAAGGGCAAATGGGCGGGAAAGCAGTTTTGGCTGCTGCCGTGGCAGGAACAGATAGTGCGCGACATTTTCGGCATAGTAAAAGCGGACGGAACGAGACAGTTTCACACAGCATATGTTGAGATCGGCAAGAAAAACGGTAAATCGGAGCTTGCGGCGGCGGTGGCGCTGTATCTGCTGTACGCGGACAATGAGCCGTCGGCAGAGGTGTACGGCGCGGCGGCGGACAGGCAGCAGGCGAGCATAGTGTTCGATGTGGCGAACCAGATGGTGAAGATGTCCCCGGCGCTTATGCGGCGGTCAAAGATAATGGCGGCGACAAAGCGAATCGTCAATTACACCAACGCGGGGTTTTATCAGGTGCTGTCAGCCGAAGTCGGCACAAAGCATGGTCTGAACGTATCCGGACTCGTCTTTGACGAGCTTCACGCGCAGCCGAACAGAAAACTTTATGATGTTCTTACCAAAGGCTCCGGTGACGCGCGTGAGCAGCCGCTGTTCTTTATAATCACGACAGCTGGAACGGATAAGAATTCTATCTGCTATGAGCTGCATACAAAGGCGAAGGATATATTATCCGGCAGAAAGATAGACCATACGTTCTATCCCGTTGTGTACGGGCTTGATATAGAGGATGATTGGCACGATGAACGAAACTGGTATAAGGCGAACCCGTCACTCGGACACACGATAAAGATAGAGCGGGTGCGGGAGGCATATAAAGAGGCGCTGCAAAATCCCGCCGAGGAGAATGTTTTTCGTCAGCTAAGACTGAATACATGGGTAAACAGCACTGTGTGTTGGATACCAGAGCATATCTACGATAAAGGCAGCGCACCGTTCGATGCGCGGATGCTTGAGGGCAGAACCTGTTTCGGAGGGCTTGATCTTTCATCGACATCGGATATATCGGCGTTTGTTCTCGTGTTCCCTCCACTCGGCGAAAACGAGTCGTATTACGTGCTGCCGTACTTCTGGCTGCCGGAGGACACGCTTGATCTGAGGGTGCGGCGAGATCATGTGCCGTATGATGTCTGGCGAAAACAGGGATATATAAACGTCACAGAGGGTAATGTTATACACTACGCGTTTATCGAAAAGCAAATCGTTGAACTCGGAAAGAAATTCAATATCAAAGAGATCGGCGTGGACAGATGGAACGCCACTCAGATGATACAAAACCTTGAGGATGAGGGTTTTACGATGGTGCCTATCGGACAGGGCTATAAGGATATGTCGCCTCCGACAAAAGAGCTTTACAAGCTGCTGCTCGAGGGCAAACTGGCGCACGGCGGCAATCCGGTACTGCGATGGATGGCGGGAAACGTTGTGATAGAAACCGATGCGGCGGAGAACATCAAGCCGACAAAGGCAAAATCTACCGAGAAGATAGACGGCATTGTAGCGGCGATCATGGCGCTTGACAGGGCGATACGAAACAAGGACGAGGGCAGCGTTTACGATACGAGGGGGATAATATTTATATAAAACAGTTGACATTGCGTCATAATTGTGGTATAATAAAGCCATAAAATATAAAAGGAGCTGATATTATGCCGCAAATCATACCTATTCGGGATCTAAAGAAAACAAGCGATATATCAGAGATGTGTCACGACTCCAACGAACCGATTTTTGTCACAAAAAACGGATACGGAGACATGGTCGTGATGAGCATGGAGGTATACGAAAGACGAATGTATATGAATGATATATATGAAAAGCTTCAGTCTGCCGAACACTCGATAGCTGAAGGTCGGGTTATTGACGGTCATCAGGCAGTAAAGGATATAAGGGAAAAGTATGGCTTATGAAATCAAAATAACGGAGGATGCGGCAGAGGATCTTGATGAGATAGTTGGATATATAACAAACGTATTGAAAAATCCGATTGCCGCAAATAATTTCTTGGCTGAAATAGAGGAAAACTATTCTGTCTTAAGCAGTGCGCCGGAATCCTTTGCATACTGCAATGACCAAAGACTGCGAATGTTAGGATACAGAAAGATTCCGGTGAAAAACTATATAGTTTTCTACAAGACGGACAACGATGCTAAGATCGTATATATAATGCGTATAATATACGGGAGACGGGAATATACAAAATTAATATGAACTGCGAAGGGCGCTTATCTATCATGATAGGCGCTTTTTCTATGCAAATTCTGAAAGGGGATGTTTATGGGCATATTCAGCGGCTTATTCCGGTCAAGGGACAAGCCTAAAAACGCGACAGCGGGGAGCGCGTATCGGTTTTATTTCGGCAGCAGCACGAGCGGCAAGCGTGTGAACGAGCGCACGGCAATGCAGATGACAGTGGTTTATGCGTGTGTTAGGATATTATCGGAAGCGATCGCCGGACTGCCGCTGCACCTGTACCGATACACTGACACGGGCGGCAAGGAGAAAGCGGTGGATAATCCGCTGTATTTTCTGCTCCATGACGAGCCGAACCCGGAGATGA
>DBQZ01000107.1 GCA_002305435.1 Clostridiales bacterium UBA1381
CCGGAGGAGTTAGCCTGATACTTACAAAGCTTAACTACATCGCCCTCTTCATCAGGTGTTCCCGTTCCTTTGCTGCCGCCTACAACATTGAACAGTTCGTTACCGCCAAACAACGGTCTCTCACCAGTCTTTTCATCAAGAGGTGCAGTTACTATATCCTGATATTCTGTATAAGCGTCTACCAGGGTTGCCGGGTCGTCAAGTCTTACCGGCTCGTCAGCATCTGCCGCCCAGAAAGTTACGTTGGAAGCAAAGGTGTAGTCAGTCAACTGACCTTCCTCAGCATCGTAAATTCTTATCGTGTAGTTGTCATTATCGGTATCGTTGATAACTCTTACTACCCAGCCGTACTTCTCTGTACCAACAAGCAGACCACTGGATACGGAGTTTTCAATGTAACCAACTCTGCCGTAGAGGTCCATGTAGAATGTAGCTTCTACGCCAAGGCTGATCTCGTCAACTGTGTTCTTGTCAACAACGTAGTCCTCGCCGTTGATTCTTGCGATTGTGTCGCCGTTGTCATCCTCGCTTGTTGAGGAAACAGCGCCTGTCATTGTCTCGCCTGTTACAACGAATGTCATAACTGTCTCGTCAGGGCTGATTGTAATAACAGCAACGTCGTTCTTCTTTAAGTTTCTCGGTCTTAACTCCTCACCGGCCTTTGTTACGGTGATCGTCTTTTCATCATCATCGTTTTCAACATCGATACCGGTGTTGCCTGTAACCGGGCTTCTGTATGTTTCGCCGTTTACAAGACCGTTAACCTTTGTTGAAGTAGCGGACTGAACGAGCATTTCGATAGCCTTTGATACGATCATGATGTCGTATGTGCCGTCGCCGTCGTTGTCAACGAGTCTTACGCTGCCGAGCTTAGGCTGCAGGTACTCGTCAAATGACTGCTCGCCAAAGTACTGGGTGTCGTCCTTTGTTATTACCTGACCATTGTAAACGATCTGAACAGTCCCTGAAACCTTAGCGTTTCTTGTTCTTGAAGAAGAATCGCTGTACTCGTATGTGATTGTCGGCGATTGTGTATCAAAGCCCTCGAATGTATCGATCTTTGATGCTTCGATATCAAGAGTCTCTGTTCTGGAGTTAGCAAACATTGCTACGAGGCTCTTTGAACCGTAAACGTCTGTTCTGTAGAAGTAGTTTACCTTATAGCCGAGCATATCGGAAGCGTTTTCAACTTCGTTTGTTATGATTTCGTAATCATAGTTATCGTAGCTGTCACGCTCGAGGTCGTAGATTGCAATCTCGTTATCGTTTATGTCCTTGTTGATGAGCGAGCTTGTGGACGTACCGTAGATAACTGCGGTCGAATCATAAACGTCGAATATCTCAGCAGCAAGTGTGTCGCCTACAACGAATTTCGCATTGCCGTACTCGTCTGTACCGCTGGGAACAGCGTAGTCAGCCAAGAGTGCGTTATAAACCAGCTTTATAACAAGACCTCTGTCAGCAGCAGCGCCCATTGTGCCTACTGTGTTGTAGTTGAGCTGCAGAATGTTGTTACCAACCTGCATATAACCTGTCGGCCAGCCGCCGAACTGGAGAGCGTCTGCCTCTCTGTTATGAGCGCATACGAGCATCTTGTATACCTGCTCATATGTAACGGGATCCTCAGGACCGAAAGCTCCGTCGCCGTAACCGTTGATTATGCCCATGTCATACGCTGTCTGAACTGCGTTTGCATACCAAGCATCGGATGCTACATCGGAGAATACTCCGCTGTATACGCTTGATTCAGGCGTATTCTTAAGTCTTAAGATAATAGCCGCCATCTGAGCTCTTGTAACGCTCTCAGTCGGTCTTACCGTTCCGTCGTCATATCCTTCAATGATACCCAGAGCCTCTACCAATGTAAGAGCCTCATGATAGTAGTTGTCCTCGGCATATGCACCCTCGGTCGTATCACCGGCCGGCGCTTCTGTTGCCTCGGGAGCAGCTGTTGCAGTTGCCTCAGGAGCTTCTGTAGCCTCAGCAGGAGCTTCTGTAGCGTCTGCAGCGGGAGCTTCTGTTGCTTCTGTAGCTTCTGCTGTAGCTGTAGCCTCAGGAGCGGCAGTTGCTTCTGTCGTTTCCGCAGTCGTTTCAGCTCCGGCGGTAGGCTCGTCGGCAAATGCTGTAAGACCTAAAGATGTGGCAGAAATAGCGCCCGCGATCAACAAACTCATGATCTTCTTCATGTGCTTATTCATTTGAATACCTCCATAAAATTTTTTATAACAAGCGAGTCCCCCCGGCTTATTATTGGCCATCCGATTCCCTTTTACAGGAAATCTCCTTTGAAGATTGGAAATCGGACATCAAATAGATTATAACATCAATGCCCGAAAACTCATAATATAAAAATGCGGTCATTTTGTTCATTTTTCAGACCGTCTTTTTCTTTCTGTAAGAAAGTCTGGCATATTCCTTGTATTCAAGCGGAGATACGCCTGTATATTTCTTAAAAACCTGAGAAAAATACTGCGGATTTGAACCGTAGCCGACTTTTTCGGCCACCTCGTATATCCTGTCCTTCTTCCCCTCGACGATCAAGCTCTTTGCCATCTCCATGCGCTTGCTCATGACGTAGTGGGAGAAATTGCGGCCGGTTTCCTTTTTAAACAGCTTCCCGAGATAGTCAACGTTCGTATATAATATAGTCCCCGCAAGCCATCTCAACGACAGATGCTCGTTGCTCAAATTCTTCTCGACCACGTCAAGCGTCGTCTGGATCAGGTTACTGTACACCTTCGGGGATACGGGGGCGTTTTTGTCGGTTATTTCCCGGGCGATTCCCATGAGATATTCCCGCTCCTCCAAAAGCGACTGCGCCTTTTCAACGGTGCCGACTCCTTTTATGTACTCCTCCATCTCTTCCGCCCCGCAGCAGCGTACAAGGCAGACATAAAGCTCCATGCAGCAGGTGCGTGCCATATCGGGCGGGGGAGTTTTCTCCGAAAGCTCCTTAAAAAACGTCTCAAGAATAATCCTTGTATTCTCCCAGTCGCCGTTTTTTACATTATATTCCACCTCGGCGTAATCAACGTCGGGCGGGTCTTTTCGGTCGAGCTTTATGCTCTGTGTGGGGAGCATATCGGCAGCGTCGGCATAAAAGCGGTATTTTATGCAGTCGGTGCAGCGTTTGTACTCCCGGTCTATCATGTCAAAGCGGACAGGGGCGCTGTACATCGTCGAAAAATCGTAGCCGTAGCATTTTAACGCCAGCTTATGCAGCCTGTCTATACCTGCGATAAGCCGCTTTTCATCGGTTTGGGCAACGGCAAGGATAATATTGTCCCCGCTGCCGCCTGAAAACCTCAGCTCCTCTTCGCCGAACACCTTCTCTGCCAGGCTCCTCAGGAAAAACCAGTCCTCTCCGGCTACCTCCGCAAGCGGCGTTACCATCAAAAGCCGTACCGTATCCTCCGGCTTTATGCCGAACGCCTTGCAGTATATGTCGAGGATGTCGCCCGAGCCGCCCTCGCCCATCACAAAATCGTGCAGGAAATGGTCGCACAGAAGCGGTTTTATCCGCAGCTCGTCCTTCATTACGATATTCAACGAATCATCCACTTGAGTATTCCTCCCTCCGCCGGACAGTACCGTCAATTTTCATAAACGGATTTTTGGCAGAAACTGTCTGAAATCTGAACAGTCATACATCTATGTTTAAATTATACTATGTTTTTCCGTAGATTTCAAGAGGAAATTTATATTATTTTTATATTTTTTTCAAAAAAACCGTCCTAAATCAGCATCCCGGCTCAAAATTTCCGCCCACTCGGGGAAATCCGCCCTGATACGATTTGCGCATTTTTCACAAAAAAACTCCCTCGCACGTGGTGAGCGGCGCATCTGCTCCTTAAATCCCCACGTATGCGTAAAGCATCCGCCTCCGCTAAACAGCCTGTCAAGCCCCGACAAAGCCTCCACCCGAAACCCCTCGCCTCGCAGAAGCCCCATCATCCTCTGCTCGGCAAAGACCATGTACGTGAGGAAGTTGTCGGGGTTTTTTGCATTTTCCATGAAGCGCACAGCCTCAGAAAGGTAGCGCTCAAGAAATTCCCGGCTTTTAAAGTACACGAAAGCGGTGTTATAGGCGGGGCTGTCCCAGTCCCAATTATCGCCGAAACGGTACCCCTCCTTCATAGAAAACGCCGCCGGGTCGGGGTAAACGTCGGGGTATAGCTCCTCCCGATGTATGGTGCAACCGTCGCAGGCGATAAGGTCGAACGGGAGCTTTTCCCAGACGATAAAGTCGGTGTCCATCATCACGATCGGGGCAGAAAATTCCCTTAAGGCGTAGAGCTTGCCCGCCGCCCAGAAAATGTCGGGGTCAAGAGCCTCGGGGACGGAGAGTCCCACGACCTCGTCCCACAGCCCCAGAAGCGAGCGTTCCTCGTAAAACTTCTCTGCCGCCTCGTCCGCCGCCATCACTATCCGCCCGTTATATTTGCGCCAGCACAGCGCCGAGAGTACGGTCGTGAAAATGTCAAAATCCTCTATCGTGTATTTTTGCCCTTTATTCCTTACGAAAAAAGGACGTGTCCAGTTGCTTTGCAATGCCAGCATCAAACCATCGTCCTTTCACTTATGTATTTATATGAGCTGTATCCCATAGCCGCCGATTCCCTCAAGCTCAAGTCTGTAAAACAGCTCGTCAAGCCCCTCCGAATACGGGCCGGAAAACCGCCTTTCGGATATCTTCCTCCCGCTCCCGAAAGCAAACATCCCGGAGCCGTACATCCCGCCGGAGCTGCGCCAGCTGCCGAAGGTGAACATCCCACCGGATGTGCGCCAGCTGCCCAGAGCGAATATCCCTCCCGAGGTGCGGTATCCGCCCGAACCCCAGACTCCGCCGGAAGTCCGGTATCCGCCCGAGCCCCAAACTCCGCCCGAGCCTGCCACAGCTGCCGTCCGCCGGTATTCGCCGGGGGAGGAGGAAAGGCAGACTGCCTGTCCGCCAGAATATACAGCCGCCGTCCCGAGGACGGAAAATTCCGCCTCCTCAGGCGGATTCTCAAGGTAAAAATCGCCGTCGCACAGAAGTATGCGCCTTGCCCCTGATTCAAGGGCTTTCTCCAGCTCCTCCTGCGAAAAAACAATAGCATCAGGTTCCACTGCGCATCCCTCCTCGTCCGTTCTAGTGCTTTTTATACATTTATTTTATCACAATCGGGAAGAGATTGCAATATAAATTTGAAATTCTCTTGTAAATTTATTTAAAATGTAGTATAATATTTTCATGCTAATTGTACAGTTTTACAAAAGGAGGTGCCGGGCGAATGAAAAAGCTCCTGTCAATACTCGTACGCAAAATAAACGCTATAGCAGACCGTATAACAGCAGACGAGGTAGGCGTTCATGCCGCCCACGCCTCGTTTTTCATGATGATTTCAGCGATCCCCTGCCTGATAATTATCTTAAGCATCGCAAGGCGGTTTGTAAGCATCGACGCATACACTGCGGTCGAGGTCGCAGAGGAATTTATCCCCGACAGCGGGATGAGCATCGTCGTGCAGATAATTTACGAGCTGTTCTACACCTCGCAGTCGCTGCCGCTTTTGTCGGTGACGGCGCTTGCGGCGATTTGGTCGGGGTCGAGGGGGTTTATGGCTCTTGAGATAGGGCTGTCACGGATAGTGTCGGGGGCGGCTGAGCGTGGGTATATCAAAAGCCGCCTGCTGGCTTACGTGTACACGGTGCTGTTTATCATAATCGTAAACGTTTCGCTCCTGATCCTCGTTTTCGGAAACCGCATCGAGGCCGTCCTTGCCGGGCGGTTCAGCTTCATTGAGAGGTTCATCACCTCGGCGATTAACACCCGCTATATAATCCTGCCCGCCCTGCTTACGCTGTATTTCGCCTTCGTGTACAAGGTGCTCCCCGGCATACCGCTGCGCTCACGGCGGCCGATTTTCCCCGGTGCGCTTGCCTCGGCTGTCGGATGGCTCGTGTTCTCGCAGCTCTACGCCTACTATATCGACAACTTCACCGACTATTCCTACGTATACGGAAGCATCGCCGCCGTTGTGCTCTTGATGCTGTGGCTCTACTTCTGCATGAACATCCTGCTTTTGGGGGCGGAGCTGAACGAATTTATCCGCCGCAAGCGGGAGGCGGCTGTGGAATTTCGGTAAAGCGTACAAAAAGGCAAGCCGTGGGAAGCTTTTGCCCCTCCGGCTTGCCTGTTATTTTTACTCAGCCCAAGGCTTCGTCAATATTCTCCAGCGATTCCGTAAGATTTCCGAGCATTGCGCTTGCAAGAGCGTCGTCGCCCTCTATTTTCCATTCGCCGTTATCGTCCGGTGCTACTTTTATGTCAACCTCGTTCGTAACGGTTGCAAGGTCGGGGGCGGAAATACATTCCGCAAGAATCTCCTGCATCTTTGCCTGCGATTCCTCATCCGTCATCTGTGTGCCAAGAGACCCGGTTGAAAATGTGTACTCTACAGCCTTTACCAGAAAGTTCTCAAGCACGGGCTTCATATCGATAGATGTAATATTCGTTTTAACGAGGACGCTGCCGTCGTCAGCCTTTTCTGAGGAAACAATCTCGTGGCTCATGTTTCCACAGACCTTTTCCACAAACATCTCCGTCGCTTCGTCGGGAGCGTCTGCAAGCTCCTCGATTCCGCTGTCGCTGATGTACTTTCCGGCTTCTTCAAAATTCAAGCTTTTTACCGCTTCAAACATCCCGTTTACCGCCGTTTCCGCCTTTTGAATTTCTCCGCAAGCTGTTAGCGATAGCGTTAATACGAGCGATAAAAGTATCGCTGCTGCTGATTTAATCTTTCTCATAATAATCCTCCTCTTTTGAGTCCTAACCGTGTACCTCATCCCAATTTTTCCAAAACTTCCCTCTATCACCCCCTTACCATTTTCACCTACCGCAGCCTGCGAAAGAGCGCTGTCTTCGCCCCGTACCACAAAAGCCCGAGTACAACCGCCGGCACAAAGCCCGCAGCAAGCCGCAGCGCAAATTCCGCCCCGACTCCGACCGCCGCCCCGCATCCTGCCAAATAATCCTCAAGCATGAACAGGAACAGGCAGTGCGAAAGGTAAACATTGTAGCTTATCCCGTCCGCCGCCGCAAGTATCCGCCCCCGCCTTCCGCCGGCTCCCGTGCAGAGCGCAAGCACAGCCGCACAAAGCGCAGCCGAGGAAAGTATGCGCACGCTTTCGCCGTAGGGGAGGTTTTCCCCGCCACGGCCAAGCTGGCTGTACATCACGAATACGTACGCTCCGGCAGATACAGCCGCTATTATCGTAAGAGCCAGGCGGTGGCTTTTAAGGCTCGCACGAAACCGCTCATAATCGTAGCCGATACAAAGCCCCATCATCCAATACAGAAGATACGACGGAAAGAGCGTATCGTTAAACGGGAAATACACCCCATGCTCCGCCAAAAACTGCGGTATATACTGGGCGCACATCGTCACAATGGCAGCTGCCGTGCAAAGCGTCTCGCCCCTCCATCTCTTTAGAAGATACACCCACAGCGGAGCAAGCAGGAAAAACTGCATTATCAGCGGCACGAAGTAAAAATGCGCTGCCACATCCCCCCGCAGTATTTCCCCGAGAGCCGAACCCAAATCCGGCGGATACGCCCGCTTTGAAAACAGCACTATATACAAAAGATACACCGCCGCCCAGAACAGATACGGCAGAACCACCCGCCTTATCCGCCCCCATAAGTACGGCAGATACGAAAACCTCCTGCCATCGGCTGCCCGAAGCCCCAGCTTCACCCCTGCCATCATCACAAACGCCGGCACGGTGTAGAGCAGGAGGTACTGCACGCAAAACAGGATTTCATGCTGCCATTCCCCCGAAACCGTGCCCGACACGATCGGCGAGGATACGTGCATAAACACGACCTGCACGCACAGGAGGGCGTTTATAAGGCTTATCTCACGGTATTTCACGCCCGTATCACCTCTACGCCGGCATCGGAAAACGCCTGGTAGAACTCGTCCGGCAGCCCGTCCTCGACAACCGCCCGGCTCAGCCGCTCAAACCCGCATATTACCTGCATACCTCTCCGGTCGGGTTTTTGGTTATCGCAGAGGAAGATTATCTCCTCCGCCCTCTCCATCATCGCCTTTTTAATCTCCGCTTCGCTTTCGGTATTGTCCATAAGCCCAAGGGAAACCGTAAGCCCCCGGCAGGAGAAAAACATCTTATCGGCAGCGTAATGCTCCCTTATCAGCGTCTCGGACACCCGTCCCACGAACGACAAATTCCTTGACGAGAGCCTGCCGCCTACGCAAATCGTCGTGATATGGTCGCACATCGCAAGCTCCTCGACAACCCTTACCGAATTTGTTATCACGATAAGCGACCGCTTCGTCTTTATGCTGCGTGCCAAATGCAGCGAGGAAGTGCTTGCATCAAGGAAGATCGTTTCCCCGTCACGTATCAGGTCGGCAGCAGCCCTGCCTATCTTCTGCTTGCCCTCGTAATTTTCTATATCACGCATATCAACGCCAAGCTCCGGCTCGGCAGTGTCCGCCAAAGCCGCCCCGCCGTACGTGCGCACTATAAGCCCCTTTTCCTCAAGCTTCTCAAGGTCGCTTCTAATCGTCTCCATCGACACCTCAAACTGCGCCGCCAGCTCAGCTACCTGAACCGTACGCTTGCGGTAAATTATGTCCTCTATCTTTTTTCTGCGTTCCAGCGCCAGCATCAGCTTCCGTCCTTTCCTGTAGTTTTAAAGACGTCCTCCGCCTTATACGAATATCGCCTATATACGGCGGCGTTTCTTTCCGCAATATATAGGCGGTATGTTTTAGGTAGGTTTTATACTTTATATCAATCGTTTTATCCCCTCATCCTCACAGGACAGCGTCCCACAATTCGGGATGGGGATTCGGTATTACCTCGGTGTTTATAAGCACACCGTCACGGGCTGCTATAGCCGCACCCGCTTCAACAGCGGATTTAACATCGGCTACCTCGCCTGTCATTGTAACGAAGCATTTGCCGCCCATACCACGGGCAACACGCACCTCTATCAGCGATACAGCCGCCGCTTTTACAGCCGCATCGGCTGCCAAAATCGCACTTGCAGCAGTAAATGTCTCCACTACGCCAAGCGCCTGCTTATTCTCAACAGCAACTATTCCGCATACTGCCTCGTATACGTTGT
Source organism: Clostridiales bacterium UBA1381 (assembly GCA_002305435.1). GTDB lineage: Bacteria > Bacillota > Clostridia > UBA1381 > UBA1381 > UBA1381. Next base: position 9,140 of record DBQZ01000107.1, read on the forward strand.
CGCCGAGATTTCCTATTACAAAGGAATCTATCATGTCCTCATCGGCAACGAGCTTTGCCCTGTCCACGGCCGCCTGTATCGCCGACAGCTCTCCGCCGACTATCGTCACAAACTTGCCCGGGCAGACCGAACCGGAGGAAATCATCTCAACCCCCGCAGATTTTAACATCTCATCGGTCACTACTATGCCTTTGCTGACATTTTTTACCTCAACTAATCCGATAGAATTCATTTCCCGTTACCTCCCTATGATCACGAAACGGCTTGTTATCTCTTTAACACGTCCGTCTATGCTCGAGTGCATTGACGTTCCCAGAGCGTCGTACTCAGTAGCTGCAACAAGCTGTCCCGCCTTGACCTCATCGCCGACGCTGACGGTCGGAGAGGCAGGTTTTCCTACGTGCTGCGAAAGCTGTATGTACACCGTATCCGGCGCAAATTCCATGTAATCCCGCTCAACCTTATCCTTGACGTACCGTCTTATTCCAAGGCGGTCTATGAGCTTCTGCGAGGATACAAGACGTGAAGCACGTTCCGGACGCACCTTTTCGGGAGCCTTGTTATTCTGGCGGCGCAGACCGTGCTTTCCAAGCGATCCCTTAATTTCCAGGGAAATTTTCTGGGGATCGAGCATCTGCTGACAGCCTATGACAGTACATACGCCGCAGCCGCAGCAAAGCGCCGACTGCAAAAAGCTCTCCGCATCCGTTACCTGCGAATGTGCCGCCGCATGAAGCGTCTTATGTACACGCAAGTCGTAACCCAAGAGGTATCTCGGACAGACGTCTGAACACATCGTACAATTGCAGCATGCCGCCGACGCCCTCTTTAGAGTCATCGTCATCGGCATACGCCGTCTTTGTATAACAGAATGTGTTTCGGGGAAGATCAAAAGCCCCTTCGT
>DBQZ01000021.1 GCA_002305435.1 Clostridiales bacterium UBA1381
CTCCTAAACAATAAATTCCCGTATTTTTATTCCCTTGCACTGTCGCTGTTTCATCACTTATACGTTACATATGCTGTAATGTATAACTCCTATCTTCCCTCCTCTCTTAAAACAAATTTTAATTCCTTTTTTCACGGTTTTCTTTTTCGGTCAGCAGATAATTTGAAATGTTCTCTTCCATAACCGAAAGCACTCTTATAACATTTTCCAAATCCGCTTCGCTTATACCGGCTGTAAAAACCTTATTCAGATGCAAAAGATCCTGTGCGACCTCATCTTTGATATTATCAGTTTTATCTGTTTTGTAAATCCTGTTTTGGCGCTTGTCATGTTCATCTTGGACTTTTTGCACAAATCCCTTTATTTCCAAAGAACGAACTGCCCTTGTCGTCATCGCTTTATCAACCCCGATAAGAGATGTAAGCTCCTCCTGCGTTATTCCATCACTGTGGGCTACCGTCATGAAGAACGGCTCTTCGGCGGTTGTCATACGATATTTTTTCATTACAAGTCCGACACACATCTGTGCTTTCCGGCATACACGGAGCATATTGCGTGATAAATTTATCGTGTTCAAAACCTATCCCTCTTTGCCATTTGCTATTGTTACCAATATTATATCACAATTTAGTTGAGTTGTCAACTAAATTGTGATATATATTATTATTTTATTTATGACAGTACCCGAAAAATGAAACTGCATTTTAAAATATACCGTCATTTTTAAGCAATTCTACAAGACTGCACTGCATTATTCTTTTCCCGCCTATATAATACGCAATAGCAACAAATATAAAAACAGCCAGAATAAATACAAAAATCGGCAAAATCGGAGCCTCAGCCAAAAACTCTGCAGGGTTCAAATAACTTGCGGCTATCATAAAGCCAACAATCACCACGGTTAACGGCAGTGTGAGTAAAACTGGGCGTCCACCAATTACCAACGCTTCAATCAAGAACATTTTTCTTATTCCTGATTCTGTCATACCGACAGATATGTATCTTGCAAACTCACGCTTCCTATGACGTACAAAGCCTAACGTATTGGAAAACACATTTGCCAGCCCTATAATCGCCAACAACGAGCATAAAGCCCCTATAATCAACATATACCCTTTTAACGTTTTATCGTTATCTATCCGTTCTTGGATACGGTTTTCTATCTCAAAGGAATATTCCCCGCCTATAGCTGATAATAATTCTTCCTCTATTACGTTTAATTCAGAAAGAGCTGCGCCTTCGTCTGCTATAATGCGAATATATGTATCGTCCTCAGCGCCACCGACCGAATCTTTTATTTGCTGCCACAATGACAGAGAGATAAACTGTACGATAGAATAATTATCATATTCTTCCCGCAAAAGAGGCGGCTCATCAGAAAAGCCGAGTATCGGAAGGTCAACGGTATTCCCCGTTTCTTCTCCCCGCAGCTTAATTGTACGTTCTTCCCCTGTAAAATACGGTATAAACTCTTTATATCTAAAATTACTGTTCACGCTGTCCCAGATACGGTTTAATACAATGCTTCCCGATACGTCCGGAGTTATCCCAATTTGGCGGCAATACTCTTCAAAGCTCATATTATCCATTATAACAATAACCGCTGGGATGGAATAACTGCCATTGCTAAAATCCACAGACTCTCCTGCAACAGTCGTCAGTCCTCCTATTTCCCGAAGCTCATCGCTTATGACTGTTTCCGGTACAATATTGGAAGCGGCCGCTTTTTGATAAATTACGCTGCTTTTTATCCCGTTCAGTCGGGATACCTTTTCTGCTGTCTCAAACGTTTCGATCGGAGTATCCTCCAATGTTGCCATTACATCCCACGCATCCTGATACCGTTCAAAGTACGTATGATCAGTGCTTATTCCAGAAAGCGTGAAAAAGCACAGCATTATGGTAAATCCCATAAATGACAAGGTAAGCGACAGTGTGGATGTTCTAAACGCTTTTTTCTGCGATTTTAGCGCAGCTCCTGCCAATTCTCCTTCAATGCCGAACAATGCTGATAAAATGCGGGAATCTCTTCTCTTTTTAAGCTGCAATTCCCCGCCGCCTTTTACAGCCGTAAGCGCTGTCAACTTGCTAAGTCTTCTTGCCGGAATCAAAGCGGAAACAAATACAGTTACAAATGACGAAAAAAGTGTGATAGCAAGTACGAGCGGATGATAAACAAAAACCGCCTCATGCCGTCCGGCTATATTTGCTGCAAGCATGTTTATCAGCTGAACCGTCCCAAAGCTAAGCAGAATCCCGCCTGCACTTCCAAGTAAAATCGGGATCGTGCAAGTAATCGCCGCTTCCTGTAATAAATATGAGCGAATTTGTCCCGGTGATGCCCCGATGCTTGAAAGAGTCCCAAATTGACGGACACGGGCGTTCATAGCCAGAGCAAAAGAATTGTGGATGATTAAAATCAAGGATAACGATACGACAGCAAGAATCACCAAATAAAACATCATAAGCAACGGAGGCTTGGTATCATTGGGATTATGTATCAAATATTCCGATAAAAGGATCTCATGATAAGATACATCACTATCGGGGATTTGCAGCGCTTCTGCAATCGTCACCATATCCTTGTATACTGTTTTCATGTCGTGGAAATAAATATCAATTACAACATCCTGTCCGCTTGATAAATCATTGTTGAATTCCGCTTTCTTCACATTTTTAAAATCTTTAATATCAGCTATTGTGTCCTCGCTAAAACTCCCTGTAATGCGCGCCTGCCAGCTGCCTTCCTCCAAAACGATGCGCTCAATCTCGTAATTCCAAAAATTAAAAAACAGACTGCACAGCAAAGATAAGAACAGAGTAGATATAAATACTGCCGTTGCAACCGACAGCGCAGAACCACGGTTGTTTTTGATGAAGCCTAAAAAATAATCCCGCCACATTCTGCTCACCCCCGTTTTCGGTCGCTTATAATGCGTCCGTCCTCTATGGTAATAATACGGTCTGCTTCTGCTGCAACCCGCTCATCATGGGTAACCAGGAGAATCGTTTGATTGAAATTGCGGTTTGCCTGTTTCAGCAGATTTACTATCTCCTCTCCGGTTTTACGGTCAAGGTTTCCTGTAGGTTCATCTGCAAGCAGAAGAGCCGGACGATAGATTAGTGATCGTGCAATTGCTGCTCTCTGCTGCTGTCCGCCGGAGAGTTGGTATGGAAGGCAGTCCAATTTTTCATCAATACCAAGCGAGGAAACGATTTCGTCAAAATATTTCTGATCAGGTTTTTTCTTATCCAAAAGCAGAGGCATAAGAATATTTTTTCTAACGGTAAGGGCAGGTATTAGATTATAAAACTGGTAAACGAGCCCAACCTTTCTGCGTCTGAAAATCGCCGCCTTATCAGGTGTAAGCTGGGAGATGTCAATACCATCAACGATCACTTTTCCTGATGTCATTGTGTCCACGCTGCCTATAATATGTAAAAGCGTAGATTTCCCCGAGCCGGATGCTCCCATAATAGCCGCAAATTCCCCTTTATTTACCGATAAATCAATACCGTCCAGCGCTGTCACCATGTTGCCTGAAAAACCATATATCTTTTGTACATTCTCGCATTTTAAAATTTCCATAGCTATCATTTCCCCAATTATACTATTTATCAATACATCTACTCAAATACTACCGCTTATTTCGTGAAAACTCCGCAGCCTCTACTATCCACGATAACAGCTGATGGTCTATTTCAGAAGCGTCACCTACAAGTACGTGGTGTGTCCAGCGGTTTGGATATGCTTCAGTGGCAATATCTACCTTAGGAGAATCAAGCCTATACGGCAGACCAAACGTAACCGTAATATA
>DBQZ01000074.1:0-3451 GCA_002305435.1 Clostridiales bacterium UBA1381
GCCTTTCTCTTTTTGCGAAAAAACATTTTTATTCCCCTTAAATTTCCACAATGCCGCCATGGGTCACATGGCGGCATTGCTCCTATTCGTTATTCTATGCCGGAAGTCCCCGTTTTATAATATCGAGGGTTATATCTCCATTATCTCTTTTTCCTTGCCGGCAGCTATCTGGTCAAGCTCTTTTATATACTTGTCGGTCAGATTCTGTACATCCTTTTCAATGCCCTTAAGATCGTCCTCTGTTATATCGCCGCTCTTCTTCTGTGCCTTGAAATCGTCCATAGCGTCACGGCGGATATTGCGTATCTGGATTTTAGCCTCTTCGGTGTACTTTTTAACCTGCTTTACCAGTTCTTTTCTTCTCTCCTCGGTAAGCGGCGGAAAATTCAGCCGTATAACCTTACCGTCATTCTGCGGGGAAAGCCCTATATCAGCTTTCTGGATCGCCTTTTCCACCTCACGAAGAATACTTGCATCCCACGGCTGTACAACAAGAAGCCTCGGTTCGGGAGAGGATATTGTGCCAAGCTGGGCTATCGGAGTCGGTGTGCCGTAATATTCCACGTGTACCTTGTCAAGCACCGAAGCGTTTGCACGTCCGGCACGTATCGTCTTAAGCTCACTGGCATAGCCGTTTATGCGCTTTTCCATTCTTGCTTCTATTTCCGGATATTTTCCCATGATCTTACTTCCTTTCCATATAGTTTATTTTTATAATTTATTTTCTTATACCATCGTTTGATACGTACGTTCCTATAGGCTCGCCCTTTACCGCCCGTTCCAGGTTTTCCGGATCGCTGATACCGAAAACGAGGATAGGCATATGATTGTCACGGCACATGGAGGCGGCAGTCGCATCCATAACTCCCAGACTCATGCTCAATATCTCTGTATAAGTGAGCGAATCGTACTTCTTCGCATTAGGATTTGTCGCCGGATCGGAATCATATACCGCATCAACCTTCTTTGCAAGCAGGATTATATCCGCCTCTATTTCCACTGCCCTCAAAGCGGCAGCTGTATCGGTGGACATAAACGGATTTCCCGTACCGCAGCCAAAGATAACTACTCTGCCCTTTTCCAGATGCCTTACGGCCTTGCCTCGGATGTAAAACTCTGCCACCTGGCGCATTTCAATACCGGTTTGCACTCTCGTTTCCACGCCGCAGTTCTCAAGCGAGGAACACAGCGCCAGAGCATTTATAGCCGTTGCAAGCATTCCCATATGGTCTGCACGTGTCCTGTCCATATTTTCGCCGCTTCTGCCTCTCCAGATGTTACCTCCGCCGACGACTATCGCCACCTGCACGCCCATGTCGCTCACCTTTTTAACGTGCTCGCAGATTTTACCGATAGTATCCTCGTCAAGGCCGAAACCGTTCTTTCCGGCAAGCGCCTCACCGCTGATTTTGATAAGCACTCGTTTGTACTTTGCTCCCATTGCTTTCCCTCCTTATGTATAACATATCCTAAAAAAGGGGAACACATATATTTTGCATAACGTGTTCCCCTCCTTTGTGTTCAAAATTTTTATTTTATCATGCTGGCAACTTCGTCTGCGAAGTTCTCTTCTTTCTTCTCCAGACCCTCGCCGGTTTCATAACGAACAAAGCCCTTTACTGCCAAGCTGATACCGTTGTCCTTTGCAACCTTGTTGATGTATGCGCCAACGGATTCCTTATTCTCGGCCTTTACGTATTCCTGCTCAAGCAGGCAAACCTCTTTGAGTTCCTTTGCAAGACGGCCTGTTATCATCTTTTCAATGATATTTGCCGGCTTGTTAGCGTTCTTAGGATCGTTCTGAGCCTGAGCCATCAGGATCTCTTTCTCATGCTCCTTGTAATCCTCAGGAACATCGTCTGTCGATACGTACTTCGGATTAAGAGCAGCAACCTGCATAGCTACGTTTCTGAGCGCTTCCTTAACAGCGTCGCTGTCTGCGCTGTCCGTATCAGCCTCTACCAAAACGCCGATCTTGCCGGCAGCGTGGATGTATTCAACAACTGCGCCTGCTGCTTCGATTCTTGCAAAACGTCTGATGTTCATGTTCTCGCCTATTTTAGCGATCTTTGCTGTAAGCTCCTCGCCTACTGTGTTGTCGCCGCCTGCTATCTTCATTTCCTTTAACGCTTCAACGTCAGCCGGAGCGCCCTGTGCAACAGTCTTTGCAACCGCTCCTACGAAATCCTGGAACTCAGTGTTCTTAGCAACAAAGTCAGTCTCCGAGTTTACTTCTACAAGTACGCCTACCTTGCCGTCAACGTATGCTTTTACGATACCCTCAGCAGCTATTCTGCCTGCCTTCTTAGCAGCTGTAGCAAGTCCCTTTTCTCTCAGGTACTCAACAGCCTTTTCCTTATCGCCGTCAGTTTCTGTAAGAGCCTTTTTGCAGTCCATCATACCGCAGCCGGTCATTTCTCTTAATTCTTTTACATCTTTAGCTGTAAATGCCATGGTGTGTTTCCTCCCAATATTTTTTCGTTTTCCAAAAATAAAGGCAGTCTACAGTCTCTGCACAAGACCTAAAGACTGCCAAAATATGTCTTATTCAGCGTCAGCAGCTTCCTCTTCAGCTTCAGCAGCAGCGTCCTCGCCCTGCTTGCCTTCGAGTATTGCATTGGAAACAGTAGAAGCTATCAGCTTAACCGCTCTTATAGCATCATCGTTTCCGGGGATAACGTAATCAACCTCATCCGGGTCGCAGTTTGTATCAACGATAGCAACTACGGGGATACCGAGCTTCTTCGCCTCAGCGATAGCTATCTTTTCTTTTCTCGGGTCAACAACGAACATTGCCGACGGCAGACGCTTCATTGTCTTTATACCGCCGAGATATTTCTCGAGCTTGTCTCTCTGGGCTTTGAGCTTTATTACCTCTTTCTTCGGCAGCAGCTCAAAAGTACCTTCTTCTTCCATCTTGTTTATCTGCTCAAGACGCTCAATTCTCTTCTGGATTGTCTTGAAGTTTGTCAGCATACCGCCAAGCCATCTGGCGTTTACATAATACATGCCGACTCTTTCAGCTTCTTCCTTAATGGAATCCTGCGCCTGCTTTTTCGTTCCTACGAACAGAACCTCGCCGCCCTCAGCTGCCAAGTCTCTGATGAAGTAGTAAGCCTCTTCGATCTTCTTTACGGTTTTCTGCAGGTCGATGATGTAGATACCGTTTCTCTCTGTGAAAATGTACTCTGCCATTTTCGGGTTCCATCTTCTCGTCTGGTGTCCGAAATGAACGCCTGCTTCAAGAAGCTGCTTCATTGAAATTACGTTTGCCATTTTTATTCCTCCTGTTTTTAATTTCCTCCATTTCCTTCATCCCAAGCAAAGACCCCGGCACAGGGCAACTTTTCCTTGGTCGGAAAATGTGTGTATTTCTCATACCATGTTAGTATACCACAGTTTTTCACAAAATGCAAGCGTTTTTTTCTAAAAAACGAAATTTTTCTAAAAC
>DBQZ01000074.1:3603-5769 GCA_002305435.1 Clostridiales bacterium UBA1381
ATCCTTGCTCTTCAAAGTAAATGTGGCAGTCTTTGTGTCAAAGTCCATATTCGCTGTGATATTCCACGTTGTCGAGCTTCTTCCGACAGGATTATCGCTAATGCTGGAATCCTTCTTCCAATCGCTTCCTACCTGAGCCGTACCCGTGCCGCGCAGCCTGTAGAGCGTCTGCTGGGCGCTTGACCTATACGCCTGTGAAAGCTCAAGGATGATATTATCCTTATTGTCTATAGAAGAATTGGGGTCAAAGTTCTTATCCAGTATCTGCAGATAGAACGTGTACTCCGAGCCGTCCCAGTTCCAAGCCTCGTTACCGTCTTTCAATCCGCCGGTTGTAAAGGTGAACGTAAGCTCTGCCTTGCCGCTTTCTACAGGTGTATCGAATATCTTATAGAAACCGCCGTCGGCTGTAGCGTTGTTCATACGGAATTCAAGCGTTCCGCCCTCTGCCTTCATCGAAGTATTAGCTGTATCGCCGGCCTGCATAATGAAGCCGTCAGTACCGCTTCTGAACGAGGATTTAAACAACTCTGTCTTCTTAAGGAAGCTCAGTTTGCAGGATTCTGCCGGGGTATCGTTTATAAGCGTTACCACGTAGTAATCTCCGGCAACGGCATTATCAGCTATTGTAAGCGTACCATCCTCGCCAAGCGTGATGCCTGCAGGCGATACAACATTTCCGGAAGCATCCCGCAGCTCATACTCAACGCCTATGAGCGTTGCTGCGTTGTAATCTACGCCCTCTACATCAGATATGTGCGTAGCTGATGTGAGCGCAAACGATTCTGTACTCGGTATTACAACCGTTCTCTCAGTATTGACAGGATCACCACCTCCTGCCGCTCCTATCGTATACGCCTTGAAACCTGTAAGAGCGTATGTTGCATTTCCGCTTCCTCTTACTCTGCCGAATACAACACGGTTTATCGGCTTTGAAGCCGGACCTATGTTGTTTGCATAAGGAACGGGGAAATTGTCAACGTAGAGCTCGCCGGTTTCTGCGTTAGCTATCGTTACCAAAAGCTGTGTGCCGTCGCTTACTATGATGAAGTGTACACGCTGGTTCGTATAATCGCCAGGATACCTGTTGTCGCCCGGTGCAAGCGTTATGTACTGCTCGCCGTTATATACCGGCTCCCATCTTCCGGTATTCTCACTGGAGGCTCTCAGCCCGACACGGCTTCCTACGGTGTTGCCGTTATTCAAGGAAATACCAAAGACGTTTCCGCCCCAATCCATTTCCTTAAATATCATGTCGTATTCCATAACAAATTTCTCAGCAGTTGTCGGGAAGTTTATCGTCACGCTGTTGCTGCCGGATACCTCTATAGTCTGACCGTTATTATCGGCGTAATCGTAGGCTGTAGCCGTCCAGTACTCATGACCAAGGCCGCTTGGTGCAAACTGCACACGCACTATCTCGGTATCAAGTCCGGTTACGGGAACTCTCTTTTCCTTATAATACAACCTGATATAAGTATCGCTGTTCTCGCCTACTGTTACATCTACCGTATTGGACTGGTCGGGGTCAAACTCAAACGACATGGTCTGTCCGGCGTAATCCTCATATCCCGGAGGCAGATCCTCGGCCGAAGTCGGGAAGGTATGCGTAACATCTATCTTTGCACTGTCGGGAACGGTGAACGTCGTATTTTCCTTTGCCTTACCCGCTTCCTTACTCTCGGCAATTTCTATATCACCGAAGTAGTAGCTGGTGTAAACTGTACGTTCCTCACCGTCAAGAAGAGTCGCATCGATAGAAACGTCGGTCGCTGCGTTAGCCTTGCCGGAAGCCGACTTATATTCAGGCTTTGTTATCTTATAATCATATTCGCCTGTCTCAAGCTTAATAGCTGCATGACCGGAAGCGTCAGTCGTAAGAGTTCTCGTGCCGATCGTTACCGTAGCATCCGCCACAGGTGATCCATTAGCATCTGTAACGTTAAATTCGATAAGCGCACGCTCTACGTTATAAACTACCTCTTCAACTACCAGATTATCAATTGAACAGGAATTTTTGATAACGAAATTCGCCGGTGAAACATCCCCTGCTGATGCAAAGGAGATTGCATATATATTCCTGTAATCGCTGTTATCGGTATAATCCTGTATCGACAGATCGATTGTCCTTGCCGTCGGATCCTCTGTCATTTCCACATGGTACCA
>DBQZ01000074.1:5790-8199 GCA_002305435.1 Clostridiales bacterium UBA1381
GCACCTGTTATCTGTACGGAGCTTGAATTTGAAGCTTTCCAGTCAAAGGAGAATTTAAGCGTTTTTGCTTCGACTGTCTCGCCTACATATGACGGATTTTCTTCATTCAATACCGGGGCAATCGGGCTCATATCGCTAAGCCCATTCCAAAGCATAGCCTCAGCATAGCCATCTGCCGGCACGTCTACTTGGGTACCGGTTATTGTCGCTGTCTGTCCGCTTGCTATGGAGTCTTCAACAACAGAAACATCTGCAAGCTCGCCGGCTGCATTATACGATGCCATAACAAGAGCCGGTGTTATCTCTGCTGCGGAATTGTTTTTAACAACCGCCGTTGCAGTTTCCAGTTCAAACGACTCTACCGTAATTGCAGAAGACTGAGGACTAAGTCCCAAATCCATGGTAGATGTTCCGGAGGTTACTCTAAATACCTCGTTAAATGGAGCGGCCTCGCTCGAAACGCTTCCGGATGAGAAGCTCCATTCGCCGCCCGATGTAAAGCCCTTCGTATCAATGAGCTTCGTCGTACTCTCCGCCGGTACGGGAGGCTCTTCCGTCTCAGGGGTATGGGCAACCGCTACAGTATCAAAGCCCGCCTTCGGCGAAAGCGTTGTGCCGTCTTGGGAAAGGGCTGCCTTTCCTATGTAATAGCTCGTATGCGGCGGCTGATTGTAGCCGACATTCTGCCATGCCACGCCGCAGCGGTACTGCGTGTCGTGCATAAGCGTTGTAAGCTTATATTCTGTCGGAATAGTCGTTGTGAATATCCTAAGCGCCGTATCGTCATTCGTGCCGAACATTACCTCTTCACGCCAGTCGCCCATAATGTCAGCCGAAAGAGCTGCGTTTGATTTAGAGGAGTTGTTTGAGTGAACACCCTCAAACGTCCGTCTCTCAAAGCCGGATTCATCAGGCGTTCCGTATTTTACGACTCTTGTTATATCAAGAAGCTCTCTTGCAAGATCGCCGTCCCAATAAAGGAGGGAGTTTGTCTCTCTCGGCTTCGTACCTATGGATACTCCGTCTGTACCATAAAGCTCAGAATCAGCTGCGCTCCAATATTCGGCAGTATCGTTTGTATTGTCGTCAATATTCGCCATAACGCCTCGGCCGTTATCTGCCTTGCTGCCTGCAAGAGCCTTGTTCGACAGTATTTCTCCCGTTCCCGCACGGCGGTATTCAGCAGCATAACCGTCATTGCACACATCTGATGATTCATGCACCTGGAATACTTCCTGATTGCCGTCATTGTCAAAGTCGGAAACGTGCATAGCATCACCGTGACCGTGGCCGGTGGAGTTTAGTATTGAGCCGTTATCGTCAACTACAGTTGAACCGAATACTATCTCATCTTTGCCGTCATTATCAGCATCAGTTACAGAAATGTTATGGTTTCCCTGACCGTAGAGCGTCCTTGTATCGCCAGTGTCCGTTCTTGACCAGAGCATCGTAAAGTTCTCGCCGTCCCAGTTATATGCAGCCATGCCGGCTTTCTCATAATAACCGCGCGATACGATAAGGCTCGGGGTCGTGCCGTTCAGGTAGGCAACCGCTGCCAAAAATCTCTCCGAACGTCCGCCGTAATTGTCGCCCCAGCTTCCTACAGAGCCTCTCTGCGGATAAAAGTCCACCGTCTGCATAGCCTCGCCGGTTTCACCGTTGAACATGGTGAGCCAGTCGGGGCCTTTTATAATATGGCCGTTCTTGCTGCCGCTCTGGCGCAAGTCGTCAGTGTCGGAAAATCCGTCCCATGTAATATTCTTGCCTTTTGTGCTTACGTACGCACCGGTGGAATCTTTCGAGCCGGGAGCCGTACGCAAAGCCATCTCCGCCTTGCCGTCGCCGTCAAAGTCGTATACGATAAACTGCGTATAATGTGCGCCGGCACGGATGTTTATACCCAAATCAATGCGCCAAAGCTGCGTTCCGTCCATTTCGTAGCAGTCAAGAAGCACGTTGCCGGTATAGCCGTGGTCAGAGTTGTCATGTGAGTTTGACGGATCCCATTTGATTATAAACTCATACTCACCGTCGCCGTCAACATCCGCCACGCTTGTATCGTTTACCGAATAAGTGTAGCTCTCTCCAGATTTTGTAACCCCGCCCGCAGGCCTGTTGAGCGGGATGTCGTAATAATCCTTATCCCATACGCTTATCGTATCCCCCTCGTCAGGCTCCTCGCCTGTGGGAACAACCTGATAGGTCTGATAAGCAAAGCCTGAAGTGTCAGTGTAATTCGTAGTGTCAAGCCCCTCCTCAATCAGCTCGCCGTCCCTGTACAGGTCGAACGTCTGATCAAGCGATTCCGTGCCCAAAAGCCGCCAGCTCAGAAAAACACCGTTGTCAACACGCACTGCAACGGTACCACGGTCGAGGTATTCAACCTGCCGTGTACTGTCAGCCGCCGAA
>DBQZ01000074.1:8292-8724 GCA_002305435.1 Clostridiales bacterium UBA1381
TCCGATAAATGAACAAAAACACCTTTAAGAAATAAAAAATATAAATTTGTCTGTTATTTTCATTGACATAACGGGCACAGATGTAATATAATAGGATAAACTTAGATACGAAGGAGTTAAATATCTGATGCAAAAACTTGGAGTAAACGAGATAAGAGAAAAATTCCTGAGCTTTTTTGAGACAAAGGGCTGTCTCAGGCTTGAGAGTTTTCCGCTGATACCGAAAAACGATGCCAGCCTGCTTTTGATAAATTCCGGCATGGCGCCGATGAAGCCGTGGTTCCAGAACCCCGAAACTGCCCCCCGCCGCCGTGTTACCACCTGCCAAAAGTGCATTAGGACAGGCGATATTGAAAATGTCGGAAAGACAGCCCGTCACGGCACGTTCTTTGAAATGCTCGGCAATTTTTCTTTCGGCGATTATTTTAAGAA
>DBQZ01000074.1:8864-11503 GCA_002305435.1 Clostridiales bacterium UBA1381
GAATACGGCTGCGGCAAACCGACCTGCGGTGTAGGCTGCGACTGCGACCGTTTCATGGAGGTATGGAATCTCGTATTTACGCAGTTTGACAAGGACGAGGCGGGCAATTATTCTCCCCTCCCCAACCCCAATATCGACACCGGTATGGGTCTTGAGCGTTTGGCTGTTGTTATGCAGGGCGTTGACAACCTGTTTGAGATAGACACGGTACAGGACGTCATGAAGCATATCTGCCGCATATCGGGACTTGAGTACAAAAAGGACGAGAAAAAAGACGTATCCCTGCGTGTTATAACCGACCACATCCGTTCAACCGTAATGATGGTATCAGACGGCGTTATCCCGTCAAACGAAGGACGCGGCTACGTTCTGCGCCGGCTTCTGCGCCGTGCCGCACGTCACGGGAAGCTTATCGGCATAAACGACGCTTTCCTCTACGAGGTGGCAGATACTGTTATAGACTGTTCCAAGGACGCCTACCCCGAACTTGCGGAAAAACGTGAATACATCAAGAAAATCATAAAGCTCGAAGAAGAGCGGTTTGATGCGACAATCGACAACGGGCTTGCCGTTTTGGAGAAATATATCGAAGAATGTAGAAATTCCGCCAATACAGTCCTTCCCGGCGAGGATGCGTTCAAGCTGCACGACACATACGGCTTCCCCCTCGACCTCACAGTGGAAATAGCCGCCGAAAACGGCATGAGCGTCGATACCGACGGCTTCAACAAGGCCATGCAGGAGCAAAAGGACACCGCAAGAGCTGCCAGAAAGGACGGCTCCAGCTGGGATTCCGATGAAATATACACATTTGAAAACGTCGCCCCCACAGTATTCGTGGGCTATGACACCCTCGAAGCGGAAGCAACCGTTGAGGGAGTCGCCAGAAAAGACGGTTCCGCCTGCGACGGCATAGGCGCCGGCGAAAACGGCTTTATCGTCACCGATAAGACCCCGTTCTATGCTGAAATGGGCGGTCAGGTCGGCGATGTCGGCGAGGTGATTTCCGGTGGTAAAACCGTTGCTGCGGTTGTCAACACCACCAAAACGGGCGACGGCCATTATCTGCACGAAATAAATGCGGATGCTCCCATAAATATCGGAGATACCATTACCTTATCGGTAAACAAGGCCGTAAGAAGCGACATCTGCCGCAACCATTCAGCAACACATCTGCTGCACAAGGCTTTAAAGGAAGTCCTCGGCTCGCACGTTGCCCAGGCAGGCTCGTACGTGGATGCTCACAGACTGCGTTTCGACTTCTCGCATTTTGAGGCAATGACGCCCCAGCAGCTTTCCGAAGTTGAAAATAAGGTCAACGAAGCAATCCTTGCGGGTCTTGATGTAACGGTTCAGGAGCTGCCGATAGAAGAGGCGAAAAAGCTCGGCGCTGCGGCTCAGTTCGGCGAAAAATACGGCGACATTGTCCGTGTAGTATCAATGGGGGATTATTCTATAGAATTCTGCGGAGGTACCCACCTTACAAACACTGCTCAGGCAGGGCTTTTCAAGCTGCTCTCCGAGGGCGGAGTTGCAGCCGGCGTACGCCGTATAGAAGCCGTTACCGGCCGTGGTGTGATGGAATATATCCACGAGCGTGATGAAATGATAGCTGCTTCCGCCTCCTCATTAAAGACGAACGAGCACGATCTTGTAAAGAAAGCAGCAGCAATCGTAAACGAGCTTAAGGACGCACAAAAAGAGATTGAAAAGCTCAAGGAATCCTCCGCCCGTGACGAGGCAAAGAATATGCTCTCGTCCGCAAAAGAGGTAGGGCCTGCAAAGCTCATAACAGCCCGCATTGACGGACGCAGCGCCGACAGCTTAAAAACCACTGCCGACTCCCTGCGTGACAGTCTCGGCTGCGGCATAGTCGTTTTAGCCTCGCTTGACGGCGACAAGATAACGTTCGTTGCCATGGCATCCAAGGATGCCGTAAAATGCGGCGCACACTGCGGCAATATCATAAAGAATATCACAGCCGTATGCGGCGGCCGCGGCGGCGGTAAGCCCGACATGGCTCAGGGCGGCGGCAAGGACGCTTCAAAGATAGATGAAGCTGTTAAAAAAGCAGCTGAAATCGTCGCCGAGCAATTGGGCGCATAAAATCACTGAAAAAGTATTATATCCTGTAATATTGCCCTCTCAAAAAAGGCGCAATATTACAGGTATTGCTTTTATATTTTCAACCATAATAAGAGAAGGAGCGTGTAAATATGGACTGCTTATTCTGCAAAATCATCAACGGCGAAGTACCCTCGACAAAGGTCTACGAGGACGAATACGTTTATGCGTTTCGTGATATTGACCCAAAGGCTCCGGAACATATCGTGATAGTGCCGAAGGAACATATCGAATCCGCCAATTTTATAACTGCCGACAACAGCGCATACGCCGCTAAAATGTTTGAGGCTGCTGCCAAAATAGCAAAAGAACTCGGCTTTGACAAGGACGGATACCGCATCGTAAACAACTGCGGCAAAAACGGCGGCCAGACCGTTATGCACCTGCATTTCCATCTTATGGGTGGCCGTGAATTTGCTTGGCCTGCCGGTTAAAGCACACAAAAGCGGGAAATACTTAAAATTTTCCAAAAAAATTTCAAGAAATTTTAATAAAATCCTTGACAGAACCCCCTC
>DBQZ01000074.1:11518-21074 GCA_002305435.1 Clostridiales bacterium UBA1381
GACTTGCCGGAGGGAGGGGAACAACAGTGTCTGAAATCAGAGTAAAGGATAACGAATCTTTAGACAGCGCTCTGCGTCGTTTTAAGCGCCAGTGTGCAAAGTCTGGCGTTATGTCGGAAATCAGAAAACGCGAGCATTACGAAAAGCCCAGTGTAAAGCGTAAGAAGAAATCCGAAGCGGCAAGAAAGAGAAAGTTTAAATAAATATTGAGGTGACAGTGTTGTCATTGAAAGAAAAATTGTCAGCTGATTTTAAGCTGGCTATGAAAAATAAGGATACAGTCCGCAAAAACACAATACAGATGGTCAAGGCTGCGATTTTACAAGTCGAAAAGGACAAACAAATCACTCTTGATGATAACGGCATACTCGACGTTATTGCCAAGCAGCTCAAACAGCGCAGGGATTCCCTGCCGGAGTATGAGAAAAGCGGACGTGAGGATCTAATCCTTCCTCTTAAGCAGGAAATGGATATTTTGATGGAGTATCTGCCCGAGCAGCTCACAGGTGATGCGCTGGAGAAGGTTGTCCGTGAAGCAATAGCCGAAACCGGAGCTTCTTCAATGAAAGATATGGGCAGGATTATGGAATATGTGAAAACGAAGGGCATGGCTGACGGCAAGGAAATTTCTCAAATTGCCAGGACGCTTTTTTAATCAAAATTTACTGCCGGATATAAAATATCCGGCTTATATGCTGGTGTAGCTCAGTTGGCAGAGCGACTGATTCGTAATCAGTAGGTCGCGGGTTCGACCCCCGCCATTAGCTCCAGAATACAGGTCTTACGGCCTGTATTTTTTATTGCCCGAAAATCCCCGCATAAAAAACATCCGCTCCGTAAAGCGGACATTTCCCTACCATCTTCTCACAAGACGGAATATCACCCACAATACCCCGTATATAATCGGCTGGTGGATTATATATATCACAAGAGAATGTTTCCCCAGAAAATTCAGGGCGGGGATCCCACGTTTTTTCAAGATCGAACTAATCCCTCTCCCCTCTGATGCCCGGCAGATGAAATATCCGGCGAAAAACAGAAATCCCCACGGCATTAAAGAGAAATAATCAGCCGATGAAAAATCCGGTGCAGTAAACCCCAGATACGACATAAAAGACCCACGGTATATAGCCTCCGGCAGCCTTATAAGCTCTATCCCGCCAATACCGAGCCAGCCGTCGTTTATCACCCACGTAAGGAGAAATAGCAGTACGCTTATCGCCGCTCCTATAAGGGGCGGGCATTTTGAGAGCTGCTTCAGCAGAAGACCCCCGATAATCATACAGGAACCTATAAGCGTAAGCACGCCAAACCGTATCCCCTGTGATGTAAACATCAAAGTCACCACGCTTATCAAAGCGCCGGCTAAAAACACCGTTATCCCACGCTTTATCGCATGCTTGCCCAAAGCCATGCAATACCCCGACAATAGTATAAACGTCCAGCATATGCTCTGCTGCCATACATGACCAAGCGTCCCGCGAAACCACGGCAGATTTACATAAAACATATATACGCAGTCCCATACCGTATGATACAACACCATGCTGATTATTGCCACTCCTCTGAGCGTATCAATAAGACCGTATCGTATTTTTTCCTCCATGATATTCTCCCTTCTAAAAAAGCCCGGCAAAGCCGAGCTTTTTTGTCTATCAATACTCCGTCACTGCTTCCTTGAGCCACCATTCTCCTATGTCGAGAGCCTTGTAAAGGTTAGGTCTTTCCGCTTTGCGGAAAATCTGTCCCTTCCCCAATTCGCAGCGGTTATCCATAATCTGCACTGCTATTCTTTTTGATACTTTAGTTTCTTTTTGCTGTTCAGTTTCCAGCACATCCAATACGAGGATGTATTTGTCCGTCAAGTTGCCGTAATAAAGTCTGTCGCCGATACGATATAGCGGCTTGCCTCTGTACATCATTTTCTTTTTCGCTTTCTTTTTTGCGACGGCCATACAACATTCTCCTTCCTGTCTTAATTTCTTTGTAGTAATATTATACCACAATTTTTATATTTTGTCTACATAATTTTCTAATATCGTATACATTACAAAATTGCATTAAAAAAAGACAGTTTTTCGTCATGTCTGGGACGGAGAATGTCAGTCTTTTATATCCTGTTTTTCCTTGAAATAGTCCATTACCATTGATACGGCAAAACCGCCCGCAAAGCAAAGTACTCCTGCGATAAGCTGTCCCGCACCGGCAAATTCAGTCGGCGTTATCATAAGCACCGATGAGATAACAAAACCGATTATTATCCTTGACACTATCGGGTAGAATTTTTCAAGCAGCATATTTACCACTCTTGCCAGAGCCAGTATAGCCGCCACAAAGCCGATAAACAAGGGTATAAGTACAGAGAAATCCAAATTGCCTATGCCTGCAGCCATCGGCTGATACAGCCCCATAAACAGCAGTACAGACGACGAGCTGAGTCCCGGCACTACCATACTGAGCGCCCATATCGCTCCGCAGAACACGTACCACCAAAAATTCGGCTGTATGTCCCCGCCCATTCCGGCCTCCAGAATGTGGAACAGCGTAAATGAAGCTATAAGCGTTATTATAAAACCTGCCCAGCTTGTTTTGTGGTCGCTGTCGATAGCGTTTTTCATAAGCCCCGGCACAGTACCTGAAATAAGTCCGGAAAACAGCGCCAGCGCCGCTATAGAAAACGCTGCAAGGAATCCCTCTATCAGCTTTGCCAGAAGCACAAAGCCTACAAGCCCGCCTATTCCCAGAGGGATAAAGAGCTTGTAATTTTTCTTCAGCGATTTTATCGGATGAACAAAGAACTCCATCATAAGCTCATACACACCAAACGATACGCACAACACGCCGCCGCTCACACCCGGCAGTATTGCACCGGTACCTATCAGCGCACCCTGCACAAGAGGCAGAAGCATTTTAAGCGGATTGGTTTTCTTTTTCTGCATTTTTCCTTCCTCTCCCCCTCCGTTATTTCGGAGGGATACAATATTTATTTTTGATTTTTCCTTGTTTTTCTCAGCTCTCTGTATATGGACTGCATTTCCATATCTATCTCCGATATTTTCTCTGCGCTGTCCTTAAGCCTGCGCCTTAAATCATCCGATATTTCATCCTCTGATTTATATCTGAGATGATGCTCAAGGCTTGCCCAGAAATCCATCGCTATCGTCCGTATCTGCACCTCGGCTTTCACAAGCTGCACGCCGCTTGATAAAAATACGGGTACCTTTATCAGCAAATGAAGACTGCGGTAACCGTTCTCCTTGGGATACATTATGTAGTCACGCTTGCGCAGAAGCTCTATATCCCTCTGTCCGGTAAGCAGGTCGGCTATGCTGTAAATATCCTCGATATAGTTGCATATCACCCGTACTCCGGCAATATCCTGAACGTAGTCGCTTATATTATCCGTGACAGCGGAGGCATTTTTCCTGTTGAGTTTTTTCCATACGCTTGCCGGACTTTTCAAGCGGCTTTCTATATGATGGATCGGGTTATATGCGTGAGAAGCCTTGAAATCCTCGTCAAGTATCTCAAGCTTTGTCGTTATTTCCTTAATGGCTGCCATATATACCTGCCGCTGTTTGACAAAGGCTTCTACCACCGCCGGCGATACTCCCGCAGCCTCGGCTGCCGGGATCTGCTTTTCCGCCTCCATACCGTTCTCCTTTCGCAAAATATTACCTGTAGCTTATGATACCATATACACCGTATTATCTCAATTCTTATTATTCACAAATTTGATTAGATTCGCCCTTGCTTTTTATATACTTCTCCAAAAAAGCCTTATCCTCCTCGGTAAGCGGGGCAGTTTTGAGCATATCGGGACGTTTTTCATACGTATTTATAAGCGCCTGCTCCCTCTTCCACCGCTCTATATTTGCATGATGACCAGAGAGCAGTATCTCGGGTATCTTCCTGCCCCGAAACTCCGGCGGCCGTGTATACTGCGGATATTCCAAAAGGCCGCTGTAATGCGACTCATTTTTGTACGCCTCTTCAAACGGCAGCACCCCCGGCACAAGCCGTGATACTGCATCCATGACAGCCATTGCCGCTATTTCGCCACCGGTGAGGACGAAGTCGCCTATTGATATTTCCATATCGACAATCTCGTCAAGCACTCGCTGGTCAACACCCTCGTAATGGCCGCAAAGCAGCACTATCTGCTCCTGTCCGGCAAGCTCCTTAGCTATCTCCTCATTAAATACCCGCCCCTGCGGCGACATATACACCGTGAGCGGTTTTTTAGGAAGGTCTGCTGCCACGCTCATGTATGCGTCATATATCGGCTGCGGCGTCATCAGCATCCCGCCCCCGCCGCTGTAGGGATAATCATCCGTCTTGCGGTGCTTGTCAAGGGAAAATTCACGTATGTCAATGAAATTCATCTCCAATATCCCGCGATCCCTCGCACGGCCGATAATGCTGTCGCCCATGACAGCGGAAAACATTCCCGGAAACAGCGTCAGCACGTCAAACCTCATCACAGCTCCTCCAGACCGTCGAGTATATGGATTTTCACAAATCCCTCAGGGATGTTTACCTCAAGCACTGTTTCATCAATTACCGGCAAGAGCAGCGGCTTCTTCCCCTCCCGCTCTATCTCGTATATATCGTTAGCGCCGGTGTTGAAAACGTCCTTTATCGTGCCGATAAATTTCCCTTCCTCGTCCTCAGCTCTTAAGCCTATAAGGTCGGCTATATAATAAACTCCCTCCTCAAGCTCGCCAAGCTCCGCCCTCTCGGCAGAAATCACCAAACCTTTGTAAAGCTCCGCCTCATCAATGGAGTTTATCTCATGAAACTTTACTATCAGGTTGTTTTTCTGGTAGCGTATATTCTGAACCGTAAGCTTCTTTTTCTCACCGGCAAAATCCACATACACGGTCGATACCGCTTCCATGTCATCAGCGTTATCCGTCCACGGCACAACTTTAACCTCGCCTTTTAACCCGTGCGTATTTATTATCTTGCCTATTTCCAGTAGATCCATATGCTCTCCTCCGGATAAATATTTCTCATAAACGAAATAAGGACCTGCCGCAAGGCAAGCCCCCATGATTATTGCAGTATCTCAACGGCAACACGCTTGTTTTCACGGCTCGCCGCTGCTTTTACAACTGTACGGATCGCCTTTGCAATCCTCCCCTGCTTACCGATCACCTTACCCATATCACTCTCAGCTACCCTAAGCTCGAGTATAACCGTCTGGTCTTCATCCACCTCACGGACTTCAACCGCATCGGGATCATCTACAAGAGATTTTGCAATGATTTCTAATACTTCTTTCATAGCTGTCCTCCGTTAGATAATGTTCGACTTCTTTAAAAGAGCCTTTACAGTATCTGTAGGCTGAGCGCCGTTGCCGATCCACTTCTTCGCCTTGTCAGCATCAATGTCTATTGTTGCCGGGTCTGTCAGCGGATTATAAGTGCCGATCTCTTCGATAAATCTACCGTCACGGGGATATCTCGAATCAGCTACTACAACTCTATAAAAAGGAGCCTTCTTCGCGCCCATTCTTCTCAATCTGATTTTAACTGCCATTATTTTCACCTCCGGGTCTTATTTATATATAGCTAACTGCCGCTATGGCAGCTGCCTGCTTAAGTTATACATGCGCCTACCGCTTTCGCATACGCTTTAGAAGCCGTTTTTGCTTTCCGCCGGAAAGCTGCTTCATCATCTTTCGCATCTGTTCAAACTGCTTTAAAAGCTGGTTTACATCCTGTACTCTCGTACCGCTGCCCTTGGCAATGCGTATCTTGCGGTTTGCACCTATTATCTGCGGCTTACGCCTCTCCTCCATCGTCATCGATTGGATTATTGCTTCTATATGCTTCAGCTTTTTCTCGTTTTCTTCAGTATCAACGGTGTCAAGCAGCTTCTTGTCCACACCCGGTATCATCCCTAGAATCTGTGAGAACGAACCAAGCTTCTTTATCTGCTTTAACTGTCCCAAGAAATCGTCAAGGTCAAAGCTCTGATTTTTAAGTTTTGCCTCAAGCTCAGCCGCTTCTTTTTCATCAATCGCTTCCTGAGCCTTATCTATGAGCGTAAGAACATCGCCCATACCAAGTATTCTTGAAGCCATACGGTCTGGATGGAACAGCTCCAGATCTCCGAGCTTTTCGCCGACTGAGGCAAATTTTATCGGCGCTCCCGTAACCTCACGAACCGACAACGCAGCTCCGCCTCTTGTATCGCCGTCAAGCTTTGAAAGGATAACGCCTGTTATATCCAAATTCTCGTGGAACGTTTTTGCAACGTTTACCGCATCCTGACCGGTCATTGCGTCTACGACAAGCAGTATTTCCTGCGGGCTGACTTCACTCTTGATATTGGCAAGCTCCTCCATCAGCTCCTCATCTATATGAAGCCGTCCGGCTGTATCGAGTATTACCGGGTCATTGCCATGCTTCTGGGCGTGTTCTACGGCTTTTTTCGCTATTTCCACCGGATTTGTATCCGTCCCCATCGAAAATACCGGTATATCTATCTGCGCTCCCAGCACCTCCAGCTGCTTTACAGCCGCCGGCCGGTAAATATCGCACGCCGCCATAAGCGGGCGCTTTCCGAACTGTTTGCGCATATAGAGGGACAGCTTTGCGCTGGCTGTGGTTTTACCCGCACCCTGCAAGCCGCACATCATGATAACCGTCGGCGGCTTTTTTGCAAATATCACCGGGGCAGCTTCTCCGCCCATGAGGATCGTAAGCTCCTCGTTTACTATTTTTATCAGCTGCTGCGCCGGAGTCAGCGATTCCATTATTTCCTCGCCGAGCGCTTTTTCCGAAACTGTGGCAACAAAGCTCTTTACCACCTTAAAGTTTACGTCCGCCTCCAAAAGCGCCAGCTTTACCTCACGCATAGCGTCCTTTATATCCTTTTCGGTGAGCCTGCCTTTTCCACGCAGCTTCTTAAACACTCCCTGCAGCTTATCACCTAAGCTCTCAAAAGCCAAACCGGCACCTCCTTGCTGTACCTATATCACGTTCTCAAATTCATCAGATAATCTCTTAAGCTCTGCAATTTTATCCTGTAATTTCGGGGAAGTATTCTCTTCCTCTATTTCCTCGACAAGCGTCTTAATCCTTTCCACCTGCCGGCTTACAGCTGCAAACCTCGCTGCCAGACCGAGCTTTTCCTCAAGCTCCTCAAGCTGCTTTTCACCGCGCTTTATCGCATCGTGTACGCCCTGACGGCTTATGCCAGAATCCTCAGCAATTTCCGCCAGCGAAAGATCCTGATTATAGTATAGATCCATTGCGTCATACTGCTTATCTGTCAGCAGCTGACCGTAAAAATCCATCAATATGCTTATGTTTAAATTCTTGCTCATTATCGTGTCACCCTGTTGTAAAGGCTTGGTACTTTACAAGTATAATACAAACCACAGCTTTTGTCAAGTATTTATTGAAAAAAATTTTTATTTGTAGGATTTGACCGAATATTCGCCGTCAGGCTTGATATTTATATGAATATCGCCGTTTATGTCGGTGCGCAGTATATCTGCGCCGACCGCTTCATATGAAGAAAGCGCCTCCTGCGTTGGAAAACCGTACGTATTGTCTGCTCCAAGGGAAAATACCGCATATTCAGGGCTTACAATTTCGGCAAACGGCTGATACACAGAATATCTCGAGCCATGATGCGGAACTTTTAATATCTCACTTTGGCAGGCCTCGCCGTCTTCGACAAGCTCCTCCATTCGTTCAGCTGAAATATCCCCCGTAAACAAAGCTCCCACACCGCCAAATTCCCAGCGCACTATCATTGAAGCATCGTTTGACGATAAAGCGTCCTCATCGGACGGCAGGAGTTGGGCTGTGAGTCCGCCCGCAAATTCCAGCTGCGTCTTTTGGCTGACTTCCACCACATTGGTACCGTTTTCCTCCGCCGCTTTAAGCAGCTGTTCCCTCCATTCGCTCTGTGCGTTGTATGACGGTATATAAAGCGTCTTTACCCGCATATTGCGCACTGCTTCCAACACACCTTCGGCATGGTCACGGTCGAAATGGCTTACGAAAGCCGCATCTATAACGTATACCCCACGGCTTTGCAGATACGGCACAAATACCTCCCTGCCGACGTTGTAATCGGAGTAATGCGCCCCTCCTCCGCCGTCTATGATAAACGTTTCCTTAAACGGTGTCTGCAAAAGCGCCCCGTCCCCCTGTCCGACGCTTACGAAAGTTATCTCAAACGTACCGATACGTTTAAGCTGTCCGCCTGCAAATACCGCTATACAGCCTACCGACAAAACAATCATTACACGTTTTAGCCTTTTTGCCTTTAAAAAATGGCACTTTACTGCAATTACGGCAAATATGTATCCGGCAAGAACAATCGGCGTCGTTTGGGGCAGATACGCTCCTGCAAGAGGAAGCTTTGCTGTGATATATGCAAGCTGCTGTATCCCCTGCGATATTCCCCACGGCAGACAAAGCGCAAACGAAAAATTCGGCATTGCGGCAGCTATACATAAAATCACTGCTGATGCTGACAGCAAAACCATTACAGCCGGCAGCATTATCATTGATACCCATATGGCGTATATCCCGGCGTTGCTTCCGAAATATGCCAGCACCGGCAGGAGCAGGATGCAGTTTATTATCCACATTGCCGTCATGCGGCGGAGTTGTTTTTGACGTATACCTTTTAATTTAGTATAAAGAGGTCTGAAAAAGAAACTTATAAGAATACTGTTGAAAAGAGATATTATAAGTCCGGCATCATACAGCATAAGCGGCTCGAAAACACCGACGGCTATTACAACGATCGCAGCCGTATCGGCAGAATCCGACCAGCCGAGGACTTTTCTTGCCGCAATAGCGGCTCCTGCGCCAACGGCGGCTTTTAGTATAACGGGACGGCTGCTGTTTACAGCCCCGTAGCATATCAGCAGAAGAAACATCGCCGCCGACCTGTATTTCTTCGGCAGGAAGCCAAGTAGGAATCCCACCATCGAGCTCATCATCATTATATGCAGAAATGACGGATACAAAAACCGCCTGAGCCCTGATTTCAGCAAAGCCGTATCAAGCTCAACGCTAAAACCGCTCTTGTCGCCGAGCATTACAGCCTTTAAAACCGCTGCCGTATCGCCGCTGAAATATTGATCAATAAGATCTGCCATTTCTTCCCTGAGCTTATTTATCAAAATGAACAGCGAAAATTCCCCGCTTTCCTCCGCATATAAAAGCGGCGCCTCATCATAAAGGCGCAGATAGACATCCTTCGTCTGATAATACAGCTTTGCGTCAAAGCCGGTTTCATTCAGCTTCGGTTTAAATTCCTTAAGCTCTCCGCTGCAGAAAATCTCGCTGCCAACATTCAGCCTGACCGGGGTGGTGAGACGTACCTTGCCCGGTATTTCGGAAATATCGCCGCCGTTTATTTCATGCGGCTTGATTATATATTTATAATTCTCCCCTTCTTTTGACGGAATGTCCATAACTGTCCCTATCAGCGAAACATCCGTACCTGCAAGCGCAAACGCCGCTTCTGACTCTATCTGAGCAAACGACATTACAGCCGCTCCTATGGCGAAAAACGC
>DBQZ01000026.1:0-7684 GCA_002305435.1 Clostridiales bacterium UBA1381
GCCGAATAACAAGCCTCCACTTCCGCTGGCCTATGGCGCAGAGGAATGGAATAAAAAATCCAAAAAAGCGTCCCGCATCTCCCAAATCCTGCGGAACGCTTATCCCAAGGGGTACGGCAAATTCGCCGTACCCTTTCGCTTTGCCTAAAAAACAGCCGCCATCACCGTATCATCAAAAGTATCAACGCCCCGGCTATCAGCGTCACTAGTATAGAAACCGGCCTGTTCATTTCTCGTCCTCCTCCAAAAGTACGACTGCCATGGCGGAAATCCCCTCCATGCGTCCCTCAAATCCCAATTTTTCGGTGGTCGTGGCCTTGACGTTTACAGCCTGAGTCGAAAGCGCACGGCGCAGGTTGTCAGTCATGCGGCCGATAAACGGGGCGAGCTTCGGCTTCTGCGCTATAATTGTAACGTCGGCGTTTACGACGTAAAACCCCTCCGAGCGTATGCGCTCCATAACACGGGCTAAAAGCCCCATGCTGTCCGCCCCCTTGTACTGCGGGTCGCTGTCGGGGAACATCCGCCCTATATCGCCCATGCACGCCGCCCCCAAAATTGCGTCCATAAGCGCATGGACTGCCACGTCAGCGTCCGAATGTCCCAATAAGCCCCTGTCATGCGGGACTTCTACGCCGCAGAGAATAAGATGCCTGTCCTCTGCGAGCTTGTGTACGTCATAACCCTGTCCTATCCTCATATCAAGCACTCCTCTCATGTGGTTTTATTTTCCCAAACTGTACAATTGGTCGAAAAATTCCGGGTAAGAAACCCCGGCGCACGCCGGATCGTCAATCGTGGATACGCCGTCTGCTGCCTGTGCGAGTACGGCAGCCGTCATAGCCATGCGGTGGTCGCCCTCGGTGACGAAATCCGCCCTGTGCAATGGCCGTCCGCCGCGGATAATCATGCCGTCTGCTGTTTCTGTGATGTCGGCTCCCGTTTTTGAAAACTCACGGCATACAGAGCGTATGCGGTCGGATTCCTTGACCTTGAGTTCTTCTGCGTCCTCAATAACCGTAACCCCGTCTGCGAAAAGGGCGGCTGCGGCAATTATCGGCAGCTCGTCTATCAGCCGTGGAATATCCGCCCCGCCTATGCGGCACGAGTGAAGCGATGAGGAGGATACGGTAATATCCCCCGATTCCTCACCCGAGGAGATACGGCGGTTTTCGATTTTGATATTCGCCCCCATTTTCGACAGCACGTCTATTATACCTGTGCGAGTGGGGTTTAAGCCGACGTTTTTCACGGTAATTTCAGCGTTCGGCATAATAGCCCCCAGCACGAGGAAGAAGGCGGCGGAGGAAATATCCCCCGGCACGGTAAAGCTCTGTGCCGTAAGTTTTCTTGCAGGTGCGACCGTGATGTCAAGACCCGATACAGAAATATCCGCTCCCGCAGCCTCGAGCATAAGCTCTGTATGGTTGCGGGATTTTTCCGTTTCGTGGATCGTTGTCGGAGAATCGGCGTAGAGGGCGGCAAGCATTATGGCGGTTTTGACCTGTGCTGAGGCGACCTCCATATGGTAATCCATGCCGTGGAGCTTTTTGCCGAATATTTCAAGCGGGCAGTGTTCGCCCCGAATATCTGCGCCCATCATAGAAAGCGGCCGTGTTACACGTCCCATAGGGCGGCGGCGTATGGAGCTGTCGCCGTCTATTCTGGCGGAGAAGCTCTGCCCTGCCAAAAGCCCCGCCAAAAGCCGTGTCGTAGTGCCGGAATTGCCGGTATAAAGCGTCTGCTTCGGCGGTACAAGCCCGAAAAGCCCCCTGCCGCATACCTTTACCGTATCGCCGTTTATTTCACATTCCACGCCCATTTTGCGGAAGCAGTCTATAGTGGAAAGGCAGTCGGCTCCCTTTAAAAAGCCCGATATTTCGCTTGTCCCCTCCGACACTGCGCCGAGTATTACGCCTCTGTGGGATATGGACTTGTCCCCCGGCACGAAAAGCTCGCCCTTAGGTGCGGATATTTTCTTTATAATTTCGCTCATAACATACTCCTTAAAAAACATTCTAAACAGATTATACCATAAATAAAATAGAATTACAAGACAACCGGGAGAATTTCCGGGGAATTTGGAGGGCGGCTCGAGTGAAAAAGCAGAATCTTCTGACCGGAGCGGTGATACTAATGGCGGCAAATGCCGTCTCGAAAATACTTGGGGCAATGTTTAAGATACCGCTTGCAAACATTTTGCACGAGGAGGGAATGGCGATATATTCGGCAGCGTTTTCCGCCTATATACTGGCGCTTACGCCGGTGACATCGGGGCTGCCGTTTGCGGTATCGAGGCTTGCGGCCGAGGAGGAGGCTCTGGGGAGGAAGGCGGCAGCCCGCAAGATAATGCGTACGGCGACGCTTCTTTTGGCGTTTGCGGGATTTGCCGGCGGGCTGGGGCTTTATATATGGGCGGAACCGCTTGCGGCAGCTTTGAGGGATGTGCGGGCAGCATCGGCCATAAGGGCGGCAGCTCCGGCTGTGGTGTTCGTAGCTTTGGGAGCCGGCGTAAAGGGATATTTCCAGGGGACGGCAAACATGGTGCCGACTGCGGTTTCGCAGGTGGCAGAATCGTTCGTAAAGCTTGCGGCGGGATATGCCCTTGCGGTGATGCTTGCGAAAAAGGCGGCGGAGCTTGCGGCGGCAGGAGCGGTCGCAGGGGTGGCTGTCGGGGAGGCGGCGGCAACGGCGATTTTGTTCATACTGTATCTTGCAGGCGGCAGGACGAGGGGCGGACAAAAGGAGAGGACGGGGGCTGTAGTCGGGCGGCTTTTGGCGGCGGCTGTTCCGATGACGCTTTTGTCGCTTGCGTCTGCCGGGATAGGGATAGTGGATACAACGCTTGTGAGGGCGAGGCTTTCGCATCTTGTGTTCGATGAGGCGGAGGCAAGGCGGTTTTTGATGGAATTCGGCCAGTACAGCGAGGTGTTTGATAAGGTAGGGCAGACGCTCAGTTTAGGCACGGAGGGCGCACGGTGGCTGTGGGGAGCGTATTCGGGATATGCGCAGACGGTGTTCCACCTGCCGCTGGGGATAATTGCGACGATAGGCACGGCGTCGCTGCCGCTTATTGCGGGGGCTTATGCGACCGGTGAGACGAAGAAGGCGGAGCGGGTGTTTTCTGCGGGGATGAAATTGGCGGTGGCGCTGGCTGTACCGTGTGCGGCGGCGATGTTCATACTCGGCTCTCAGATGCTTGGGATACTGTTTAAAAACAGTGCGTCTGCGGGGATGCTCTCAGCGCTTGCGCCGTCCTTGACGCTTTTATGTGCGGTGCAGTTTTCGGGGGCGGTGCAGAACGCCGCCGGGCAGCTGTGGCAGCCGTTTTTGAATATGCTTGCGGGAAGTGCGGTGAATCTTGCGATAGTATATGTGACGAGCGGGGATGGTTCGTTCCACATTTACGGGGCGGCGATCGCTCTTGGGGTATCGGCTCTTTTGGAGCTTTGCTTAAATTTGCGGTCTGTACGGCGTCATATGGGTTTAAAATTTTCCGTAAGGGAAATACTGTTAAAGCCGGCGGCTGCCGGAGCGGTAATGGCGTGGGTAATGGGGCTTTTGTATGAGCCTGTATGCGGGATGGTTTCCTCCGATATTGGTGTATGCGCCGTTGTGGGCGGGGCGGGAGTGATAATATACTTCCTGACGCTTGCGGTTATGGGCGTGTCTGTGGAAAAAATCTCAAAATGAGTATAAAACCGCCTTGACCACAGAGGGATATGGTGGTATAATAACGTAAGAAAAAAATTTCGGGAGGAATACCTGTGAAACAGTATACGATAGACGATCTTAGAAATATACTCATAAGGCTGAGAGGGGAGAACGGCTGCCCCTGGGATAGGGTTCAGACGCATGAAACGATAAAAAAGTCGATGATAGAGGAAACGTACGAGGTCATAGACGCAATAGACGCAGGCGATGATGCGATGTTTGCAAATGAGCTGGGCGACCTGCTTTTGCAGGTTGTGTTCCACGCCCGCATTGCCGAGGAGAGGGGAGCGTTTAACTTTGATACGGTCGTAAATGAGATATGCACGAAGCTGATAACACGCCATACCCACGTTTTCGGAAGCGACGAGGCGGGAAATGCCGAAGAAGCCCTCGGCGCATGGGAGCGTAACAAGAAGAAGGAAAAGGGGCAGAAAACCGCCTCCGAGGTGGTAAGCGACGTACCTCATAGCCTGCCTGCGCTGTTAAGAGCTGAGAAGGTGCAGAAGAAGGCGGCCTCTTTCGGCTTTGACTGGAGAGAGGACGAGGGCGTGTATGAGAAAATATCCGAGGAAATCGAAGAGGTAAAGTCAGCAAAGACGCCCGAGGAGGTTGAGGAGGAGATTGGGGATCTGCTGTTTGCAGTGGTGAACCTTGCACGCCGTTTTAAGGTGACTCCGGAGATCGCCCTTGCAAAGGCGGCGGATAAGTTCACCGACAGGTTTTGTAAGATGGAAAAGGAAGCTCTTGATGGGGGTCACGTTTTGGAGGAGCTTTCACTGGAAGAAATGGATAAAATTTGGAACAAAATCAAAGAAAAATAGATATTTTTGTATAAAAAACGTAGAAAACGGCAAATCAGCCTTGACAATGGCGGGATTTTGTAATAATATACTGTAATGTAGGAAAATTTGCGCTGCATTTGCAGCCGGATATAAATTTCAGGAGGAATGAACATGGATAAGACGATGAATAAGACAGAGACTATAGCTGCTGTTGCAGCCTCTGCAGAGGTTTCAAAGAAAACGGCAGAAACTGTAGTAAATGCACTTTTGCAGGTTATAACGACTGCCATGGCTGAGGGCGACAAGGTGCAGCTGCCGGGCTTTGGCACATTTGAGACGAGACAAAGAGCTGAGCGTCAGGGCAAAAATCCTGCCACAGGTGAAGCGATAACAGTACCTGCCTGCAAGGTAGTAGCGTTTAAGGCNNGGGTGCGTCCGTTTTGTTTTCGGGAAAGGACAAGATATGAGGATAGATAAATTTTTGAAGGTATCCCGCCTGATAAAGCGGCGCAGCGTGGCAAACGAAGCCTGCGACGGCGGCCGCATAGCGGTAAACGGGAAAATCGTAAAGGCCTCCTATGACGTGAAACCGGGCGATGTGATAGAGCTTACGCTCGGATCAAAGACTGTGAAGGTTCGTGTGGAGAATATATCAGAGCACGTTTTAAAGGCGGATGCAGCCTCCTTGTACACAGTACTCTAAACCGGTCATAATCTCCGCATCAGGGGAATATCCTCTATAGACGGCACAAGGCTGACGACTGCGGGGAGGTGAGGGTATGAGCGAGAAAAAGCATACGCTTGAGATTGAGGACAGGAGCGTTATGAGGCTCTCGGGCGTTGAGGACGTGGAGAGCTTTTCGGAAAAGATAGTGGTGATAAGAACGTCTCTGGGACGGCTTACGGTCAAGGGCGGGGGGCTTTTGATAAAGGATCTGCGCACTGAGAGCGGGGAGATGAGCATAAGCGGTACGGTCGATTCGCTGGAATATTCAAGGGCGAAAAAGCCTGCCGGGACTGTTATCCGTTCGCTGTTCGGATAGGTGAGAGGGTATGGGGCTTAGGTATGAGTGCTTTGTTTTTCTGGGGATGTGCCTTACGGGCGCAGCGCTCGGGCTTTTGTTTGACACTGTCCGCACGCTGCGCCGTCCCCTGCCCGACCGGCCGGTAATATCGGGGATAGCGGACGGGATATTTTGGCTTTTGGCAGCCCTGCTTTTTTGGTCGGCGTTATATAACTTTTCCTCAGGCAGGATACGTGCGTACGAATTTTTGGGAGCGGGCGAGGGGCTTTTGCTCTATTTTTGCCTGCTGTCTAAGGCGGTAAGGTTTATTTTGGAAAAAATCTTAAAAATAATCGGGCTTATTTTAAAATATCTCTTGACACCACCGGTATTTTTGAGTAAAATTCTATTAGAGAGTTTATGCAGAAAACGTGATGGGAGCGGCAGGAAAACGGCTCTTAAAGGAAGGCGAGAATGATGGACGATAAAAAAAGAACAGTATTATCTGCGGCAGGGGCATTTTACGTGCGCCATAAAAAGGCGGTAACTGTGTGGGTATTCATTCTGGCGGTGTTATTTTTGCTGTTCCGTGGCTTTATACAAAATCCGCAGATTGCAAAAAACCGCGAAGAAATAGCACGGCTTGAGTCGCAGATAGAATATGAAAAGGCACGCATGGAGGAGGTAGAAGCTCTCAAGACAAAGGTTGATACCGATGAGTACATAGAAAAGATGGCCAGGGAAAAGCTGGGCATGATAAAGGAAAACGAAAAAGTATTTATCGATATATCGCAGCAAAACTAAACGGGATGCTCCGTGCGGGGGCAGGAAAGGGAAAAATTTCATGTCGGTAGAGGTTGGAAGCATAGTTGAAGGAAAAGTAGTGAGCGTGATGCCGTTCGGCGCTTTCGTGCAGATTGAGGACAGCAAGACGACGGGGCTTGTGCACATTTCGGAGGTGGCGGAAAAGTACGTCAAGGATATTTCCGAGCATCTCTCAGCAGGCGACCGTGTCAAGGTCAAGGTCTTAAAAATCGACGAAAAGGGCAAAATAAGCCTGTCGATAAAAAAGGCGAAGGAGGAACAGCGGCAAAAACGCAACGAACGCAGGGCAGCCCGTGAGGCTGAGGCGAAAAAAGAGCCTATACGCCCGGCGCAGATTGACTGGAGCCGCCGTACGGGCGGGCTTTCCTTTGAGGATATGCTTGGCAAATTTAAACAGGACAGCGATGAAAATATGCAGGCGCTCAAAAGAAGCGCCGAATCAAAACGCTCCGGCGGCTATAAGCGCGGACGGTGAGAAATTCTTGCTCCGAGCAGGACGTGAATTTAAAACAGCAGCGGGCAGCTTGTTTCGGCGGCCCGTTTTTTACATATATGGAAGCTGTATAAAAAGCTACGGGAGGATATTATATGGCGCTGATGAATATAAATCTCGAATCAAAGACGCTGGGCTTAAAAACCGGGGTGAGGGTGATATTTCCGATAGAAAACCCGAACCTCCCCGAAAAAATCCCCGCCCTCTACCTGCTCCACGGCCTCGGCGACGATGAGAACGTGTGGTGCCGGTTCAGCTCAATAGAGCGGTACGTGCGCCGCCTAAACTTAGCCGTGGTGATGCCGTCGGTACACCGCAGCTTTTACCAGAACACCGAGGATGGGCGCAGATACTTTGATTTTGTGACGGAGGAGCTTGTCGAAACGATGGAAAGGCTCCTGCCGATATCCCCGCTTAAGGAGGACAGGTTTGCGGCGGGGCTTTCGATGGGCGGCTACGGTGCGCTGAAGTTGGGGCTGTCTGCTCCCGGACGATACAGCATGGCGGCAAGCCTTTCGGGGGCGGTCGAGCTTGAGCGTGTGATGGAGGCTAAGGAGGCTCTGCCGGAGATTTCTTCGATATTCGGCCAGAGCATAAAGCCCGAGGCGGATCTTTTCGCCCTTGCAGAAAAAGCCGCTCATGAGGGGCGGATGCCATCCATTTATCAGGCGTGCGGCAGCGAGGATTTCCTGATAGAGGATAACCGCCGCTTTTGTGCTTTCATAAAGGAGCTATGCCCCGACTACGTGTACGAGGAATGGAGCGGCGAGCATAACTGGGATTTCTGGGACGAGGGTATAAAACGCATACTTTTATGGATAAGGGAGCGTTGCAGCATAGATGAATTTTAAAGCGTTAAACAGACC
>DBQZ01000026.1:7689-11617 GCA_002305435.1 Clostridiales bacterium UBA1381
ACGCTGTTTTGGGGAGAGAATATCGGCGTTTGCGACAACGGCGATTTCCGCCGTGTAATGGTGACGAACGGGCTTGAATACTCAGACCCTGCTAACTCATCTGTACTTTTTAAACAGGAGTACGTGATGGATACCGAGGGCGGATTTATGGGGCTTTTAAAAAGCCATGACGAGGATATGTACTCCTCGCCGCACTTTATTTTTGTAAGGGCGGCAAAGGTGATAAATTACATTGTAAACACCGTCTCAGGCGGTGATGAGTCATACTTTCACATCCGCTATCTGGGCGGGCTTTATGCGCTGTCGCTTGCGGGGGCTGCATTCTGCATTTTCCGTGCAATGTCGCCTCTTAAGCTGTGGCAGCAGCTTTTGGCGGCGGCTGTGTTCGTATTCGTGTTCTGCGACAGCGGGTATCTTGTGTATTTCAACTCCCTGTACGGAGAACCGCTGCAAATGGTATCGCTTTTGGCAGCAGCTGGTCTTGGGGCGCTTTTATACAGGAGACCAAGGATAGGTACGGCTGTATTGTTTTATGTATCGCTTTTCCTGTTTTCGGGAGCAAAGCTTGCGAATATCCCCCTTGGGATAGTAGCCGGACTTTTGGGAGTCTTTTGTATGTTTCGGAAAAATACAAAAGCCTTTCGGATAGCGGCAGCCACCGTTGGGGCGGTGTTTATTGCAGCGTGTGCTGTTATGTATGCCGGAGTGCCTCAGTGGATGGACAGGGACACGACATATCAGGCTGTGTTTTTCGGTATACTAAAGGACAGCCCCGACCCGTCAGCGGATCTTGAGGAGCTGGGGCTCAGCCAAAAATACCTCTGCCTTGCGGGTACAAACGCATATATGCCGGAGGACGAATATCCCGAGGAGATGCGCGAGGAAGGGTTTTTGGACGAGTTCTACGAAAACATATCGAAGTTTGACATAGCCGCCTTTTATCTTAAGCATCCGCTGCGGCTTTTAAAGACGACCGCATTTGCGGTGGATAATTCCGCTTGGATAAGGCCTGCGTACCTTGGAAACGACAGCAGCCTGCCGTACGTTTTTTCAGACCGTGCGGACGGGTGGAGCAGGCTCAGGGTTGATATGCGCATCCTTTATACGCCGGCGGTGATTATGACGGCGATGGCAGCTGCCGGTATAGGGGCTGTTATCTATACCGGACGGTGTCTTTTTAAAAGGAAGCCGGTTTTTGTGCCGGCGGCGATTTTAACGGCGGATCTTCTGTGGTGGGCGTCGGCTGTGCTTCCGCCGCTTGCAAACGGGGAGGCGGATATTGCAAAGCATATGTTCCTGTTCGTACAGTTTACGGATATGGCGTTTTGGGGTATGCTCATCTGGGCTGTATGGCGGGGGAGAAAAGCGTCACTGTCGTATATCGCCTTAGCGGCGGCGGTATCCATTGTGCTTTTCATAAAGCCCGGCGGCGAGAGGGTCGAGATAGGCAGTATAAATTCCCGCCCGATACAGTGGGAGATAATAGAGGAATACGAGGACGGGACGGCGCTTTTGATGGCTAAGAGCATAGGGAGGCTGCCGTTCGGAAATACGAATTTATGGGAGGAGTCGCAGGTGCGGGAGTACTTAAACGGCCCTTTCATAAACGGCTGTTTTTCCGAGGAGGAGAAGAGCAGGATTAAGGAGCGAACCCACCGCATACTGCTGCCGTCCGAGGAAAAGGGGCGTGCAGAAAGCGGCGATCACACGCATTTTTGGCATTATACAAAAGCCGGGGCGGCAAAGGAGGCTGACACCGCTTTCGGCTATGAAACAACAGACCGCATAAGCCTTGCCGATATAGAAACGGCAGCAAAGGCAAGCCGGGGAGCGACTCTGCTTGATACGCCATACAGCGGCGGATATATCCGCTTTATGGACGAGGACGGCTTTTTCTTAAATGCGGTCACGGAGGAATATCTGGATATAAGGCCGGTCATGCTGTACCGGCTGCGGTAAGACGGCCGACAAAAGACGGCGGCTTTAGGAGGAACCACTATGATAAAGAATCTGACGATGCTTACGGATTTTTACGAATTTACAATGGCAAACGGCTATTTCACCGAGGGATGCGGGGACAGGATAGCGTACTTTGATATGTTTTTCCGCCGCATACCCGACGGGGGCGGTTTTGCGATAATGGCGGGCGTTGAGCAGCTGGTGGAATATTTCAAAAATATCCGCTTTGATAAGGAGGATATAGACTACCTGCGCTCACAGGGGATATTTGACGAGGGATTTTTAAAATATTTGGAGAATTTCCGCTTCTGCTGCGATGTATGGGCGATACCCGAGGGTACGCCGATATTCCCCGGCGAGCCGGTGGTGACGGTAAGAGGCCCTGTTATACAGGCGCAGTTTGTGGAGACTATGATACTTTTGACGATAAACCATCAAAGCCTTATTGCCACGAAAGCAAACCGCATAGTCCGTGCGTCCGAGGGACGGGCGGTTATGGAGTTCGGTTCAAGGCGTGCACAGGGAGCGGATGCGGCGGTTCTCGGCGCAAGGGCGGCTTATATAGGCGGCTGCGTGGGAACGGCGTGTGCGATTGCCGACAGGGATTACGGAGTGCCGGCATTGGGTACGATGGCTCACAGCTGGATACAGATGTTTGATTCGGAGTATGAAGCGTTCAAGGCGTATGCCCGCACGTATCCGGACGGCTGCACGCTTTTGGTGGATACGTATAACGTACTGCGCTCCGGCATACCGAACGCAATCCGTGTGTTTGACGAGGTTTTAAAGCCGATGGGAAAACGGCCGCAGGGCGTCAGGATAGACAGCGGCGACCTTACCTACCTTACGAAAAAGAGCCGCAAAATGCTTGATGAGGCAGGGTATCCCGACTGCAAGATAGTAGCCTCCAACGCCCTTGATGAATACATCATCCGTGATATGCTGGTGCAGGGGGCTAAGATAGATTCATTCGGCGTCGGCGAGAGGCTCATCACCTCAAAGTCGGAGCCGGTGTTCGGCGGTGTTTATAAGCTGTCTGGCGTTGAGAATGAAAAAGGCGAGGTAATACCTAAGATAAAGGTGTCGGAAAACGTGGAAAAGATCACGACCCCCGGCTTTAAGCAGGTATACCGCCTCTACAGCCGCCAGACCTCGAACGCTATCGCCGATGTGATAACGCTTTTTGACGAGGAAATAGACGATACGAAGGAGCTTACGATATTCGACCCCGAGCATACGTGGAAGAGAAAGACTATAACCGATTTCTACGCCCGTCCGCTTTTGAAGCAGATATTCAAAAACGGCGAATGTGTGTACGACTGCCCGTCGCTGGAGGTACTGCGCGAATACTGCCGTATGCAGGTGGACGGACTTTGGGAGGAGGTAAAGCGGTTTGAGAACCCCCATTCCTACTATGTGGATATGTCGCAGAAGCTGTGGGATATAAAATACGGGCTTTTGAGCCGTTATCAGGATTGATGCAGACGAAGATATTTAAAAAAGACGAGCTTGGCGGGGCGGCGGAGATACTAAAAAACGGCGGCCTTGTGGCGTTTCCGACTGAGACCGTCTACGGCCTTGGGGCGAACGCCCTCGACAGCGAAGCCGCCGGCAGGATATATGCGGCAAAAGGGCGGCCGAGCGATAACCCGCTTATAGTACATCTTGCAAGGCGGGAGGATATAGGGACGGTTGCCCGGGAAATACCTCCGTCGGCACAAAAGCTCATAGACTCGTTTATGCCGGGGCCGATAACGCTGATACTGAAAAAACAACATTCCATACCGGATACGGTAACAGCGGGGCTTGATACGGTGGCGGTACGCATACCGGCTGACGAAACGGCAAGACGGCTCATAGAGCTTGCAGGAGTGCCGGTAGCCGCTCCGAGCGCAAATATATCAGGAAAACCAAGCCCCACGAGCTTTGAGCACGTGTTTTCCGATATGAACGGAAGAATAGACGGTAT
>DBQZ01000026.1:11733-17963 GCA_002305435.1 Clostridiales bacterium UBA1381
GAGCCGGAGGCGGTTTATGAGAAGATATGCTCGCTTTTGGCGGACTGTCCGAAAAAGACGGGGGTACTCTCTCAAAGCGGGCGGGACTACCCTGCCGATGTTGTACTGTTTGCCGGAAAAGAGGACCGTGAATATGCGGCGGAGCTGTTTTCCTGCCTGAGGGAGTTTGACCGGCTGGGTATAGAGGTGGTATTTGCGGAGTTTACGGAGCATGACGGCTTCGGGCTTGCGGTCAAAAACCGTCTTTATAAGGCGGCGGCCGGCCGTGTGATACGGGTGTAAAAGCATTTATTGAAAGAAGGATACGGTATGAACGTACTTTTTATATGCACAGGCAACACCTGCCGCAGTCCGATGGCAGCGGCGCTGATGGCGAAAATATCCGAGGAGAACGATATGCAGGTATACTGCGATTCGGCGGGGATAATGGCGGATACGGGCGCACCTGCGTCTGAAAACGCCCAAAAGGCGATGAAGCGTTACGGTATAGACCTTTCCTCCCACAGGGCAAAGCAGGCGGACGGTGAGATACTCTCAGCGGCAGACCTTGTGCTTACGATGACAGAGGGGCAGAAGATGATGGTGTCGGCTCTCGGCGGGGTGAAGAACGTGTATACCCTGGGCGAATATTCCGGCTGCGGCTATGATGTCCCCGACCCATTCGGAGGGGATATAGGCGAGTACGAGGAAACCGCAGAGGCGATATACGATATGCTGACAGATGCGGCAGAGCGGATGCAGGACGAGATAGACGATGGAAAATACTGAGTATGAAATACGCCCGGCCAAGCTTTCTCGGGCGGCGGAGCTGGCGGAGCTTGACCGGCTCTGCTTTTCCGTGCCGTGGTCGCTGCAGTCATTCTGCGATGAGTTGCAAAATCCGCTGGCGGTGTATCTTGTAGCGGAAAAAGACGGCAGGCTTATAGGCTACTGCGGTTTTTGGAGCGTGGCAGGAGAGGGGCAGATAACGAATATCTGCACTCATCCGCTCTACAGGAGAAAGGGCGTGGCAAGGGCGCTGTTAAAGGAAGCGTTCCGCCGTGCTGCCAAGGAGAAGCTCTCGCTTATGACGCTTGAGGTCAGGCGGTCGAATTTGGCGGCAAGAAACCTTTATGAGGAGTTTGGGTTTTCGGTTATAGGCGAGAGAAAGAGATATTACAGCGACAACGGCGAGGATGCCGTTATAATGACAGTATACTTTGAGGACAGGAGCCGATAAATGGACACACTTATACTGGGAATAGAATCCTCCTGCGACGAAACGTCGGCAGCCGTGGTGAAAAACGGCAGGGAGATACTTTCAAATGCGATAAACAGCCAGATAGCTATCCATAAGCAGTACGGCGGCGTAGTGCCGGAGATAGCGTCAAGGCGGCATATAGAGGTGATAGACGGTATAGTTGATGAAGCGCTCGCCGAGGCGGGCGTCACACTTTCTGATGTGGATGCGATAGCGGTAACGGCGGGCCCGGGGCTAATAGGTGCGCTTTTGGTGGGGGTATCCCATGCAAAGGCGATGGCGTTTGCTCTTAAAAAGCCGCTTGTTGCGGTACACCATATAAAGGGGCATATCACGGCAAACTTCCTTGCCGACAAAACGCTCGAACCTCCGTTTGTATGTCTTGTAGCCTCGGGAGGCCACAGCCATATAGTGGATGTTCGCTCATATACCGATTTTGATATTTTGGGAAGAACCCGTGATGATGCGGCTGGGGAAGCGTTTGACAAGATTGCAAGAGTTCTGGGGCTTGGATACCCCGGAGGGCCGCTTATAGATAAGCTTGCAAAAGAGGGGACGGCGAGTGTGGATTTCCCCCGTGTACAGCTTGGAGACAGCCTTGATTTCAGCTTCAGCGGAGTCAAGACGGCTGTTATAAATTATCTGCACAATCTGGAGCAGAAGGAATTGACATATAACAAGGCGGATATTGCCGCAAGCTTTGAGGAGGCCGTGGTCGATGTTTTGTGCGACCATACGATACGGGCTGCGAAAATGCGGGGACGGGATACCGTCGCCTTGGCAGGAGGAGTTGCGGCAAACTCACGGCTCCGGCAGGAGATGGCGCAAAGAGCCGCCGCTGCTGGGATGAAGCTTGTGTATCCGCCGCCGGTGCTTTGTACCGACAATGCGGCGATGATAGCGGCGGCAGGGTATTTTGCCTATGAAAAGGGCGAAAGAGCCGATATGAGCCTGAACGCTTCGGCAAATCTGCCGTTTTAAGATATTTGATAAGGAGAACATGATATAGATGAAAAAACTGCACGTGAATTTGGGAGATAATTCCTACGACATTCACTTTGCTGCCGATTTTTCGGGGCTTTGCCAAGCGCTTAGCGAGGCGGGAGCGCCGAGGAGGCTGCATATAGTTACGGATACGAATGTGGCAGAGCTGTACCTTAGCGAGGTAGAAAGGACGCTTTGCGAGGGCGGTTATGACGTGAGCTCTTTTGCGTTTCGGGCGGGGGAGCGGAACAAGAACATGGACACGATACTTAAAATATGCGCCTCCTGCGTAGAGGAGGGGCTTGACCGCAGAAGCATGATAGCGGCTTTGGGCGGCGGAGTTGTCGGCGATATGGCAGGCTTTGCGGCGGCGATATTCATGCGGGGGATACCGTTTGTGCAGATACCGACGACGCTTTTGGCTCAGTCGGATTCGAGCGTGGGCGGCAAGACCGGCGTTGATTTTGACGGCGGCAAGAACCTTCTGGGCGCATTTCACCAGCCGAAGGCGGTTTATATAAACGTATCTACGGTAAAAACCCTGCCGGAGGAGGAGTTCATATCCGGTATGGGAGAGGTGATAAAGCACGGGATTATCCGTGACGGGGAGTTTTTCTCATACCTTGAGGAAAATTCCGAAGCGGTAAAAAAGCTTGACCCTGCGGCGATGATAGAAACCTCGTATAAAAACTGCTCGATAAAGGCGGCTGTCGTTGAAGAGGACGAGAGGGAAACCGGCGCAAGAGCCGACTTAAATTTCGGCCATACGATAGGCCATGCGGTGGAAGCCGCCCTTGATTTTTCGCTTACGCACGGCCAGTGCGTCGGCCTCGGCATGATAGCCGCAGCCGATATAGCACTGGGACGTGGTCTTATAACGGCGGCGGAATATGATAGAATAGTTGGTACCCTCAAAAAATACGGCTTTAAAACGAGCGTAGCCCTGCCGGAGGATGAGGAAATTGAGCGTCTTATGGCTCATGATAAGAAAAAGACGAACGGCAGGCTTAAGTTCGTGCTGCCGGCGGGGATAGGGAAAGTGGTGCAGGTTACCGACGTTTCGCCGGAGGAGATAAAAAGGGCGGTAATGAAGATACGAGGGGTGCGGCAATGACGGTTTTCTGGATACTGGTCGCAGCCGCAACGGTCGCAGCCGACCAGTTCGCCAAATGGCTTATAAGCACAAGGCTGACGCTTACCGACTGTATAACTGCAATTCCGGGGCTTTTTGATATTGTGTACGTGCGCAATTTCGGGGCGGCATTCAGCATGATGAGCGGGCGGGTATCGCTGCTCAGCGTAATATCGGTCGTTTTCTGTCTTGGAGTGATAGTATACTGGATAGTAAAAAGACCGAAAAAGCCGCTTTTGTGTGCTTCGCTCTCGCTGATGTTTGCGGGAGCTCTTGGAAATGCTGTTGACAGGATAGCAAGGGGATACGTGGTGGACTTCGTAAAGACGACGTTTATTGAATTTCCTGTGTTTAATATCGCCGATATAGCGATAGTCATAGGAGCGGCGCTTTTAGTGGTTTATGCGGTATGGTTTGACGAGGGGGCAGCAAACGGCAAAAAAGGCGGTAAGAATAAATGGAACAGGTAAAGATAACCCCCGAGGAGTCGGGAGAGAGACTCGATAAATACTTGGCGGAAAACGTAGACGGGCTTTCCCGTACGTATGCCGCCCGCCTTTGCGATGAGGGGATGGTATATCTTGACGGCGGGGGAGCGGTTTCCAAAAAGTACAAGGTCAGGGCGGGGGAGGAAATAACTGTAGACATCCCCGACCCTGAGGAGCTTTCGGCAGAGCCTGAGGATATACCGCTTGATATAGTCTACGAGGACGACAGCGTTATAGTGGTGAACAAGGCTCGGGGGATGGTCGTGCATCCGGCGGTAGGAAGCCCCTCGGGAACGCTTGTAAATGCGCTTTTGTACCATTGCCGGGACGGATTGTCGGGGATAAACGGGGTTTTGCGCCCCGGAATAGTCCACCGCATAGACAAAGACACCACAGGGCTTATGCTCGTGGCAAAGACGGACGAGGCGCATATTTGCTTTTCGTCCCAGCTAAAGCTGAGAAAGCCGCTGAGGCGGTATTGGGCGCTTGTGAACGGGGAGATAAAAGAAGAGGCGGGGATTATAAACAAGCCCATAGGCCGTGACCCGAAAGACCGCAAGCGTATGGCTGTAGTCAGGGGAGGAAAGGAAGCGGTAACTCATTACAGGGTGATCGAGCGGTTCTGCGGATACACGCTTGTGGAATGTGTGCTTGAAACCGGCAGGACGCATCAGATACGGGTTCACATGGCGTCTATCGGCCACAGCCTTGTCGGGGATCCGCTCTACGGCAAAAAGGACGGGCGGTTTCCGCTTACGGGGCAGATGCTCCACGCAAAGACGCTAGGCTTTGAGCATCCGAAAACGGGCGAGCTGATGGAATTTGATTCAGACATCCCCGAGGATTTCCAAACAATAGTAGATACTCTGCGCCGTGAAAAAGAGGGCAGATTAACTTTTTATTAACTTTTTTAAAAATACTTGCATTTCCGGAGGAAATGGCGTATTATAAGGAGTGAGCAGGTATGAATAAAAAAGCGGCTGCGGCCGTGATTTTGATAGTCCTGCCGACTGCATGGCAATCTTTTGCAGCGGGGGAATACAGCGGCTGGCCTTTGGGGACAGACGAGGGAGTGTTCGAGAATATCGCCCCCGAAGAGGGGCTTGATTACTATTACCCTCCGGAAAACGGCGCATGGGATTGGGAGATACCGCTTGATAAAACCGTCTACGGTGATTTCTGCTTTGATAAGGAGGAGGGAGAGATTACCGCCTATACCGGCTCCGGCGGCTATGTGGAAATACCGCAGGAGATAGACGGGGTTAGAGTAAAAAGCATCTATGGCGGCGGGCAGTTCCGCACGAGAAGCGGTGGGGGTCAGGCAAACACAGTGCTTGAGCGTTCCGGCGCATTTACGGGCGAATATCCGATGGGGCTTTATGTGAAAGTCCCCGAGGGGGTAGTGGCTATAGACGGCTGCGCCTTTTATAACAGCGGGCTTTCGGGCATTGAGCTGCCGGAGAGCTTGCAGACGATAGGGGCATTTTCGTTTGCCGGTACGGATATTTCCGAGATAGAGTTGCCGAATACCATAAAGACGCTGCCGGCGGGGGTGTTTTGTGATACGAAGCTTAAGAACGTGACGCTTCCCGACAGTGTAGAAACGGTCGGCGGTTCGCTGTTTTATACCGAATCGCAGATAAGCGGCCGGTCGCCTCTTTATTATACGGAGAGAGCGGGGGCGTTTTCACGCTGTTTTGAGCTGGAGAGCGTTGTTTTGGGTGAGAATACAAAGACTATAGGCGAATATGCCTTTTCCTACTGTACGTCTCTTGAGCGTATTTTTATACCGGAAAGCGTACAGCGGATAGATAAGACTGCATTTTTCCACACAGATAATGTGACAATATACACTAAGAGTGGTTCTTTTGCAGAGAAATTTGCCCGTGCAAACGGTATCAGCGTCCGCTGTTTTGAGGGCGGAGATGATTTGAGTGAATATGAGATACCGGCTGTAGAGATTGACGGGCAGACGGCGGAGATTGGTGTTGAGATAAAAAATAATTTTGGCGATGGGGGCTGTCTTATCACTGCGGCCTATGACGAAAACGGCGTACTTATTGACGTTAGGGCCGATGAGGAGTTTTTGGACAGTATTGATTGGATGGAAACTGAGTGGTATAAGAGAACGGTAAAGGCGGACGGGGACATATCCCGCATAAGGGCGTTTATCTGGGATGAGGCAGGGAGGCTTGAGCCGCTTTGCCTGAGCGCAGAGGGCGTTATCAATAATATATGAGGTGACACTAATGGAAAAGCAACAGATATGCGTACTCTTCGGCGGCAGATCGCCGGAGCATGAAATTTCGGAAATATCGGCTCAGTCGGT
Organism: Clostridiales bacterium UBA1381; assembly: GCA_002305435.1. GTDB lineage: Bacteria > Bacillota > Clostridia > UBA1381 > UBA1381 > UBA1381. The sequence continues at coordinate 17,907 of DBQZ01000026.1, forward strand.
GATAAAAAATCTCGACAAGAGCCGCTACGATATACATATGATAGGCATAACCTCCGA
>DBQZ01000026.1:18042-25736 GCA_002305435.1 Clostridiales bacterium UBA1381
GGTGTGCGCCGGATACGGGTGGACGCAGCCTTTCCGGTACTCCACGGCGAGGGCGGCGAGGACGGCTCTATACAGGGGCTTTTGGAGCTTGCCGGAATACCGTACGTGGGATTTGGCATAGCGGCGTCTGCAAACAGCATGGATAAGACGCTGTCTAAGATAGTGTTTAAGTCGGCTGGGATAAAGCAGGCGGACTGGGTCACTGTCAAGCGCACCGATGACATAGAAAAGCGGATGGACGAGATAGAAGAAAAGCTCGGCTATCCCTGCTTTGTAAAGCCTGCCGGAACCGGCTCGTCGGTAGGCGTCGGCAAGGCGTATGACAGAGAGGAGCTCTCAGCGGCGATTAAAACCGCCCATGCCTACGACAGAAAGGCGATAGTTGAGGAGTTTATCGACGGCCACGAGGTAGAGTGTGCAGTCCTTGGCGATATTGATACGGCAGAGGGAACGGATGTCGGCGAGATAGTGCCGGTTGTGGACTTCTACGATTTTGACGCAAAATATAAGACCGGGGCGACAAAGCTTTTAATCCCGGCGGATGTGGATAAGGAAATTCGTGACAAGGTCAGAAGCGAGGCGGTAAAAGCCTTCCACGCAATGGACGGTCAGGGGATGGCAAGAGTCGATTTCTTCGTACGAAAGAGCGACAACGCTGTTATATTGAATGAGATAAACACGATTCCCGGATTTACGGGGATAAGTATGTACCCGAAGCTGTGGCAGCATGAGGGGCTTTCCTACAGCCGTCTTTTAGACCGGCTTTTGGAATTGGCTAAAACGAGAACGAGATAACACCGGAACGGCATAAAAGCGGTCGGGGACTATGCCCGGATAGATCCGCTTTGCCGTTTCCAGATGGAGGACGCAATGGATAACAGAAGCATAGGGGTGTTTGATTCGGGGCTTGGAGGCCTTACGGCAGTTAAGAAGATAATGGAGGAGCTGCCGAATGAGAGCATAGTATACTTCGGCGATACCGCACGTGTTCCCTACGGTTCACGGTCGGCGGAAACTGTGTTAAAATACACAAAAAGTGATATACGCTTTTTGCAGAGCTTTGATGTCAAGGTGATAGTCATAGCCTGCGGAACTGCAAGCTCGGTTGCGCTTCCGAGGATAAAGGAGGAATTTGCCACCCCGATAGTAGGAGTTGTGGATGCGGCAGTTTATGCGGCGGTAAGGGCGACGAGAAATAAGAAAATCGGGCTTATCGGCACTGCCGGCACTATAAAAAGCGGTTCCTACGAGCATCATATAAAGGAATACGACCGGGATATAACGGTCTACAAAAGAGCCTGCCCGCTGTTTGTGCCGCTTGTTGAGGAGGGGCATTTCGACACTGAGGTTTCAAGGCTTGTGGCGGCGGAATATTTGGAGGAGATACGCTCAGCCGGAGTTGATACGCTTATCATGGGCTGTACGCACTACCCGCTTTTGCGCCGTGTCATACGGGAGTACATGGGAGATGAGGTGACGCTCATTGACCCGGGAGCGGAGGTTGCGAAGTATTTAAAGAAGAAGCTCACCGATGAAAACCGCCATAACAGCGTACAGTCGGGCGAGCAGTACCGGTATTTTGTAAGCGATAATACCGAGGCTTTTGCAAATCTCGGAGGGATATTCCTCGACAGAGAAATAGTCACAGACGTGGAGAAGATAGACATTGAAAAATACTGACGCCGAAATAAGGATAAAAAGTGTATTAAAAAGCTCCGAAGAAGCTGAAGAAAGCGATACCTGCCTCATGGGCAGATATATCTGCGGCAGGGGACGGGCGGCGCTGTTCTACGACGAGGTGCAGGAAGGCATGGAGAACTGCTCCGTGATGATAACCGTCTCAGGAGATTCGGTATCGATAAAACGGCGGGGAAGCTACGAAAGCTATATGCTGTACGAAAGGGGAAGGCTGCACACCGTGGCTTATAAAACGCCGTACGGCGAGATGGCGATGGATTTTCGCACGAAAATCGTAGAAACCGAATTTTCGCCCGAAGGAGCGTATATCAGGCTTTGCTATACGATAGAAATGGGCAAAGATACGACCGAGGCGGAGCTTACGATAACGGCTAAGACCGTATAGGAATGAAAGGACGGATACCATGAATAAGATAAAGATAGCGGCTTTGCTTGCAGCCGTGATGATGGCGGCTCAGCCGGCTGTATACGCAGCCCCGGCGGAGTCCTCACCCGCTGAGGCGACACCGCCGCCGGAGGCCACATCTTCCCCCGAAGTTACAGAGGACGGGGAAGACGGGGGCGATATTGTAATACTAAGCCCCGAATACAGCATATTCGAGCAGATGGCAGAGTACGCTTCTGAGTATTACATATACGATGATAAAAGCCCCGAGGAGATAATGCAGACGGCGCTCTCTGATGTGCTTTTCGGGAATGAGGAGCTTTTAAATGAGCTTTTAAAGGCCTCGTTCCAGGGGCTTGATATGTACAGCGACTATTATACGGCTGAGGAATTTCAGGCAGTGCTTGCAAACGAGAGCAAGATATTCTACGGTCTCGGCATACATCTGCAGACGATAGACAGCTACGTTACGATAGTCGGCTTTGAGGAAAGCTCCTCCGGCAGGGACGCAGGGCTTTTGGAAAACGACCGTATCGTGAAGATAAACGGCGAGGACGTCGTAGGCTGGTCGGCGGTTGACGCAAAGAACGCAATTGTATCCGATAAGGAGGGGGATGTCACGCTCACAATAATGCGGGGCGAGCAGACTCTTGATATAACGGCGCATCTGGCGCTTGCATATCAGCCGACTGTATCGTATGAGAATTTCGGAAAGGACACGGCTTATATAATAATATCTTCAATGGCGGAAAATACAGCCGATGAATTTTCTGCGGCTCTTGACAAGGCACGCAGCGAGGGGATCAAGAACATTGTGCTTGATTTAAGGGATAATCCCGGCGGATACGTAAGCACCGTTTTGGAGATTGCAAGGATGGTTGTGCCGGCGGGCGTTATCGTAAGCACCGAATACCGCAATCCTGAGGATAATACGGTGGAATATTCGGAGCTTGAGGAGACGGAGTTCCAGTTTAACGTCCTCGTAAACGGCAATACCGCCTCATCTGCGGAAATATTGGCAAGCGCCATGCAGGAGTCGGGGGCGGCTACGCTCTACGGCACGATAACGTATGGCAAAGGGCTTATACAGCGGTTCTATCCGCTGATGAACGGGGCGGCGTTTAAGATAACGAACGGCGAGTATAAGACGAGAAACGGCAACTCTATAAATGACGTGGGTATTTACCCGGATGTAGAGGTGACGAATATCATCCGATATATCGACCCCTCAGACTTTACCCCGTTTGACTATAAGACAAAGTGGGATATAGGAATGACAGGCGAGGGCGTATTGGCAGGCAAGGAAAGGCTCAAGCTTTTGGGATATTATACCGGCGAGCTTGACGAGGACTACGACCTTGAAACCGCCACCGCCGTTAAGAAATTCCAGGAGGAGAACGGGCTCTACGCCTACGGCGTGATGGATATAACCACCCAGCGCAAGATAGCCGAGGTGTTTGCTGATATAAAGGTTGAGGAGGACGTTCAGCAGAGGACGGCTCTTGAGGCGTTCGGGCTGACGTTTGATACTGATAATCAATAAGATGGACAGGATAGCGGCGAAAAATAAGCGGCCGTTATCCTGTTTTTTTAAAAGAAAAATATTGACTTTTAAGATTTATTATGGTAAAATTATATTGAGGTCATCTATACTCTACAGAGACTTCTGAAATTGTAAAATAGCAAAACTGCCGTGAGGCAGCGACGCAAAGCCACGGGTCTTATAAAAGACAGCCGGTTGCCGTACTCAGCAGGACGATTCCCAAAATGGGAACAACAATCCTAAAAGGGTTGTTCTGTATATTAGATGGACAGGAATATTTGTTTTAAGGAGGAATGGTTATGAAAACAAAATTCAGCAAAAAGCTCTTGAGCTTTGTTACTGCGGTCTCCCTCTTCTCCGGCGTATTCGCCTTTAGCACGGCGCAGGCTGCCGATGTGACTGCGGATACAATCATGGGAAGCATGACGCTGTATGATTACGATGTCTCATCAGTAGAATCAAGCGGTACTCAACTGCTTTTCGGTCGTCAGGGCGTTTCGTCAAACCCGGAGTATAACAGATGGGACAAAAATGATAATTACCGCATAGTGCAGGGTCTTGCAGCTGATGAGCTTGTAAACGGACAGTTTGAGCTGGCAGAGCGGGAAGTTACCTATTACCGCTACAAAGGATTGTGGGGCAATTGGAGCGACTGGTCTACAGAAAAGCCCCCTTCATGGACCACTGTTGAAACAAAAACCGAAACCGCCAAGCTCACAGTACCCGACACAGCTGACGGCAAGCTGTTCAGCGACGGCGAGAAAGTCGGCACATATCAGATGCCGTTCGACCATGTAGGAAACGGGGTATATGAATACGACAGCGCTGATAAAAAGCTAACAGCCAATAACTACACAAACGTGCTTGAGGTGAGCGACTACGCACGCGGCGAGGCGCCCAAATTTATGCCGCTCGGCGATGAAAATTACTACTTCGGCGCAGCTGTTGAGCTTCCCTTCGTTTATAAGAACGGCGGAACAGTAAACAACGGCGACGACATGGTATTTGAGTTCTCCGGCGATGACGACGTATGGGTATACGTTGACGGCAAGCTCGTGCTTGACATGGGCGGTATCCACGGAGCCGTATCGGGAACGATTAACTTCCGTACGCTTGAGGCTACAATCACAAACGGTGATATCTACGGCGGCGGTGCGACAACAACGACGTTTGATTTCGATACCTCTACATCGGATCATACAATCCAGATGTTCTACCTTGAAAGAGGAGCTAACGAGTCAAACTTTAAGATGAGCTTCAACCTTATCCAGCCGACAAACTATGTCGTTAAGTATTACGACGGCAAGCTCTATAACGGCAAGCCCGGCGATGCAGGTCTTTTGGCAACTGTAGTCCAGAATTCCAGAGACGACGGTACAAAGCTCTATGCCGGTGACAAAGTTAAGCAGAGCGAAATAAAGATAAACGTAAACGATAAAACAGCAGAGCTTATCGCAAGCGACGAGTATTACGGCGGATTTGTTGTAGACGACAACTTCATGCCGGTAACAGATCCCAATGCGGTAGTTACAACAGTAACAGATGACGATACCGATATAGTATACGTTATCTTCCTGCCGAAGCCCTCTTATACAGTAACATACTGGATGGGCGAAAATGAGGCAGACTCCTCAACATGGACGCAGGTTACACAGAAGGCAAACGTTGGTACAGTCGGCCAGCAGATAACTGCAGCTGATATTGACGTTACCTTTGAATTTGAAGGTCAGTGGTACACAGGAAAGATAGTATCTCAGGCTGATGAAAACGGCGTATACGGCACACTTTCAGCAGACGCACCGTTTAATGTAGACGTTCTTGTTGTTCCGACAACAGAGCCGACTGCTGAGCCGACGACAGCTCCGTCAACAGAGCCTTCGACAGAACCCTCGACAGCTCCGACAACAGAGCCGACAATAGCTCCGACTGAGGAACCGACAACACCTCCGTCGGAGGAGCCGACAGTTCCACCTTATGATAATCCGTACACGCTTGAAAGCGCAGCTGCTTACATTTTTGGTAGAACAGACACCGAAATGCAGGCTGAGGACGGTATGAAGAGAGGCGAGGCAGCAGCAGTTCTGTACAGACTTCTCAAGCAAAACAATCTGCTCGGTGACTTCACATATTCGGCAGATACCACATCAGCATTTCTCAACCTGAAAGGCAGATGGGACAGAAGTGCGCTTGAGTACATGGCGTATCTGGGACTCTACACAGTTGAAGAGGGAATTAGCCCGGATAACAACATTACAAGAGCAGAAGCGTTTAAGATGATGGCGGTTGCCCTCGGATTTACCGATGATGTAACACTCCCGCTTGAGTCCTACGCAGCGATCCTTGTAGATGCCGGTTACGTTCAGGGTGACGAAAACGGCAACCTCAATCTCGGTGATGAAATACGCCGTGCAGAGTTCTGTAAGATTTACAACATGATAATCGAGCGTGATGCTATGGGTCTTACAATGGCAGACGGTTCGACTGTTACTGCTGAAACCTACGGTTTTGTTGATTTGTTTGCAGATCAGTGGTATTACGAGATAATGCTCAAAGCCACAAGCGCATATGATGACGCAGGCAATGTTGACCTTGACCTTCGTGCACTGAGAAACGTAATAGACGATTACGCTTAATTCTTACGGTATTAGCCCGGAGAGGAGACTCTCCGGGTCTTTTTTTGGGGCTGCTTTTTAAAATGAAAAGCGAGCATTTAAGAGTATAAGGGAGTATACAAGAGAATACGGAAGTTTTTGGTGAGCATATAAAAATTTTTGAAAAAAGGTATTGACAAATCAAGACAAAAGTAGTACAATACCTTTTGCAGGCTGACCGCAGAGCGGTTTAGCGATAACAGTTTGAAGGACGGGCATCCCGTTCGATTTGAAAAGGAGGACATTTCAATGAACAGCAGTTATTTGCAGAAGCCGCAGGATGTTGAGAGAAAATGGTACATCATTGATGCGGCAGACAAGCCTCTTGGAAGAGTGGCAGCGTGCGCTGCATCCATTTTGAGAGGAAAGCATCTTCCCACCTTTACGCCCAACGTTGACTGCGGAGATCACGTTATAATCATCAACGCCGATAAAATCGTTCTGACAGGAAACAAGCTCCAGCAGAAGTCACGTTTTTATCACACAGGCTGGGTTGGCGGACTTAAGGAAATAAAGTATTCCGACCTTATGGCAAACGCTCCCGAAAAAGCCGTTATGTACGCCGTAGGCGGTATGCTTCCGAATACGACGCTCGGCAGAAAGGCTTTGACAAGGCTCAGAGTTTACCAGGGCACAGAGCACAATCATCAGGCGCAGTCCCCGATAATGTGGGAAGGCGAGATTAAATAAGGAGGGTTTGAAGCATGGCGAAGGAACAGTTTTACGGTACAGGCAGAAGAAAGTCTTCTGTAGCAAGAGTACGACTGGTACCCGGAAACGGCAAGGTAACGGTAAACGGCCGTTCTCTTGACGAGTATTTCGGTTTGGATACATTAAAGGTTATCGTTATGCAGCCGATGACCTTAACAAAGACAACAGATAAATTTGACGTTATAGCAAACGTTCAGGGCGGCGGTTTCACCGGCCAGGCAGGCGCTATCCGCCACGGTATAGCAAGAGCTCTGCTTGAGGTGGACAGCGAAGCTTACAGAGCTGACTTAAAGGCAGCAGGCTTCCTTACAAGAGACTCAAGAATGAAGGAAAGAAAGAAGTACGGTCTCAAAGCCGCACGTCGTGCACCGCAGTTCTCAAAGAGATAAAAACGATACTCAAAAGTCCCGAAAAGCCCGCAGTTATGCGGCTTTCGGGATTTTTTTATGCCCGAAAATCTCTGTCGATTTTGACATGATTTGATTGAATTTAACCTTATTTAAACTGATTTAGAGGGGACAAATCGGGGTTAATTTGCTGTTTTTGAAATCAAAAGGGACAATTTCGGGGTTAATTTTTGAGGGCTTTGGATTGTTATTTTTGCCTTTTCCGAAGATAAATTTCTTGTTTGACAGCTTTGAAACAGTTTGACTGAATTTGATAAAAGCAAATTGAATTTATGGGCTGATGTTTTTAAAAATTGAAT
>DBQZ01000020.1 GCA_002305435.1 Clostridiales bacterium UBA1381
ATCGCAGGTTATAGTCGTAAAGCCCAACTCCGTACATGTCGGATCGGTCACGACTTCACTGTAGTTGTGCTCGGTTTTATCCGTTTCATTTCCTCTGTAGCTGTGTCCGCATACTTCACAAGTAAAAATGCTATAGCCCATCTCTGTGCAAGTCGGAGCTATAACTTCCTCGATATAGCTGTGTCCTTTTGCATCTGTATAATCTCCGGTATACGTATCGCCGCAATCCTTACAGGTGAAAACGGTATAACCCATTTCAGTACAGGTGGGTTCAGTTACCGCCTTATCATAGTCATGCGGCAGCTTTGCCGTTTCATTACCTGTGTAGCTGTCACCGCAGCGTGAACATGTGAATGTTGAATAACCTATCTCTGTACAAGTCGGAGCCGTTACTTCTTCGATATAGTCATGACCGAGCGGATCAGTGTAGTCGGATATATAAGTATATCCGCAGTCATTACAAACATTGGTCGCAAAGCCCATCTCAGTACATGTCGGCTCAGTGACCGTTGATGTGTAGGTATGAGCTATGGACTCTTTCTCATCGCCTATATACTCAGCTCCGCAGTCGGGACAGGTGTAAATTGTATATCCCTGTGATGTACAAGTCGGTTCTATGACCTGCTTCTCATAGTTATGCGGAAGCACCTCGGTATAATCCGAAACATAGCTGTCGCCGCAGTCCTCACATGTGTACGTAGTGAAGCCCATTGTTGTACATGTTGGCGGAGTTACAACAGCTTTGTAGCTGTGCGGCTTCTTATCGGTGTAATCGCTTTTGTAGCTGTCACCGCACTCGGTGCATGTGTAGGTCGTAAATCCAAGCTCCGTACAAGTTGCCGGAGTGATAACACCTTCGTAGTGGTGTGCGGTCATATCTGTATAGTTACCCACATACGAGTCACCGCAGCTGTCGCAAGTATAAGTCGTAAAGCCCATAGCCGTACAGCTCGGCAGTGTTACCGCCTCCGAATACTGGTGACCTGTCGGCATTTCAAGAATTGCACCGCATGATGTACAGCTCTGCGGTTTCGTACAGGTCGCCGCAGCTCCGGGTGTATGTCCCGTTGCCGATATTGCCTGTATCATCTTCTCGTCACAGTGCTTGCAGTGATACTCCATAACACCCTCGCTCTCGCAAGTGGAGTTCGTTACTGTATGCCCGTCATCCCACTCATGACCGGTCGGATCGGTATAGTCGGATATATAAACATCACCGCACTCGGCGCACGTGTATGTCGTGAAGCCCTTTGTTGTACAGCCCGGAGCAGTGACCTTTTCTCTGTAATCATGCTTTGCAAGCGGTGTGAGGTCTGTAATATAGCTGTAGTTGCAGTTAATGCAAGTATGTTCCGTATAGCCGTTCATTGTGCAGGTCGCAGCTACTGTATTTGTCGTGTAGCTGTGGTCTGTCATGGACGTTGTCTCCGTATAGTAGCTGCCGCACTTTTTGCACATATGCAGTTCTAAGCCGCCCTGCTGACAGCTTGCCTCACGTATTACAACAGTATCATAATCATGACCGACTGCGGGAGTATAGTTAGTTTTCATAAGCGCACCGCACTCCGAACACTGGAAACGGTCATAGCCGAGTGCAGTACATGAGGGAGCAATGCTCTCCAAGTAGCGGTAGTCATGGACATGAACGTCATTTGTGTTATTGGAGCTGCTATCACTGTCGGCAAGCAGCCATACATAGCTCACTCCATTTTCAGTCATACTCTCACCGCTGCAGCTGTACTCTATCTCGTAGTATACGGGATAGTAGCCTGCATCTGTGTAATTCGGCGCTGACGTTAAACTACAATCATCGGCTTCCGTCCCGTAGCGGATACTTGTGTTCACTCCGCTGTCTGAAAGGTCGGTAACGGTAACAGTGTGAGCCTGTCCGTCCACTTCTCCGTAATAGCTCTGAATAACTGACTTCGCAGCGGCATATTCATTCTTGATATATCCACAGTCACCGCATTCTCCGGTGATATGGAAGCGTTGGTTGCCAAGCTCTCCGTCAACTTCTTCATTGAAATTGTGCTTGTCCTGCTGTTCCTCGGCTCTTGCGTGAGTTCCCTTACAAAACTGACAATATTGTCCCGACTTAAGGGTGGTTGTATGATACTCACTGTCGTAAGGAGTATATGTTGTGTTGTCAAAGTCGAGAAAAAAGTTGTAATCGCAGGGATTAAGACTATATACATTCTTTCCGAACGAATAGCTTTCCTCTCCATCTATCGAATTGATAGTTCCACATATCTGACATACAGATTTTGTATAATGATACCCGGTGTAGAATGCGTCTACCCCCGGTAAGCCGCTGTCGGTATTGCCTGTACTCACACCGTCTATCATAGTTCCATCCGAATGTTTGACACCACGATTTAGAGCTGTTTCTCCCGATTTCGTGTATTCCGGGACACGGTATGTAAGGCTTGTTGTCTCCATCTTACAAACCGGACAATACTGAGTTTCATAAGTCGTAGTAGCGTTAATATCAAATTCATTTGTACGACCGTTTGCTTCCATCCATACATCAGCCGGATCGATGTAATCGTTCGACTGTGCCGCATATGATATGACCGGCATTGTACCAAGGAGCGTTATTGCAGCTAACGCTCCTGATAAAACTCTGTTGATATTATTCTTTATTCTCATTTAATCCAACCTCCAATTCTTTTTCTGTTTCTTCTTCGGACTTTCCGGCAGCCTGAGCCATAGCCATAAATGCCACACCGAAAAATGCACCTATCCATGTAGATATGAGACATAAAATAAAAGTCTGTACCATGATATTTCCTTTCTGCTCATATACTAATGAGCCTGAAAAATTGATTTTGATAATGTGCTTGTCTTGAACAAGCTGAAACAAAGGATTACCGTATATGCCGCTATTGTAAATAACGTAGTGTGCAGATCATCCGATATGGTGAAGCTGCGTATAAGCACGGCATATATCCCGACACATACCATCATGAAGAAACCTTGAAAGCCCAGTGCAAACAGGCTTTTCAAATAGTTATTGCCTATAGAACCCCATTCACGGTTTGTCATCGTTGCGAACGGGATAGGCGCTACCGATGTTGTGATATATATTTCTATCATTCTGCCATACAGGATCACTGTGATGATTATCCCGACAATGTTCATTGCCATGCTGACAAGTGCTGTTTCAAGCACCAGCAGTATCAGATCACCGATACCCATACCGTCCATTGTCGCACCCAAGTTTGTTAATGCTGACGATATGTCTATGTGTGTATCGTGTGAAATAGCTCCGCTTGCTGAGTTTATGATGGTTTGCGCCACATCGAATATTGCCATAGTAATATCAAAGGTGTGTGATACAAGATATACGGCAATACCGCACTTGAAAATATATTTAAAGAACATAAACGTATCTACATCGTGCATATTATTCTTTTCTGTGACCATGGTTATGAGTTCATAGCAGAGGACAAATGTCAGGATAAGTCCCGCAATGGGGAGGACAACCGTATCCGATAAGTTGCGTATCATATTGAAAATACTGTTGTTCCACCCCTGCGGAGTTGTGCCGACCTGCGCGGCTATCGTGCTTACATTGTTATTTACATCTGTGAACATATTCTCTAAGTTTGAGTTGATAATCTCTTTGAGCAGATCCTTGATCGCATCCCAGATAAAGTCCACAGTATGACCACCTTTATCCGAATAAGCCGGAGAGTGTGGGGACAAGCGTCATGCCTATGAGAGCAATGCCTCCGCCGGCACAAAGCTGTTTGATCCCTTGACTTTTCGCGCCGGGATTATCGTTCCCGTACCCTTCCAGTAGGTTTATAAGTCCCCACACGCCCAAACCTGCACCTATTGCTGTTACTAATGTTTGTAATGTTGTTACTGCTGAATTGAAAAATCCCATATATTATTTATCGGATAAGGAGTTCTCAGTATGTAAAACCTCCTGTATCCGATATTTCTCCTTTCCTCTTTTCTCGTCTGCGGCAAAATTCCGCATGTGTCAACGACACCGCGACCATTTCCGCATACGGCTTCATTTCTTTCATAAAGTCGTCATACAGCTCCTTCATGCCCTGCTTTTCCTCGCAGCCGCCTGCATCAGGGCAGTCCGCACAGTTGCGGTAGTCGAAAATATTATCACGGAAAAGCCTGTCCGTGATGGCAAGCATGTATGACTTTGCTGCCTTGAATACCTCGTATTCGGCAGCGCTGCGCAAGTTATTGTTTGATATTACGTTGTACATTTTAAAAACCTCCAAATTCTTTATTATTCCTCGTCGTCCAAATCACGTTCTTCAAAGCCGTAATCACCGTATGGGTCGTCATCATCTTCGTCCTCATAGAGCGGATATATATCGTCTACGGCTTCGCAGAGATCATCAAAGTCCTCATCATCTGAGACTTTTTCCTCACGGTCTGCTATCTCTGCAAGATAACAGACGTCGCTTAAAAGCATAAACACGATATGATACGGTATACCATAGTCGTGGATAAGTTCGGTAATCGCCTGTATCCTCTTGCCGACTTTCTCCACGTCGTTAAACCTCTCATTATTAGTGTCCATTTAGTCCTCACTTTCCGCTGTATCATCAGCTTCGATTTCGCCCATGTCTGCTACATCCACAGTATCATTGGGCTTTAGATGTGCTTTTGTTCCGACAAATTTTTCAATATCAAACTCGTTTTTCTTATCATAGTCAGACAGATATTTATAGTTTGGGTGTTTGGTAATATCGTATTTGTCGGAAAAGAACGGCTTTACGCCGCGTATCTGTAAAATACATTTACCTCCGTCCATGCGCGAAAGTTCGTCCTGTGTCATAAGCTCCTTGCCGAGCTTTTGATAATTCAGTCCATATGTTTTCTCGCGTCCTCTGTTTTCGGAGGTATTATACGTGTCTATCGTTTCCTTCCCGAGCGAGTCTGACAATTCCTTCAGCGTGCTTTTTTCTTTACCGCCTAAGAAAAGCATGGTATCGCAGTTGCCTGTGATAACGTCCGCACTGTCCTTGTATATTGCCTTGAGCTGTGATTGTGACTGCAAAATAATAGAAGCCGATATTTCACGGCTTCGTATGGTCGCTATCAGCTTATCAAACTTGGGTATCTGACCTATGTTTGCGAACTCATCAGCCAGTATCCTTACGTGGATGGGCAAACGTCCGTTATATTTATCATCTGCAACGTCACAAAGCAGATTGAACATCTGCGAATACAGCATAGCAACAACGAAATTGAATGTATCGTCGGTGTCGGAAATTATGATAAACATAGCCGTCTTTCGTTCTCCGAGCTTATCAAGCTCCATCTCGTCATATTCCATCATGTCGCGCAGCTCCTTGATGTCAAACGAAGCTAATCTCGCTCCGCATGAGATAAGGATGGATTTTGCTGTTTTTCCTGCTGCCAGCTTATATTTCTTATACTGCCGCACGGCAAAATGGTCGGGCTGTTCCCTTTCCAGATCCTCAAACGCATAGTCTATGGCGTTTTTAAAATCCTCGTCCTCCTCACGTACTTCCGAAGCGTTTATCATTTCAAGTAGAAGTGAGAAGTTCTGTTCTTCCGGCGGGGCTTCATACCAGATGTAGCCTATCAGCGCCGTATAGTACAGCCGCTCTGCTTTCACCCAAAAATCTTCTCCGGATTTTTCACCTTCGCCTTTGGTGTTTACGATTATGGTGTTTACAAGCTTCAAAATATCCTTTTCACTGCGAATATACGCGAATGGGTTATATCTCATGGACTTTTTGAAGTTTATAGTGTTGAACACCTTTATCGTGTAGCCGTTATCTGCAAGCATTTTCCCGCACTCAACGAGTATAGTTCCTTTCGGGTCGGTCACAACGTAGCTTGAGTGCATCTGCATGAGCGACGGCTTTACGAAAAACCTTGTCTTACCGGAGCCGCTGCCGCCGACAACGATTATATTCTTGTTCCTCGCATTTTTCGGCGGGGAAACACGGCTCTCCATCGTCAGCCATTCGGTTTGGGTAAGCGGTATGTTTTTCTGAAATACCGGGTTCATAAAAGGCTCTATATCCTTATGTGTTCCCCAGCTTGCAGAACCGTACTCTATACCCTTGCGGTATTTCTTTGCGTTCTTGGATTTTTGATAAACAAAAAAGCGGACAAGGACAGCGCCTATAATTCCGCTTAATAGATCAATGCCGTTAAAGCTCGGCAACGGGGCTTTAAACACTGTATTTATGCTTTCCGACAGCTTAAAAATCTTTTCAAGTATATCTGCACCGTTTGTGATGCGATATGCTTGTACGAGTTTATTCACGAAATAGCCGATAAAGATATACGGCAGATTGGGCAGAAGCAATTTTTTGATGTTTATCTGCCGGATAAGTGCTTTAATGTCGAGCTTCAATCAGCGTTCCTGCTCTCTCTGCTTATGTTTCGTTTTCTGCTTTTGCTGATTGGCACGCTGTATATATTTATGCAGACGCTTTCGGAGCGATGGACGCTGCTTTGATCTGTTCAGCGTTTTATGTGTATACTCCTTAAAAGCCTGCGTTATGACGTCGGTATCACGCGCCTTGAAAAATACGAGATATTTCGGTGGTGACTGTGTGATGTCCTTTTTTAGTGCAAAATCGACATTGTACTTTCGTGCTATCCTCTCAAAGGATTTTATATTGCTGTCTGTGATCTCAATGTTTGCGACCCCTTGATTTTGTCCGACCAATTCTTTCACTGACATTTTACCTGTTTTGACCTGTGATGCTTTGCCTTGAGCTTTGTTTTTACGGTGATTAAGATATGCCGTCATAGCCTTTTTCAAAACATCAGCAGTCATTTTTGAGGTCTTTATTGTGAAAGCAACGGTCTTATCAGTGGTCTCCTCCTGTATAGGCATCAACTCCTGTTACACATATTCTGCTACGGCGGTCTTAGCAGTAAAGCAAGATATTTTATCATGCGCTTATTCCTCCCAAATTAATTTTCCCTGTAATACATCATGCAGATATTCGGTTTGACATAAAATCAGCAAATTTGCCGGATGCCATATCATGATTTACTTCAAGCTGATATTTTGTATCAATGGTGGAGCAGGCGTTGAACAGCGTGGTTATCATATACCGTTTCAGATACTTGACCTTGCTTGAGGTGTGCTGTATGCTGTCAAGTATGTAATCGGCTATATCATAGTCGATACGGCTGAAACGGTATTTCACAAGGCTTATGGGATATTTATGCTTGGATATTTCTATCATAGCTCCGTCATCGTGCATAAGCGCAATATCAACAAGATTTTCCACAAAGGAGTTTACAGTGCTCATTCCGTATTGCTTTGCAAGAGCATCATATGAGATCTGATCTTTTATTTTTGTGTATACAGCTTCTATCGCGCGCGTGTTCTCTTTATCCGCATCCATATCATTATCAATTGTTTTATTATTACTGTCGTTAGTCTTGTTACTGTCAGTCTTAATATTATCAGTCTTATTAGTGTCCAAATTAAAAAACTCCTGCGGCTCGTTTTCCGAAACACAGGAGTTCAATTCGCGATATTCAGTTGTTCGATTTAAGACCGGCTCGCTGTATCCGAGCTGTTCTGAGTATTCATCATAATTTTCGGTATCTTCATAATATTCGCCTGTTTCAAGGTCAAGCTCCTTATGAGGTCTTTCCGGGTTTTCTGTCTGGTCGGTGAATTTCTTCACGTATATTAAGTCAGGCTTGCATAAACCGCGTCGCTCGCGTTCAATCAGCCCTATAGTCTCAAGCTCTTTCATGATCTTGCAGGCTTTACCCTTGCCGCAGCCGAGCATATCTATTACACAGCTGATAGGGAAGATGATGTATATCCGGTTATAGCTGTCCGACCAACCGTTGGCACGTGAAAGGCTCATGCGGTCGAGCATCAGGCTGTAGAGTATTTTAGCTTCCAGTGACATATCCGAAAACTGCTCGTCGCTGAAAAAGATTTTGGGTACTTTAAAGAATGTGTACTGTTCCGACTCATTTCCGTAGTGGAAATCAAATCCTGTTGTGTTGGTGTTGTTGATAGCTTCACTGCTCATGGTATGTTCGCTCCTTTTATTTTTTCGATAAAAAAAGACGCACTTATACAAATTAATTGCAATAGTGCGTCTTTTGACTTCAATTCACCATGATGGTGAATTAGACAATTTATGATATTCAATTTTAGAGAGATGATTGATTAAATTGTGTTTGAAAAAGTCGTAAAAATCCCATTGTTATGCGGTTTTTACTGTTTGATATTATTATACCATAGTGGCAGAATTTGCTGCTTTCATTGCCGCCTACCCATATTCC
>DBQZ01000068.1:0-9136 GCA_002305435.1 Clostridiales bacterium UBA1381
ACCTCTTCATGATATATCCAGAAAAGATACGTGGCCACTATTGTCACTCCGCCCGCCTTCATCTTGCACAGCTCCCTGTACCAATCCTCACGACAGCAGCGGGAGAAATGAAATTCCCCCATTACACCTATCCACGGCTTTCCCGAACGTCTTATGTACATACTTGTAACGTCAATGCTGTTTCCCTTGTTATCACTGCCGCCAAGATTTAGATGATTCATCATCACGGCTGATCTTTCATAGGGCTTAAATTTGTATTCCATATATATATCCTCCTCAAAACAGCTTTTTACTGTCTAAAAGTATCGTCACCGGGCCGTCATTTAGCAGACTTACTTTCATATCCGCCCCAAACTCGCCGGTTTCTACCGAAAGCCCGCTCTTGCGGCATAGGCTCACGAAATCTTCGTACAGTCGAACGGCCTTTTGTGGTTCCTCGGCAGAATCAAAGCTGGGTCTTCGTCCCTTGCGGCAATCCCCGTATAGCGTGAACTGCGATATTACAAGCAGGCCTCCGCCTATATCGGAAACGCTCTTGTTCATCTTCCCATTTTCGTCCTCGAATATCCTAAGCCCGAGTATTTTTCGCACCAAATATTCTGCGTCGCCAATCTCATCGCCCTTACCGGCTCCGACAAATATCAGCAGACCATGTCCGGTACGTCCAACTGTTTTCCCCTCTATCGCAACCGCTGCTTCTGTCACCCTCTGCACCACGGCTCTCATACCTCATAGCCCTCCTCTTCAATGACCGCCTGTATTTCTTCCCATTCTTCAAACAGCTTATCTATTGCGGCCTGCTTTTGTTCTATCTCTGTGCCTATTTCTGCCAGACGGACGTAATCCGCCCCCGCCTTTTCGGCTTCGCTGTTAAGCTTTTCAACCTCTTCTTCAAGATCTGTTATCTCCTGCTCGAGCTTTTTATAGCGGTTAAGCGTTTTTCTCTTTTTTGCTTCACGCTGCTTACGCTCCATATAATCCGACGAGCCGCTATCCGCCTTTTTTGCCGGAGACGACTGCACACGGTGTTTTTCTATAAACTCATCATAGCTTCCGAGAAAACTCTTGATACCAGAGCTTGTCATATAAAGTATCCTATCCGCCAGCTTATTTATAAAATAACGGTCGTGCGATACCATCAAAAGCGTACCGTCATAATCCGCAAGAGCTTCTTCCAAAGCTTCACGTGAACGTATATCCAAATGATTTGTCGGCTCGTCCATTATCAGCAGATTGACGCTCTCGAGCATTACCTCTGTCAGCGCAACTCTTGCCCTCTCGCCTCCGGATAGCGTGGAAATATCCTTAAACACCTCTTCACCCCGGAACAAAAATGCTGCCAGAGCATTTCTAACCTGCGTTGCCGTAAGTCCGGGATATTTGTCCCAGACCTCGTCTATAATAGTCTTTGTCATATCAAGACTTTGCTGCAGCTGGTCATAATAACCTATATGGATATTTGCACCTATCTTATACCAACCCTCATCCTGCTTTAGTTTGCCGAGGATTATTTTCAGAAGCGTCGTCTTTCCGCAGCCGTTGTCACCGAGGAGGAATACTTTCTCCCCCTTTTTTACGTAAAATCCCGCATTGGAAAATATCTTTTTCCCATCAAAACTCTTGGAAAGCTCTCCCGCCTCCAATACGTCCTGTCCACCGCCCGGAAGGGCACGGAATGAAAAGCGGATTCCCTCTTCTTCCTCAGGCAGCTTTTCAAGCGTTTTTTCAAGCTTTTCTATAACCTTCAGCTTGCTCTCTGCCGTACGGATATTTCGTTCACGGTTCCAGCGCCGCTGCTGTTCGACTATACCCTCAAGCCGTTTTATCTCTTTTACGGTGTTTTCATAATTGCGTTCTGCTGTCAGCCTGTCTATCTCCCGCTGATCGGCGCATTGGCTGTAGCTTCCGTCATACGCCCAAAACCGGCTATTCTCAAGCCCAAACGTCCTGTTAGTGATGCGGTCAAGAAAATACCTGTCGTGGGATATTACAATAAACGCTCCCTTATACCCCCGCAGAAAGTCCTCAAGCCATTCGACGGAGCTTATATCAAGNNCCGTGTTTTCTGTCCGCCCGAAAGAGATGATGCTTTGAGGGAAAATTCCTCTTCCGAAAACCCAAGGCCGATAAGTGCGCTTTTAATCCGGCTTTTGTAGAAAAACCCGTCCATCTGCGAAAACTTCTCATTTAACTCCGTCTGGCGATGCACAAGCTCCTCAAGCTCGCCAGATCCCCGCTCTATATCAAGCCTTATATCCTCAAGCTCCTGTTCTATCTTCAAGACCTCAGAAAACACCAGAAGCATTTCATCCCATATAGTATTCTCCGGCCGTGTGCAGGCGTACTGCTCCAGATAGCCGATACGAGTGCCTTTATTCATAAATATATCGCCCTCGTCTGGCAGAAGCTCACCCGTGAGTATTTTAAACAATGTGGACTTACCCGCTCCGTTAGCTCCTACGAAACCTATCTTATCGTGCTCCTCTATCTGGAATGAAACGTCTCCAAACAGCCTGTCCTCACCAAAGGATTTGCCTATACTGCTAACATTCAGTAATGCCATAAACATTTATCCTTTCAAACGTGTATAGAGTTTATTTTGTTATGCCTTCCGACCGCTTCATAAGATCTGCAAGCGTTATTGAGTCCACAACATCCGATACCGCCTTGTATATCTCCTCCCAGACGTACAAAGCCGCACAGTTATCCTCCCGCTCGCATACACCCGGCTCCACACAGCGCACCGGCATAAGGCTGCCTTCGGTAAGGCGCAGTATCATGCCCACCGTGTATTCCTCGGGCGGATATGCCAGGCTGTATCCCCCCTGAGGCCCTCGGGAGCTTTTTAAATATCCGGCTTTGGAAAGCGCCGGTATTATCTGTTCAAGATATTTTTCAGAAATATTCTGCCTTGACGCTACCGATTTTACTGTTATTGCATGACCGCTGTCGTTCATTGCCAGATCAAGCATGAACCGCAGTGCGTAGCGCCCCTTTGTTGAAATTTTCATTTTATCGTACCTTTCCAAATAGTATCGCCCAAGACCGGTGTCACTTAATATATATTATATAGCATTACAGCAGCCTCAGCCCTGTTTACGGGATTTGACGGACGAAGCGCATTATCCTCATAACCGCTTACCATATCCGCTCCCGCCAATTTTCCTATCGACTCCGCTGCCCAGTCAGGAATCTCGCTGTTATCAGCAAAGCTGTAGTCCTCACGGTAGAGCTTTGCGGGCAGAATTCTTCCCAATATCGTAAACGCTTCGGCTCGTGTAACCGTCTCGTTCGGGGCAAATTCTCCGCCTCGTCCTGTCATTATGCCAAGGTCTACAACTGCCTTTACGGTGTTTATCGCCCACTGCGGTATTTCATCCGTATCTGAATACGGCAGATATACCCCGCTGTAGCTCTCCTCGTCAACCTCAAGGTAATTTAGTACTATCTTAGCAAACTCCGCCCGTGTCATATACGAATCAGGGTCGTAAGAAAGCCCCGACTCCGTCTGTCTGCCGTTTACAAGCCCCTGCTGAGCCATATAGGAAATTATCCCTTCCGCCCAGTGACCGGCTGTATCGGTAAAATAGCTGTCAGGTATGCCTGTTGTTTTCAGCGTCTTAATATTCACTACGCCGTCCGGAATTGCCGCAAGAGCTTTTACGCTGTGATACTCATGCTCAAATCCGCTTTCGACAGGATACGTTATACATACCTCGTCAAGCGACGGCTGTGTATATGAGAGGTTTTCATCCCCCGTAAGCTCTTTTCCGTCTATCGAAAGTGCAACGTAATCTGTATTTATAGGCGTACCCTCAGCCTTTACAGTCGCTTTTACAAGACCGTTCTCTATAACTATTGTTATATCCATAGGATCGGTTCTCGGCGTGGGAGCCGGAGTCGGAGCTATGGTCGGTTCCTGTGTCGGAGCGGCCGTTGGCTCTGCTGTGGGTTCTGATGTCGGCGCTATTGTCGGCTCTTGCGTAGGCTGCGCCGTGGCAGCAGGAGACGGTGTTGTTACAACTTCCTCAGTCGGAGACGGCGTTAATGCCGGAGGCGGCGTTGCTATATCGCTGCTTGTACGCCGCAAAAAGATAAAGTTGGCTACTTCCCTGAGCCTTCCGTCAGATGGCGAGTTTATCAGCGTTGGATATTTATCTCCGGGGAAGTATCCCATCAGGCTCGTTGAGCCGCCGCCGTCAAAATTTATTGCATCCACACATCCCAGCTCTATCATCCTCTGTGCAAGCGTCGTAAGCTGTGCGCCGTAGCTGTATCCGGGCTGGCGGCCGTCAAGCACGTAGAAGATTATATTTCCGTTTTCCTTTATACCGACAGCCGTCCTCGGTGCTGCACCTGTTTCAAAATTCGTCCCTGCTACACCGTTTTCGACCAACCGTCCGCCTACGCTGCTTATAACGTGTTCAGCCGCCGACCACTTGTCATTATCCTCAACCGCCTCCGCCGTTACCGTTATTTCATCACCTATCTCAACTTCATTCATAAATGCAAGGGCAGCTTCATTACCCGCCGCCGAATCGAGCGTTATTACGTATTTTCCCTCAGGGATAGCGATATTTCCGTCATATTCAAATTTCTCATCTATCTTAAGCAGCAGTTCCCCGCCTATCGACAGCTCTCCCGACTGCGGGCTTGCTATCAAAAACCAGCCCTTACCCGTTGTCTGGGTACTGTCACCGAAACGGTCGCTGAACATATACATCGTCGGTATGCCCGGCTGACGCCATTTGTTGATATTTTCCAGATTTACCGTCTTATCGCCGTACTTTATCTCCGTTTTTATTTCCAACAAATCAATAAACCCTGTGCCGTCGCTGTTAAAGCCGACAGCATTTTGCGCTCCCTCTTCCTTAGTTGTGAGGATGCCGTCTATCACAGAATGTCCCATCGGTATTCCCGTTGTATACGAGAAATAATCACCGTTTATGCCTATTACCGGCAGGAGATCGTTATCATCCATATAATCTATCATTTCCTCAATAGTGCGGCGGCCGTATATATCCTCGCCCGTCACAACAACCGGTACAACATTGGAATTTGGCGTGTATTCCACGACATATTCCACCTGCTGGCCGACAACCTTACTCTCAGACTGGTATATATTCTGCTGAAGCCATACGTTCTCCACCAGATTTGATGCCCAGCCACCATCGGTCAGCGTCCCCAGTACCGATGCTGAAGCATTCACCGGTATGAGGCAGGCTATTATCAATGCTGTAATCCTTGTTATAAATTTCAAAAATATTTCCTCCCACTCTTTCTATGTCAATTTATTTATTCTTCTTATATTCATTTATAATGCGCAGAAAATCCCTGCCGTATTTTTCCGATTTAACGTATCCTACTCCCGAAACCGTCAAAAGCTCCTCTTTTGTTTGCGGCATAAGCGACGCCATCTGCCTTAAGGTAGCGTCTGAAAAGATGACAAACGCCGGCACTCCCTGCTGAGTTGCAAGAGATGCCCGCTTTTTCTTCAAAAGCTCGAACAGTCCTGCATCCCCGTCATTGTCCGATACGGGATGACTTTTTTTCTTTGCACCGATAACTGCATCGTCGGCGACTTTCATCTTCAAGCGCTTGTCTTCATAAAAAAGCCGCTCCCCGTCCTTTGTCACAGACAGAGTCGGATATTCGTCGCCCACACGCCTTATATAACCGCTGTTTTCAAGCAAAGTGACTATATCCCGCAGATTGTGTTCGCTGAGTTCTTTAAGCGCCGAGTACGTGCGCAGTCCCTGAAGGTCATATTTTTCTATGTTCCTGTTTTTGCTTTTCCCTTTTAAAATATCGCAGACAGTAGAAACTCCAAACCGCTGTCCCGTTTCCTTTATGCAGGAAAGTATCTTTATAACATATTCGGTAATATCAACCTCTTTAAACGTCTTTTTGCAGTTTGAGCAGTTGTTGCAGTCATGCGCTGTTCTCTCCCCGAAATAACCAAGGATAAACCGCCTCAGACAGCCTGTAGTTTCGCAGTAATCCTGTATCTTGTAAAGACGCTTTATGTCCTGCTTCCTTGCCGCCGCCTGAGCTTCTATATCCTCATCATCATTGCCGGAATTATCTATCAGAAACTTGTTGAGCATTATATCAGCCCGTGAATACAGCAGTATACACTCTGCCGGAGAACCGTCTCTGCCGGCACGTCCTGCCTCCTGATAATAATTTTCCAAATTTTTCGGCATATTATAGTGTATCACGTATGATACGTTTGACTTGTCTATACCCATTCCGAACGCATTTGTCGCCACCATAACACGGCTGCGGTCAAAGAGGAAGTCATCCTGCGCAGTAGAACGCTCATCATCCGCCATGCCCGCATGGTATTTAACTGCCGAAAAGCCTTTATCCAAAAGCAGCTCGCAAACCGCTTCGACATTTTTTCGTGTGGCACAGTAGACGATACCGCTTTTCTCCCTCCGTTCGCCTATAAGGCGTACAAGTTCTGCATTTTTATTCTTCGGCTTTTCCACGCCAAAGAAGAGATTTTTGCGGTCAAATCCGGTTATCACTACCGTTGGCTCTTTAAGGCGCAGAATGTTTACTATATCACTGCGCACCTCGCCGGTAGCCGTTGCCGTAAATGCGCTTATAACCGGGCGTTTTGGAAGCTCATCAATAAATTCTCTTATTTTCAAGTATCCTGGTCTGAAATCATGCCCCCACTGGGACACACAGTGAGCTTCGTCTACAGTCACCATTGAAATATCGGCTCTTTTTGCAAAGCTTAAAAACTCTTTCGTTTCCAGCCGCTCCGGCGCCACGTAGATTATTTTGTACATTCCCTGTCCGGCATTATACAATGCCTTTAAATACTGCCCCCACGTAAGCGAGCTGTTTAAATATGCAGCCCTTACCCCGACTTGGATAAGAGAGGACACCTGATCCTTCATAAGCGATATGAGCGGCGATATCACAAGCGTTATACCGCTCATGCACAATGCCGGAACTTGAAAGCAGAGTGATTTTCCCGCTCCGGTCGGCATTATCCCAAGCGTATCACGTCCGCTCAGGATGCTGTCCACCAGCTTCTCCTGCCCCTCACGGAAGCTGTCATAGCCGAAATACCGTTTTAAAACCTCATATTTCATCGGCGGTTCCTTTCATATATCAGCTTTAGTCCCTCAAGCAGCAAATGCTCGCAGACCTCCGGCTTTCTGCGGCAATACGGCGCAATCTGCGCTGCCCTTCCGCCGGTAGCAATGATATATGGCGTACTCCCTATCTCTTCCTCTATCCTGTCTGCCAGGCCGTCAAGCATGGCGGCAGTGCCGTAGACAAGTCCCGACTGCACCGAATGTGCAGAGTTTCGGCCGATAACCGATTTCGGCGCTTCAATGCTGACATGAGGCAAAAGGGCCGTATGGCTGGTGAACATTTCCAGAGTTGTCCCGACTCCGGCGGCTATTACCGCTCCCAGATACCGTCCTTCGCTGTCTATCACGCTCAGCGTGCTTGTCGTCCCCAAATCGTATATTATGCACGGAAATTTTCCCGCCGCTACCGCTGCGACTGCACAGGCGGCAAGGTCAGCTCCCAATTGAGCTGGGTTGTCTATTGCAATATGAAGCCCCGTTTTTACTCCCGGTCCCACCAAGAGCGGCCTCCTGTTCAAAAGCTTTGATACCGCCCCTTTTATAACCGGCGTCAATTCCGGGACTACGGAGCTTATTACCGCTCCGTCCGCCTTTGTTATATCTGCTCCGTACAGCGCCGTGACGCTTTTAAATTCCACCGCATATTGATCCTGCGACTTTTCATGGGAGGTTATAAGCTCGGCCACAAACGACAACTTGTCTCCCGACCATCCGCCCATTGTTATATACGAGTTCCCGACGTCTATCGTTAAAAGCATATCCTTTTCTCCAGTCAGCAAAAATTTAGGGGAGCTTTTCGCTCCTCATTGATTATACCATAAATCACAATGTTTTTCAACAATAAATATTCTGCCCCGAATGTGCCTGACAGATCGCTATTGCCAGTGCATCTGCCGCATCGTCTGGCTTTGGGATTACGTTGAGCTTTAAAAGCATCTTTACCATTGCCTGTATCTGCGTTTTGTCGGCTCTTCCGTAGCCGGTAACCGCCTGCTTCACCTGCAGCGGGGTATATTCCTTAACCGGAACCCCCTTGTTCATGGCTGCCGTTATTAACACTCCTCTGGCCTGTGCTACATCTATTGCCGTTTTTTGGTTTGAATTGAAATACAGCTTCTCAACAGCCGCAACATCGGGATGGAATTTGTCTATTACCCGTTCTGCATCACGGTATATCTCCTGCAGCCT
Source organism: Clostridiales bacterium UBA1381 (assembly GCA_002305435.1). Taxonomy (GTDB): domain Bacteria; phylum Bacillota; class Clostridia; order UBA1381; family UBA1381; genus UBA1381. The sequence goes on from DBQZ01000068.1 coordinate 8,307, forward strand.
TACAGGCGTTTCCTGCCCCGCTTTTGTCGTTATCGCCCCATAATAGAGTGTACGAAACCTTCCCTGGCTGTATTCTATAACGCCTATCCCCACTATTGCATAACCGGGGTCTATCCCTAAAATGACCATATTATCTTCCTTTTTTCTAAAAATTTTTCAAAAACCCTTGCAACCTAATCATTTTTGGTATATAATAATCAATGATGTAATAACGGCTGCATAATTCGCAGCTATTATATTGTACACCATTTAAGGAGGAAAATCAAGATGGAGAAAGAAAAAGTTATACTGGCATACTCCGGCGGCTTGGATACTTCCATTATTATTTCCTGGCTGAAAGAAAACTACGACTACGATGTTATCGCTGTATGCGGTGATGTAGGACAGGGCAAGGAAACGGAAGGTCTTGAGGAGCGCGCTAAAAAAGCCGGTGCTTCTAAACTGTATATAGAGGATCTGCGTGACGAATACGTGAAGGATTTCATCTTCCCGACGCTTAAGGCCGGAGCAGTATATGAGGGCAAGTACCTCTTGGGTACATCCCACGCCCGCCCGATAATTGCAAAAAGATTGGTTGAGATCGCCAAAAAGGAAGGCGCTGTTGCTATCTGCCATGGCGCTACCGGCAAAGGCAATGACCAGGTACGGTTTGAGCTTACGATAAAAGCGCTTGCTCCGGAGCTTAAGATAATCGCTCCCTGGAGAATCTGGGACATAAAGTCAAGAGAAGATGCCGTAGATTATGCACAGGCGCACAATATCGAAATACCTGTTACCAAAAAGGATCTCTACTCCCGTGACAGGAACATCTGGCATATAAGCCACGAGGG
>DBQZ01000068.1:9154-12846 GCA_002305435.1 Clostridiales bacterium UBA1381
CCTGACGAGCCTACATATATAACAATAGGCTTTGAAAAGGGCGAACCCGTTTCCCTAAACGGCGAAAAGCTGGATCCCCGTCCGCTCGTGGAAAAACTGAACGAGCTTGGCGGCGCTAATGGCATCGGCATTGCTGATATAGTTGAGGATCGCCTTGTTGGCATGAAGTCCCGCGGCGTTTATGAAACACCGGGCGGCACAATCCTTTATGCTGCTTTGCAGGAGCTTGAATATCTCTGCCTCGACCGTGACACTCAGAGCTTTAAGCGTCAGGCAGCAATAAAGTTCAGCGAGCTCGTATATGACGGCAAGTGGTACACCCCGCTTAGAAAAGCGCTCTCGGCTATGGTTGATTCAATGGAAGAAACCGTTACCGGTGAGGTACGCTTAAAGCTCTACAAGGGCAACGTTACCCCTGCGGGTGCAAAATCGCCGTATTCGCTGTACAATGAAGATATTGCCAGCTTCGGCGACAGCCACGAGCTTTACAGCCACAAGGATTCGGAGGGCTTCATAAACCTCTTCGGTCTGCCGCTTAAGGTTCGTGCTATGATGAACAGAGCCAACGGCATAGATGAAATAAAATAAATATGTATCTTAAAGGGCGGCCTATCCCGCCCTTTAATCATAAGGGAAAGTTTAAAGAAAGGACGGCTTTTATATGGCTGATAAATTATGGGGCGGAAGGTTCCAGAAAGAAACCGACAAAAAGGTGGATGATTTCAACTCCTCTATACGTTTTGACAAGCGTATGTACCGCCAGGATATTCGAGGCAGCATCGCCCACGCTTCCATGCTCGGGCGGCAAGGGATAATCCCCAAGGAAGATGCGGACAAAATTGTAAAAGGGCTTTCTGAGATACTCGAGGATATTGAAGCGGGAAAAATAGAGTTTGAAATAGACGCTGAAGATATTCATATGAATATCGAAAAAATACTGACCGAGCGTATAGGCGAGGCCGGCAAGCGACTTCACACCGGCCGCAGCCGCAACGATCAGGTGGCGCTCGACCTGCGTATGTATCTTATGGACGAATCGGAAGAAATCGCCGGAATGCTGCTTGATATGCTAAAAACCCTCGTTACGCTTGCCGAACAGCACACAGATACAATCCTTCCCGGTTACACCCACCTGCAAAAAGCACAGCCGGTCACTCTTGCCCACCATTTCATGGCTTATTTTGAAATGTTCAAAAGGGATTTGCTGAGACTCTACGACTGCCGTGGACGCATGAACGTACTTGTTCTCGGTTCCGGCGCTTTGGCAGCTACGACATATCCTCTCGACCGACAGAGCGTAGCTGATGAACTGGGCTTTGACGCTGTATCGCAAAATTCTCTTGACGGCGTTTCCGACCGTGATTTTGCGATAGAATTTTGCTCGTGTATGTCAATCCTCATGATGCACCTGAGCCGTTTTTGCGAGGAACTTATCCTCTGGTCGAGCCACGAATTTTCTTTTGTAGAAATGGATGACGCATATTCGACCGGCAGCTCCATAATGCCGCAGAAAAAAAATCCCGACGTCGCCGAGCTTATCCGCGGGAAAACCGGCCGTGTATACGGCGATTTGATGGGACTTCTTACAGTCATGAAAGGGATTCCGCTTGCATACAACAAGGATATGCAGGAGGATAAGGAACCGGTGTTTGACGCTATAGATACCGTAAAGCTCTGTCTGCCGGTATTTTGCAGCATGGTGTCCACAATGAAAGTAAACAGGGATAATATGCTAAAGGGCGCTAAGGGCGGTTTCACCAACGCTACCGATGTTGCGGATTATCTCGTGAAGAAAGGACTTCCGTTCCGTGAGGCTCATTCGGTAGTCGGACAAATGGTATTCTATGCTATCGAGCATAACTGTTCTCTTGATGAACTTTCAATGGATGAGTTTAAGAGCTTCTCCCCTGCGATAGAGGATGATATTTACAATTCAATCAGCATGGAAACCTGCGTCAATGACAGGAAAATAGTCGGCGGCCCGGCAAAAGAAACGGTCGAAAAAGCTATTGATGCTGCAAAAGGATTCTTAGGTATATAAACCCCTTAAGCCGGAGATAGTATGTGGGAAGCGTGTGTAAACCTTAATGGGTTTTCATGCTTCCCACATCTATTTGTAACACATCTGCTGTAGTCCTGCACGCATTTACATATTGCATTGCAGCCTCTCCTATGCTATAATTTTAACATAGGATAAGTAACGAGGCTATGTATATGAACAGAATATTTGATAAAAAACTAAACAGCGATATATTTATCGAGCACGCCGGAGTTAACGGATACCATGAATTTCCTCAAAATCGTGATTATTCGGTCATTGCCTATACCGCCTATGGTATCGGCTTTGTCGATATAAACAATACCCACAGACAAACACGCCGGCATGAGATCTTCTTTATAAATAAAACGGGAAGTCTAAAGCTGTCTGCTATTGATGGCGATGAAAAGACATTTGAAATTTATTATGTCTTGTTTAAACCTGAAATGCTTGGCGGACAATGGGAAAAATACGCCGAAAGTTTTACGGATATATCAGATTTTATAAAAGACGAAAGTGGAAAAACACTGAATATATATGACAGCGAACAAACGGAAATCAGAAATATTATTGTCAAAATGATAAGCGAATATTACGAGGACAGCGCCGGTAAAGATTCTATGCTTACAGGCTATCTTTATTTGCTCATAACATCTCTTTTTCGCCGTGTGAATATAATAGACAATCATCTTTTTAGTAAAAATATGCTTGTTGACCAGACCATACGTCAAATAAAAAATACTATTTACGATAATCCCAAAACAAGCGAAATAGCGGCACACCGCTTTGTAACACGTGAGCATCTGGGACGCATATTCAAAAAGGAAACAGGCCTTACAATAACTCAATATATAAACATGCAAAAGGTGGAAATTATAAAGGATATTTTAAAAAACACCGACAGACCCATAGAAGAAATACCGATGATTTTCAATAATAAAATAAAATACATACAGCAGATATTTAAAAAATATACAGGAATGACCATGCGTGAATACCGCAGGCGAAGCAGAAAACAATAATATCATTTTTAAGTCCAAAATATCACAAATGTTTCTTGTTAAAACGTGCAGCTGCTTATATAATATAACTGTAAAAGATATTATAAAAAGGAGCTGCATTTATTATGAAAAAAATGTTCAGTCTGCTTACTGCGGTAGTTATTGCCGTGTTAAGCCTTAACCTTACGGTTGTNNTGGAATTTCGGTACGGATTCGGAGGGCGTAGCGTCATCGGTTTACGATTATTCAGACGAATACGCTGATATTCGCATATCGCTTGGCACAGGAGACAGCATTACAGCCTCGGGCGGAATTAAATGGACTGATCCAAGCTGCAAGGAGCCGCCGACAAGCGCAAATGAGAGTAAACGATATATCCTTATTAAACCTGAATATTCAGGAACACTAAATCTTACTATTGCGTTTAGTGGCGCTGGCAACAGTGCAAAGTGCCGTGTATGGTACAATGATTTTGAGGAAACAGCTTTTGATGATGTGGATATCTCCCTGCTGCAAAAGGGATATTCTGAAAAAGGCGCACAAATCGGAAGCGATATAACTGGCGACTACACAAACAACTTGTCCTTTAACGTAACGGCAGGACACACATATTCAATCCATACATATAACAGAGGTTCAGAGATTACGGCTTT
>DBQZ01000068.1:12932-16522 GCA_002305435.1 Clostridiales bacterium UBA1381
CTTATCGCTTGCGGCAAATGATGTTATTTCAGTAACGGCTCAATCAGGAGATTATAAAACAAGCGATGCAATAACGGTAACGGTTTTAGCCGATACTGATATATCCTCAATCACAATAGCGGATATGCAAAACGGTACGGTTACAGCAGATATAGGAAATCTTACAAAAATAGAGAACGGAACAAGCGTTACATTAACAGTTACTCCCGACAGCGGTTATAAGCTTTCCAAGCTTATGATCGACGGTGAAGAAGTGGAGACTGAAGACAACAAATATACTTTTACAATAGAAAAGAACGTTACTGTATCAGCTGAATTTGAGGCGCTGAAATATTATAATATAACATTGCCTCAATCAGAACACGGCACAGTTACAGTTAAAAGCGGGGCTGATAGCGGAAAAGCATTAAGCGGCAGCACCGTTGTACTTGACGTTCAGACCGATAGCGGTTACAGAGTAAAAACGCTTAAATATACTTTAGACGGCAAAGAGATTAACTTAAAATATTCAAAAGAATTTATAATGCCTGAAAGCGATGTTGAAATAACGGCTGAATTTGCGCCGCTTGCAATTGTCAGCAATGTCGATACATCTCTCTCGGTAAATGACAGGCTGACATTAAATGTGGACGGCAAACCATTTTTCTACAATGGCGTACAAATACGTTTTGATAAGGCAATCCCAGCATGGGGACTTACTGATGAACAGATCAGGCAATTTTTTATGCAGGCAGGCGAGGATGGATTTACTGTTGTAAACACTCAGATTATGTGGAGTGATATTCAGCCCGACAAAGCGATTAACCCTAATTCTGACGAACAGCTTCACGTAAGCAGCGATGAAATGGCTTTTATGGATTTTACGCTTCCCGAAGGCGATATTGATTATGCAGCCGCAAAAATCAGACTAAACGTAACATCCGTAGACGGAACCGCAACTCCCCATATATACGGTTTAACAGGCAGCCAGATAACGGAAAATGCCGTTGATTTGGGCACAACCGAGTCTTGGGATGCCGTAAATAAAGCAAATGTGAATTACGATATCGATGTTACCGATTTTGTAAACAACAACAGCGGCACACTCCATTTTGCGATAGCATCAGACAACGATATAACGTGTACAGCTCAGCTTGTACTCTCACGTGATGATGTATATGATTGGTCATATCTTGATAAGATGATAGACTTTGCGACAGAAGCCGGCGTAAAATATGAAGTTCTTTGGTTTGCAATAGATACGTGTCAGCAGTCGGCGGATAGCAGATTACCGTATTATGTCCTTAATAATTACCAGAAAACATTGCGTGAGGACGGCACCCCGATCCGTCAGCGCGGTACGGATTACGGATTCTTGATGTGCAAAAACGATAAAGACCTCCGTGTAAAGGAACAGGAGGTTTTGGAAGCGATGTTTAACCATATTGCCGAATACGACAAGAATCATACCGTCGTCGGCTGTCAGCTTACAAACGAACCGGCAACTGCAAGAATGCACGAGGGAGACGATAAGTGGAATACCCGCTGCCATTGCACAGTTTGTGAGGAAAAATACAACAGCTTTAAATCAGCGGGCAAATCTGATCAGGACTATTACAACGACACAATGTTCTATTATGAAAACAGCCTCGGTGAAGCCGTTAAATATTCGGATTATTCAGTTTGGACGCGTGTAAACAATTACGGCGGCACGGACGCTAACCTTGTTGCATATAACGAAAATATGCGTGAAACTACAGGCACCTATATTGATTTTATAGGCTTTGACCCATATCAGGACAGAACCGATAAAATGTATAACTTTGGCGTTACGCTTACGCAAATGACAAGTACGAATATAAACTATTCGCAGGGCAAAAACTTGACTATGATAATGGAAAACGGCGGTCAATACCCTGACAGTGCGGAACTTACTCTGGCGGCGCTTGCAGGCGGAAGTTACTACAATATTTACGAATATTGCGGTCCGGAGGAAAATCAGAAATTCAGCGTGTACCTGTATGATCAGGATACAAAGGAAATGATTCCAAGAAATGAAGAGTCGATACAGGCTATGCGTAGCACAAACGATATGCTTAATAAAATCGCCGTTCATATAGCGTCAAAAAGAACGGACGCTTCAGGCGGTACGAAGCTGATGTTTTTCAATCCCCTGTCGAATAATACTTCGTCATCGGAAAAGCAAGTACGTTCAATCCCTGTTATTTATAATACCGAAAATAACGGCGTTGGCATAGCCATCGAAGCAAGCGATACGGAAATTGTTCTTGCAAGTACAAAGGAAGCGCAGTTTGTTTTAAAAACCGCAAATACATACGGCGTATCTTCTGTTGAAACAGGCGAATATGCAGACACTGAATGGATAAGCTCCGGCAGCAAGGCGTATACTGAAGCAGGAGATGACATTGTCATTGACATGGATAGTTACGATTGTGTTAAGATTACGCTTAACTCAGTTATTCCTCAAGGCGAAAAGCAAGAATATACATACTCATATGACAGCTCAACCGGCACATATGTATATGACTTTTCGCAGATTTCGCCTTCAACGCCGCTTACTCAGGATATAACCATCAGCAATCTGAAAATTCACGGTACAGCAGATGATTTAATCAATCCTAATGCGGCAATATACAATGATATGAACGGCAACGAAACTCTTGACGGCGGTATATGGTGGGGCGGCAAAACTTCCGGCAAAAACCGCTATATAGAATACACCCCCGAAAAAGACGGCACACTTACGTTGAAACTGCATAATACTTACAACAAAGGAAGCAGGACAACATCGTGGCTTCGCTACGGCACTGTTTTAGAGGGTACGCCTATGGGCGCATCGGATGATTTGCTTTCAACTGATTATCTTACAATGACGGCGGAACTCGAAGGCGGTAAAACATATTATTTCTGGCCTGTAGGCGGAGGTGTGACTATTTCATCAATTACATATAATGCAGACAGTGTCGCATTTGATGATGTATTATCCTCAAACGGCTCGACTGTAACCTCTCAGCTCGACGGTGATTTAATTATAGCAAAATACGACAACGGTGTTTTGTCTGATATAACCGTCAAAACCGTAAAGGCCGGCTCGTCAATAGAAGTAGACAGAGCCGGACATTATAAGGCTATGTTATGGGACAGCATTTCGGGTATGAAGCCGATTGCAAAAGCGATTGAATTTGATGTTGTATCATCGGATAAAAATCAATAAAACAGATATTAAAAAGTGTCTGTTTTTCCGGAACAGCTCTTCATTATAATTGACAGAATATCCACAGCTGAAATATACGATATACAAAAAATCACGGCAGTTACAAACGCTGCCGTGATTTTTTAATAGCAAAATATCAATCTATATAAGCTGCTTCGCCATGTTCGCTGTCGTCCATGCCAAGCTCCTCATGAGCAGCCGTTACCCTAAGCGGTGTTATCAGTCTTGTAACTCCGGCACAAATCAGCGTTCCTACTACTGCTATTGCTATAGTGATAACTATACTTAACACCTGCGCCAGGAACAGCCCTGTTTCACCGAATACCAAGCCGTTCCACTGAGCTACGGGGTTTATTGAAGTCTGTGCAAACAATCC
>DBQZ01000053.1:0-1358 GCA_002305435.1 Clostridiales bacterium UBA1381
AACGGAGCTACGAAATATCTCCATATAAGAGGTTCGTCAGTAATACGCTTGTGCTTCCTTGTGGGAATGTTCTCCGCTCTTACTATTTCAAAACTATCTTTTAAAAACTGCTCACAAGTATGCCTTGATATGTTGTCGTTATAAAATATATGAAGTGCGTATAAATCTTTATACTCAGGATATATCCCGTATGCCGCAAAACCGCCCCCTAAACCATTTGAACGATCGTGCATCGGTCTCATGCTGTCTATTATCATCTGTCCGTTCATTTTCTTCCCTGTTCGGGAAATGACAGCCGATATAGCACAGCCCGATGGTATCCTTATTTGTCCTTCCAACAATCTCATAACTATCTCCTTTCCGCCTGAAGCGGCAGTACGAATTATAACGCAGAAAAATCATTTTCACAAAAACCCTCAGCTTAGCTACTATTGAACGTATCAGGCAAGGCGAGTTGCCCGGCGTGATTTTTGCGTTATATCTGCCTTTATTAAATGTAAAAAGAAAAGGATGCTTATTTGAGGGCGCAAAAAGCCTCAAAATAAACATCCTTGTTTATGTGAGTTTCATTATAGCACGGCTTTTCGCAGTTGTCAATACCCTTTTTGACATTTTTTCATAAAAAAATTTTCAAAAACCCCTTGACAAACCCCGTATATGGGTGTATAATGCAAAACATAAGGCAAGGACGCCTGCGGAAATATTCATTTCCGGGTGTCCTTGTCTTTTTTATTTCTATTAAAGAAAGGCTTGGTAAAAATGAAAACAGTTCCTGCAATTTTCGGAGAAAACGTATTTGACGACCGTCAGCTGAAAGCCCGGCTTCCTGAAAAGGTATACTCATCCATTAGAAAAACGATAGATGAGGGAGAACAGCTCGATATATCTCTTGCCAATGCCGTTGCGTCGGCAATGAAGGATTGGGCTGTAGAAAAAGGAGCTACACATTACACACATTGGTTTCAACCTATGACAGGCGTTACAGCCGAAAAACATGACAGTTTTATATCACCCGCACCTGACGGCGGAGTTATTATGGAATTTTCCGGCAAAGAGCTTATTAAAGGCGAACCGGACGCTTCCTCATTTCCATCGGGCGGACTAAGAGCAACATTTGAAGCTCGCGGCTATACAGCATGGGATCCCACATCATACGCTTTTATAAAGGATAAAACACTCTGCATACCTACGGCATTCTGCTCGTACACCGGAGAGGCTCTTGATAAAAAGACACCTCTGCTCCGTTCAATGGCAGCGCTGAACAAGCAGGCGTTAAGAGTACTGAAGCTCTTCGGAAACACAGACGTACATATGGTAAGTACCTCTGTAGGCCCGGAGCAGGAATACTTCCTTGTCGA
>DBQZ01000053.1:1490-2221 GCA_002305435.1 Clostridiales bacterium UBA1381
ATATATTCCACCACAAACATCGCAACCGATCACAATCAGCTTACAATGGAAATAATGCAAAAGGTAGCGGCAAAGCATGATCTTGTATGTCTTCTGCACGAAAAACCGTTTGCCGGAGTAAACGGCAGCGGCAAACACAACAACTGGTCAATTTCAACCGATACCGGCGTAAACCTCCTCACACCTGGAGAAACCCCGTATGAAAATGCCCAGTTCCTGCTTTTCCTCGTAGCGGTAATAAAAGCTGTTGACGAGTATCAGGATCTTCTCAGACTTTCGGTAGCTACCGCCGGAAACGATCATCGTCTCGGCGCAAACGAAGCTCCGCCGGCTGTTATCTCGATCTTCCTCGGCGAAGAGCTTGAAGCTGTACTTGACGCTATCGAAAACGACAAGCCGTACAAGGGCAGCAAAACAACAAGGATGCAGCTGGGTGTTGATACGCTTCCCGCATTTAAAAAGGATAACACCGACCGCAACAGAACATCCCCGTTCGCATTTACAGGCAACAAGTTTGAATTTAGAATGCTCGGTTCGTCAAACAGCATTGCCTGTGCAAACATGATGCTAAACGCAGCGGTTGCAGAAAGCCTTAAGCAGTTTGCAGATACCCTTGAGTCAAGTGCGGATTTCCAGAATGACCTGCACGAGCTTATCAAGTCTACGATTAAGGCTCATAAGAGGATAATCTTTGGCGGAAATGGTTACGGCGAGGAATGGATGGAAGAGGC
>DBQZ01000053.1:2276-7763 GCA_002305435.1 Clostridiales bacterium UBA1381
GAATCACGCTGCGATATTATGCTGGAAAACTACATTAAGGCAGTAAATATTGAGGCTCTTACAATGATTGATATGGCAAAGAAGGAGATCATCCCTGCCGTTGAAAAATATGTGACAGATCTTGCGTCTACTGCTCTTAAGAAACAGAAACTTGATTGCAGCATCTCATCCAAGTACGAGACAACTGTAGCTTCCAAGCTGTCAGAGCTTCAGGAGACGATGTTCGACAAAACTCAGGAGCTTGAAAAAGCAGTTGCGGATTTGAGCGAAATCAGCGACATCAAGGAACAGGGATATTTCGTACGTGACGAGCTGCTTCCGAAAATGGAGATGCTCAGATCCCCGGCGGATGAAGCGGAAACGCTTACAGACAGTAAATATTGGCCGTTCCCGACTTATGGCGACCTGCTCTTTGGCGTAAGATAAACAAACAATAAAACGAATGTTAACAGTCGGCTGCAAAGCGCTGCTCTGCGGCCGGCTGTCAATTTCACTTTACGGAGGAATTTAGTATGTGTTCAATAATGGCATATTGCACGCGCAGCATTGATATGGAGCTTTTTAAAGAAGGCTTTTCACAAACCGTATCCAGAGGACCGGATGCTCAGAGAATCGTAGATACAGGCAATGGATTATTAGGCTTCCACCGCCTTTCTATAATGGGCCTTGATGAAAGCGGTATGCAGCCGTTTTCCCTTGGCAAGAATTACATCGTCTGCAACGGCGAAATATACGGCTTTAAAAAGATACGTGAGCGTTTAGAGGAAAAGTACGAATTTCACAGCGAATCGGATTGTGAGATCCTGCTGCCTCTGTATAACGAGCTGGGTACCGATATGTTCAGGATGCTCGATGCGGAATTTGCCCTTGTAATCTATGACGGGGAAACAGGCGAATATATCGCCGCCAGAGATCCTATTGGCATACGTCCTCTGTATTATGGGTATGATAAAAATGGGGCTATAGTGTTTGCAAGCGAACCGAAAAATCTCACCTGTATTTGCGATAAGGTTATGCCGTTCCCGCCGGGGCATTTCTGGCAAAAGGGGGAATTTGTCTGTTACCGTGATATTACTCACGTTAAAAAGATCTGCTATGATGATATAGAAACGATCTGCCGTAACATACACGACAAGCTGACAGCAGGTATAGAAAAAAGGCTTATCGCAGATGCAAAGGTCGGCTATCTTCTCTCAGGCGGCCTTGACTCCTCCTTGGTTTGCGCTGTTGCAGCCGCAAGAAGCAGTGCTCCCATAAGGACGTTTGCAATAGGGATGCGTGAGGATGCTATAGATTTGAAATACGCCCGCCAGGTTGCAGAGTTCATCGGAAGCGATCATACCGAGGTCATAATTACAAAAGAGGATGTTCTCTCCTCTCTTGATTTCGTTATAAAAATGCTCGGAACATTTGACATAACAACCATACGTGCAAGCATTGGTATGTATCTGCTGTGTAAATATATCCACGAAAAAACCGACATCAGGGTAATATTGACGGGCGAAGTATCGGATGAGCTGTTCGGCTACAAATACACAGATTTTGCCCCCTCCGCAGAAGCCTTCCAAAAGGAAGCCGAAAAGCGGGTTCGGGAGCTTCATATGTATGACGTTTTGCGTGCCGACCGCTGTATATCTGTAAACTCCCTCGAAGCAAGGGTCCCGTTCGGCGATTTGGATTTTGTCGAATATGTAATGTCGATAGATCCTGAGAAGAAGCTAAATACCTACGGCAAGGGAAAATACCTGCTCCGCCATGCTTTTGAGGGAACATACCTTCCGCATGACATACTTTATCGTGAAAAGGCAGCTTTCTCAGATGCAGTAGGCCATTCCATGGTGTATCATTTGCAGGAATACGCCAACAACTTATATACAGACGCTGAATTTGAAGAAAAGCGTAGCCGTTATACTCACGCTATTCCGTTTACGAAGGAGTCGCTGTTGTATAGGGAGATATTTGAAAAATATTACCCCGGTCAAAGCGGAATGATAGCTGATTTTTGGATGCCAAACAAGGACTGGGAAGGCTGTAACGTAAACGACCCCTCAGCAAGGGTTCTCTCAAACTACGGCGACAGCGGTATTTAACGGAGGTATTAAACGCTATGATACTGGAATTTGCAAAAATGCACGGATGCGGTAACGATTATATATATGTAAACGGCTTCACACAAACCATTCCCAACCCCTCCGAAGCATCGGTTAAGCTGTCTGACCGCCACTTTTCCATCGGCGGAGACGGGCTCATTATGGTTTGCCCGTCAGATGTCGCAGATGCGAAAATGAAGATGTACAACGCCGACGGCAGCGAGGGAAAAATGTGCGGCAACGGTATTCGCTGTGTCGCTAAATTTGTCCACGATAACGGAATATGTGATAAGGATACTTTGCGGATAGAAACGTTATCCGGGGTGAAAGCCATACGGCTGTTCGGCGACGGCAAAAATGTAAACTCTGCCTCGGTCGATATGGGCAAGCCGGAATTTTCGCCGGAGCTGATTCCTGTCAAAACCGCAGATTCACAGCCTGTCATAAACAGGGAGCTTTTAATCGGCGGCAAAAAGTGGACTGTTACCTGCGTAAGCATGGGAAATCCACACTGCGTCATATTTGTGCCGGCGGATTTTGACCTTTGGGGCTTTGATATTGAAAAAGAGGGCCGTCCGATTGAATGTGATGCTGTGTTCCCGGAAAAGGTCAATGTAGAGTTTGTAAAAAAGACCGGCGATAACAGCTTTGAAATGCGTGTATGGGAACGTGGCAGCGGCGAAACTTTCGCCTGCGGTACCGGCGCCTGTGCAACAGTTGCCGCCGCAGTTAAAAACGGTCTCTGCGCTATGGATGCCGATATTTCCGTAAAACTGCGTGGTGGTACGCTTACTATAAATTATTCAGATGATGGCATAAAAATGACCGGCGAAGCGGTTACCGCTTTTTGCGGCCGGGTTGAAATATAAATTTCGGAGGACGCTATGAAAATAAACACACATTATCTCGACCTAAAACCCTCTTATCTTTTTAAAACAATAGCTTCAAAAACAGCCGAATACAAAAAAGCCCATCCGGAAGCGGATATTATATCTCTGGGTATCGGCGATGTTACGCTTCCTTTGTGCAAAAGTGCAGTATCAGCTCTTTCGAAGGCTGTAGGCGATATGAGTAAGCGTGAAACATTCCACGGTTATCCCTCAAGCTTCGGCGAGGATTTCCTGCTTAGCGCAATACAAAAGCACTACCATGAACATATAGGAGCAGATGTAGACACCTCCGAAATAGTAGTAACCTGCGGCGCTAAGGAGGACATAGCAAATATATTGGATATTTTCGACAAGGATAATACCGTCCTCATTCCCGACCCCGTTTATCCGGTATACTGCGATACAAATATAATGGATGGGCGTAAGATAAAGTTTGCTTCCGCCGGCGAGGAAAATCTCTTCCTCCCCCTCCCCACAGATGATTATGCGGCCGATATTATCTATCTCTGTTCGCCGAACAACCCCACCGGCAGCGCATATACAAGGGCTCAGCTTAAGTTGTGGGTTGATTTTGCTATTGAGCATAAGGCTGTCATACTGTATGACGCTGCATATGAAATGTTTGTTACTGACAAAGATTGCCCCAGAAGCATATTTGAAATAGAAGGCGCACGCTCGTGTGCTATAGAGTTTTGCTCATTTTCAAAAACTGCCGGCTTTACCGGCATGAGATGCGGATATACGGTAATCCCGAAAGAGTTAGCGGTTGACGGCGTACACCTGCTTGATTTATGGAAACGCCGCCAGTCCACAAAGTTTAACGGCGTTGCCTATATTATTCAAAAAGCGGCAGCATCCGTGTTCTCTGATGAGGGGTATGAAGAAATTAAAGAAAACATCCGTTATTATCAGCAGAACACTGCCAATATGATGAGAGTTTTTGACAGCATGGGCATTACGTATTTTGGCGGCAAAAACAGTCCCTATATATGGATGAAGTGTCCCCAAAACATGAAAAGCTGGGATTTCTTTGAGCTGATGTTAAATCGCTGCTGCGTTATTGGCACTCCCGGCGAGGGATTCGGCGAAAACGGCGAGGGATACTTTCGCCTTTCGGGCTTCGGCAATGTTGATCGGACGCTTGAAGCTCTTGACAGAATGCAGAAAAACCTTACATTGTAGGTTCCCATATCCACAGGGGATTCGCCCCACCCCAAACAAGAACAGCCTTCTGAGGTTCTACTTCCGCAGAAGGCTGTTCTTCTATTCTGATTTTATATTTTGTATACGCTCTTTCCGCTGTGTATCGTTTCCAGAACCTTTATTTTCGGGATTTCATCTACCGGAATTTTTAGCGGATTTTTGTCAAGGATGATTAGATCGGCTTTTTTGCCTGGGCATATAGATCCTTTTGCATCCTCCTCAAAATACTGATACGCTGCATTTATCGTCACCGCCCTAAGCGCCTGATAAACGCTTACCGCCTCGTTTGGGGCGAGATTTTTCCCGGCTTTCGTCCGCCGCACTGCTGCGCACCATATCGTATGCAGCATATCCGGCTGTATCACAGGGGAATCCTGATGAAATGTAAACAATATCCCCTCACGTTCGGCAGAACCCGCAGGACTTATAGCGGCGCCTCTTTTCATGCCAAGATTTTTTATATGCGTATCGCCCCAATAAAAAACGTGATCGACAAAGAACGAGGGAATTATCCCAAGCGCCTTTATCCTGAGAAGCTGGTCGTGGCGCAAAAGCTGAGCGTGTATCATGACCGGCCTTGATGACGGGGAAATCTCTGATGATTTAACACAGCGTATCATCTGCTCGCAGGCATTGTCGCCGTTTGCGTGCACGAGAATTTGGCAACCGTCACGCTCAGCTTCACGCATAAACCGAACTACCTCCTCATCAGAATACGTATGCGTACCATAGCCGCCGCCCTCATACGGTTCTGACAGCCAGGCCGTACGCCCCTGAGGAGAGCCGTCAAGTATCAGCTTACGTCCGCCAATCCTGAAACCGTTTTTATAACTGCTCCCTATTGCATCCCTTACAAATCCGCCACATTCTGCTGCAATATACGATACAACATCTGTTTTAAGTTTGCCTTTGTTTGCAGCTTCCTGCAAAAGATGGTAGTCGCCCGTTTTGGTAAGCCCGTCCTGCACTGTCGTTATACCATGCGAAAGATACATATCCTGCGCTTTTGATACTGCATCCATGAGCGTGTTTATATCCGGTTTAGGGAGCTGCTCGCTGATTTTAATAAAAGCTGCCTCCTCCAAAACACCGTTTAAACTTCCGTCGTCATACCGTCCGTAATTCCCTCCTTCCGGAGGTTTGCTGTTTTTTGATATGCCGAAATATTCTAACCCGGCGCTGTTCATGCAGGCAATATGGCCGGAAATGTGCGTCAGCAGTATCGGTATCTCAGAGGATATACTGTCAATAAACCGCCTGTCCGGATGGCATTTTTCCCGAAGCTCGTTTTGGTCATAGCCATA
>DBQZ01000124.1:0-1055 GCA_002305435.1 Clostridiales bacterium UBA1381
ACAGCTACACCGACTGCAAGCCCGACAGCTACGCCTACGACAGTTAGACCTGGCGGCGGCTCCGGCGGTTCCGGTGGCGGCGGCACAGGCGGCGGAACAACAACGACTATCACGAACCCGAGCAATCCGGTTATAGGTGGTACTCAGGCGTTCCCGCTCAAGCTCAACGATGGTCAGCTCACAGACGGTGCAGCAGCTATCTACGCTTCGTCCAAGACTTCTAACAATACATTTACTGTAAACGTATTGATTAACGGCGCAAATACAACGCTGTTTGAAGGCTTCGATCCGCTGATGGTTAAGGTACCGTACTCGGTAGCTTCCTCGAACACCTATGACGTAGTTGTAAGAGACAGCGCAGGCAATATCGTAACACGTTCGTACCTGGATAACAACACGATGTATGTAGCTCTTGATAACGCATCCGGAACATTTACAATAGTAGAGCTTCCGGCAGCTACATTCTCCGATGTAAACCATCCGTGGGCAACAGAGGCTATAAGCGCACTTGCTAACCGTAACATAATTGACGGTGTAGGCGATGGCTTGTATGACCCGGATGCAGGTGTAACGAGAGCTCAGATCGTTAAGATGATAGTTGAGATGTATGACCTTGATCTGGTAGACGGTTCAGAGGCAACATTCTCCGACGTATCCGCTGACGCATGGTATGCAACATACGTAGCAACAGCTGAGAAGTATGCTATCACAAACGGTATGGGTGACGGAACATTCGGACCGGATGATTACATCACACGTGAGCAGATGGCTACAATGCTCTACAGAGCAAACGACGTACTGCATGTAACAATGTCGTCCACAGCAGCAACTGTAACATACGCTGACGACGCTTCAATCTCCGATTGGGCTAAGGCAGCTGTATACAGAATGCAGCAGGCTGACATGATGAGCGGTATCGGCGACAATATGTTCGATCCGACAGCAGTATCGACGAGAGCTCAGGCAGCAGCAGCTATCTACAAGGTATTTACTGCTTCGATGACGAATGCCACAACTTGGGGCTTCTAATCTATAGCTATAAAGAGTCATGGACA
>DBQZ01000124.1:1138-5628 GCA_002305435.1 Clostridiales bacterium UBA1381
CGGGAAAATTTAAAATTTGGAGAGAAATGAAATGTTAAGATACCTTACAGCCGGAGAAACTCACGGCAAATGCCTGACGGTAATAGTGGAGGGATTTCCGGCGGGAGTAAAAATCAGTCTGGATGAGATAAACAAAGCGCTTGCAGAGCGGCAGAAAGGTTACGGCAGAGGCGGGCGTATGCTTATAGAATGCGACAGGGCGGAGATACTCTCCGGTGTTCGAGGCGGAGTAAGCCTTGGCGGGCCTATTGCAATGCGGATAGCAAACCGTGACTGGGAAAACTGGAGCGAGATAATGGGTACAGAGGAATCAAACGGCAACCGCAGCGTTACCTGTCCCCGTCCCGGCCATGCCGACCTTACCGGCGGTATGAAGTATAACCACCGGGATCTCAGAAACGTTCTCGAACGTGCCAGCGCAAGGGAAACAGCTGCCAGAGTGGCAGTGGGAGCGTTGGTGCGCCAGCTTTTGGAGGAGTTCGGCATGGCGGTTAAAAGCCGTGTCGTAAGCATTGGCGAGGTTTGTGATACAGCGGATATTACGGAAGAGGGATTTTACGAGCGCATTGCGGATTCGCCGGTCAGGTTCGGTGATCCGGAGGCTGAAAAGCGGGCGATGGCGTACATTGATGAGATAAAGAAAAACGGGGAATCCTGCGGTGGAGTTGTCGAGGTCAGGGTGAGCGGAATGGTGCCGGGTCTTGGCAGCTTTGTGCAGTATGACCGCAAACTTGACGCAGCTTTGGCAGGGGCGGTTATGAGCGTACAGGCTATTAAGGGCGTGGAAATCGGACTGGGCTTTGAAGCATCACGGCTGCCGGGATCGAAAGTGCATGATGAGATATTCTATGACGGGGGATTTTACCGTGAAACGAACAATGCCGGCGGCATTGAGGGTGGAATGTCCAACGGCGAGGATATAGTTGTAAGGGCGGCAATGAAGCCGATACCGACGCTTTATAATCCGCTGCGGACGGTGGAGCTTTCGGATAAATCCGTGCGCGAGGCAACGGTTGAGCGTTCTGACGTATGCGCTGTTCCGGCGTGCAGTATCGTTGTGGAGGCAGTGGTATCGTTTGAGATAGCAAAGGCGTTCGTTGAAAAATTCGGCGGCGATTGCCTGGAGGATATACGTTCCTCATATGAATCTTATATGCAGAGAATAAGAGAGTTTTAAGGCATTCTCGATTTTTCACGGGGCTTTGAAAAAGTCGTAAAATTTCGGAGAAAGGAGGGTATGCCTTGGATGAAATGGAGTTGATGCGCCGTTCAAAAAAGGGTGATACGGAAGCATTTTCGCAGCTTGTCCAGCTGTACCAGACAAAAGTTGTAAATATCGCCTACGGTATGCTCTCCGACAGGGAGGATGCCTACGATGCGGCACAGGAAGCTTTCCTGAAAATATACCGCAGCCTTGATACGTTCCGGGGCAATTCCTCCGTATCGACTTGGATATACCGGATAACGGCAAACGTCTGCACCGATATGCTGAGGAAACGTCAGCGCAGCGTGCAGATTATCCCGATAGACGAGGAGCCGGATGAGGATAAGCCACGCATGGAGCTTCGGGACGAGTCGCCGACACCTGAGGAACACGCTGAGCTGTCGGAGCGTCAGGCGGCGCTTAGGCAGGCGCTTTCCGAGCTGGGATACGAATACCGCCAGATAATAACGCTTTATGATATGGAGGGCTTGAGCTACGAGGAAATAGCCGCAGCGCTTGGCTGTCCGACGGGAACGGTGAAATCCCGCCTGTCAAGGGCAAGGGCGGCGCTTAAGAAAAATTTATTGAAAAATAGGGAACTATTTTGATTATTTTTCGTCTAACTATATGAAAGGGGTAATAACCTTTTAAACAACGAAATAAATCCAGAAAGGAGGCGCGCCGGTAATATGACTTGTGAGGAATTTTCCGAATTAGTCTGGAGTTATCCGTTCGAGGGAATGGATGATGAAAAGATTAAAGAAATCGAACAGCATTGCAGCGAATGTGAAAACTGCAATAAACAATTGCAGGAAGTAAAAGAACTCACAAATATGCTGAGAGCGCTTCCGAAAATAGAACCGCCTGAGGGTTTTGCAGCAAACATTATCGAACAGATAGAAGCAATGCCAAAAATCGGCAGATACCAGCGTATAGCAGCGATATGCCGGAAGTATTATACAGCGGCAGCAGCGGCTTGTCTGGCAATAGTAAGTCTTACAGCGATAGATGTTGATATGCTGTATCCGAAAGCGGAAAATGCGACATCAACTCAGATAGTCATAACAGAGGAAAATGCAGCTACAGAGGCTCCGGAAACTGTTGTTTCACAGATATTACCGGAAAATACACAGACGCAATCCTCTCCAGTACTGCCAACATCAACCGTTGTACCGGATAATACCGATACAACTGAAACGCCCGCAACAGCGGTTCCGAAAACGGCAGTAATACAAAATGCAAGGCCGACAACAACACCGCAGAATGTAAGACCGACACAGGCCGTACAAACTGCAAAACCGGTGACACAAGAGGCAACGGTGCAAACACAAGAAGTAAAAGAAGAAACACCTGCACCGCAGATCACCCAAGAACCGGCTAAGCAAACGGCGGTACCGCAAAAACAGGAAGAAGAAATAAATCCTAATAACGGTATAGCGGTAGCTTCTATAGATATGGATATTGAAAAAGCTGTAGAAGAAACACCGCAGACAGAAGCTCCCATAGAAATAGATGAATCACAATACGTAATTGATGAGGCTGCTATATCGACTCAGACAGCAGATATATCAAATCAAAATGTTAAAATGGGAGAAGAACCGCAAAAGCCGCAAAAACGAATTATGCCGGCTGATAAAGCATCAAAGATAGCAATGATAGATATTAAAGACAAAGACGAAGGCAAAGTAAAACTGCTGCTGGATCAGATGGATACAACGAAAGAATCGGGGTATTACTACTTAACAGCAGATGATTATGAAATATTTATCAGCGAGCTTAAGATGGAAAATATCAACCACATAAGAAGTATTGAAATGGCTAATCCGGCATCTGATTTAGTCGCATTACAGATAATGGTTTCATAGGATAATGTAATAGGGACTGTGGGAAGAAATTCCCGCAGTCCCCTCTTTTTTATTCTGCTATTAGGCGAAGAAGAATCCGGCTGTCATGTCGAGGTAATTCTCACCGCTGTAGGCGGGATATTCCTGCTTTACCTGCTCTTTAAATTGGGAGCTGTTTTCGCAATTTTTGGCGATAGATTTAAGCTCTTTGAGATAATTGATTTTCGTTTCGGCATCCTTGAGATCCTCCGGCGTATAGTGGGAGGTCAGTATCAGGGTGCGGCCTTTGGCGATATAATCCTCAAGCTGGGAAATCATGCTGTCTGCATGTGCGGCTCCGGCTACTATCGAGTGGCAGTCATGGCCGAGCATATGGGTGTAAACAGCGTTTATCTGCGGCAGAATGATATCAAACGCTTCTGATGTTATGGTAATATCGAAGTCTATCCCGCCGATATTTACTCTGCCCTCGCCGATAAAATCGGTGACGGTATGAATAGCAGAGTCGAACGATTCGCCGAACGCCTGGGTGAAATTGTCGATAAGAGCACGTCCGCCGCCGCTGTGACCGTACTCGTCGGCATTTTTGGTTGCATACCTCTTGACTTCAGGCAAGAACCCGGCTCCNNTACTCCTCCAATTCACGCTCGTTGTCGAAGAAACAGGGCGATTCGATAATTACCGCAGTCCCCTCTTTTTCCACGATGAACACCTCGTCATCTATGAAGTCGTTCGTCTTGTAAGCGTGCAGGCGGAGGGCACCCATCTCGTAAACGTTCATTTCGCCCTTTGCAAGGCTGATTTTGGTAAATGTGTTCTTGTTCATAATATCTGCTCCTTTCGTTTTATGAGGACTTCCCTCACTTGTTAATCTGATTATAACGCCAATAGTATTATTTGTAAAGTAAGCACTTTTTTGTGCTGTAGTAACCAAATAGAAACTAATGGACGGTTACCGAAAGGAAACAATTGCTTACCTGCGGGGAATACGGCGTATTTTTGGCGGATAAAAAATTTTTAGATTTTTTCCAAAACAGAGCCAATATCGCCGTCTATGCAGATGCTTTTCCTCGAAATTTCTGCGGGAGCGAAAGCCTCACCGTAATTTATACAGACGTATACGCTGTTTTTCCAATCACGCACCATGCGCCAAAAGGGGTATTTTATAATAACGGGGGTGTTTGCGCCGACACCCAGCTCTAAGAACAGCGTTTTTGTCTGCTCATGGCGGCGGAGGAAGTCTGTGTAACGGTCGCACGCTTTGTACCAGCCCTCGTCCTGTACGAAGGTATCGTCAGCACGCAGGTTCATAGACAGTGGACGGCCGCAGACGGGGCAGAGGGGTACAAGCTCCTTAGGTATCTGCATTTTCGGGGCGGGCGGTACGAGCAGCTCATCCCGGCTGCCGAAAGAATAGCCTTGTGAAATCAGCATACGGCGGA
>DBQZ01000124.1:5663-6951 GCA_002305435.1 Clostridiales bacterium UBA1381
CGCTTTTTATCGAACCCTGCCCTCTGGAAACAGTGGTCAACGTTTGTGGTCAGGACGAAGTAATCCTTACCGCCGATAACAGACAGCAGCCGCTCATATACCGGTCGGGGAGGGGCGGTATAGCGGTTTATCCAGATATAGCGGCTCCAGTATGCCCACTGTTCCTCGAGCGTCTCAAATGGGTAGAAGCCGCCTGAGTACATATCGGAAAACCCGTACTTCTCCCGAAAATCACCAAAATACCGCATAAACCGCTCCCCGGAATAATCATATCCGGCAGCTGCGGAAAGTCCGGCTCCTGCGCCGACTATTACGGTTTCCGCATCCTCCAGCTCACGGCGCACACGTTCAGCAGCGGCGGAGAAGTCTTTCGTATATTCGCTTGTCCTCGTCTTTGAAAACATTGAAAATCACTCTTTCTATTGAAGTATCGTTGCTGCTTAGAAATTTTTCGGTTGTTTCAACAGCAATTTCTGCGGCTTTTTCTGCGGGAAAATGAAATTCTCCGGTGGAAATACAGCAGAATGCGACCGACTTTAAGCCAGCGGCAGCCCGTAGGCAGGAATCATAGCAGGCGGCCAGCAGGCGGCAGTGTTCGGCAGTAAGGCGGCCGTTTACTATCGGGCCTACGGTGTGGATAACGTGGGCGGCGGGGAGGTTATAGCCGCCGGTGATTTTGGCGCAGCCGGTTTTTTCGGGATGCCCCTGCTTTTGCATGATACGGTCACATTCGAGNNGGGATAAAGCAGCCGAGCAGGGCGGAATTGGCGGCGTTTACGATAGCGTCGCAGGAAAGAGTTGTGATGTCGCCCTGCCAAAGGCAGAGTTTATCCCGGATGAAAGGGAGGGAGCGAGCATCGGTAATACCGCGGTGGCTGATTTCCTCCTTGAGGTATTCGTCCTGCACCTCTAAAAACTCAGGCGGGGCTTCTAGTGGAGGGCGGACGTTAAAAAGCGCACGCAGGAGCTGTTTTTTCTCCTGTGTCAGCTTTGGGATATGCAGGGAAGAGTATTGCTCGTCCTCATGAATGAGATAGTTTAGTAAATATAAAAGACGTTCGTCCTGTGTCATGATATTTCACCTCTTTAGTATATAATACTGCCTGAGAGTTGTTTTGTAAAGTAAGCACTTTTTTGTATCATAGTTACCGTGAGAAACTATTGACAAAGAGGGGAGAAAGTAGTAAACTTATTATAGGAAAGGGGTGAACGGAATGGATAAAGAGCTTCCCGCCTGCCCTGTGGAAACCACGCTTATGTTAATATCCGACCGCTGGAAAGTGCTGAT
>DBQZ01000124.1:7029-9052 GCA_002305435.1 Clostridiales bacterium UBA1381
GGGCTTAGCCTGAAACCTGTGCTTGATTCTCTGGCAAAATGGGGGACGGAATATAAAAGGGATCACACGGCGTAGTGAAGCATAAAAAAACACCGCCTGAAAGCGGAGCTGCCGGAATTTACGGCGTCCCGTTTGGGGCGGTGTTTGTTATGTAAGGCTTAGTTCTTGGGAACAGTTTCCCAGTCTTTTAAGAACCGCTCGATACCGGAGGTTGTCAGCGGATGGTTGAGCATGGACATAAGCACGTTGTAAGGAACGGTAGCGATATCGCAGCCGGCTTTGGCAGCCTCGATAACGTGAATCGGGTTTCTGATGGAAGCGGCGATTATTTCGGTTTCGATCTCGTGCATCTGGAATATTTCAACAATATCCTCGATAAGGATCATGCCGTCGGAACCTATATCATCAAGACGGCCTAAGAACGGGCTTACGTATGAAGCGCCTGCTCTTGCTGCCAAAAGCGCCTGAGCAGCGGAGAAGATAAGGGTAACGTTCGTCTTTATACCCAGCTCCTTGAGCTTTTTGGTAGCCTTAAGACCCTCTGCGCAGAACGGTATCTTTATAACGATATTGGGGTGGATAGCAGCCAGCGGCTTAGCCTCCTCGACCATTTTATCAGCCTCGAGGGAGATAACCTCGGCGCTTATCGGACCGTCAACGATAGTAGTTATCTCTTTTACGACCTCTTCAAATACACGGCCTTCCTTGGCGATGAGCGATGGGTTAGTCGTAACGCCGCAGATAATGCCCATGTCGTTAGCTTCGCGGATATAGTCCACGTTAGCGGTATCGATAAATAATTTCATTGGTTTGTCCTCCTAAAAAATTCTATATTCTTATTATACATTTATTTAGCGGGATAGTCAATATGAAATTGAGAGATTTTAAAATTTTTCGTTTGCCATACTTGATTTTTACATGGAATTATCTTATAATAGTTATAAATTCCGAAAAAGCGTTATAATCAGCTTTTGATGGATAAGGAGGGAAGAAATGGTACGGGAGGACAGGAGCTTTATAGAAACGAAACGGCTGATACTGCGGCGGTTTCAAAGGGATGACAGGGAGGATGTTTTTAAGATATTCTCCAATGAGGAGCTTTTGCGTTTCGTGCCGCTGTTCCCGTTAAAGACTGTCGGGGAGGCGGAGGAGTATCTTGAGAGGAAGCTCCTTTGCAGGGATAACCCATACTGCTGGGCAATTTGCCTGAAACAGGATAACCGGGCGGTCGGCTATATCCATGCAGACGTGAAATCCCAAAGCCGTGATATGGGCTGGGGATTGCTGCCCGAGCTTTGGAATCATGGGATAACGAGCGAGGCTGGCGTCGCTGTTGTTGAGCGTCTGCGGGAGGACGGCATAGAGTACGTAACTGCCACGCATGATGTGAATAACCTCGCAAGCGGAGGGGTTATGCGCCGGATAGGGATGAGGTACTGCTATTCCTATGAGGAGATGTGGCAGCCGAAGAATTTTTTGGTGGTGTTCCGTTTTTACCAGCTGAACCTTGACGGGGATGATAAGCGTGTATACAGGGGATACTGGGAGGAGCATCCGAACCATTTTATCGAACAAATTTAAGGAGGAAAACAAAGTGCATTACAGCTACAGAACAAAAGGAACATGTTCAACGATGATAGATTTTGATTTGGAAAACGGCGTTATCCGTAACGTGCGTTTCACAAGAGGCTGCAACGGCAATACCCAAGGAATTGCAAAGCTCGTTGAGGGCATGAAAGCTAACGAGGTCGTAAAACGCCTTAAGGGTACGAACTGCTCCGGACGGGGTACCTCATGTCCGGATCAGCTTGCAAGAGCAATAGAGCTTAGCATGGCGGAGAATTAGTATCAAAAACCCCTCCCCTGACATATACTATAAGCAAAAACCGTAGGGGAGGATAATAAAATGTGCGGATTTTGCGGATATATAAATTTCAAGGAGCGGTTTACGGACGATTCCTGCCGTCATCGTGATACGGTGCGGCGGATGTGCGCACGTATGCGAAGCCGTGGGCCTGACGAT
>DBQZ01000077.1:0-10449 GCA_002305435.1 Clostridiales bacterium UBA1381
AACATTCATTTTGATATTATTTGGAATGTATCTCTCTGTGTCTTCGGACGGAGAGTTTTTTTATTCTCCGTAAGAAATTACGTGGAGGTGAAACACAATATGCCAAGTGCAAAGGTTTTGGAACAGAAAAAGGCGCAGGTTGCCGAGATCGCCGAGGTGTTAAAGTCGGCTGAAACCGGTATCCTGGTAGACTACAGAGGTCTCAACGTTGAAGAGGATACAAAGCTCAGAAATAACTTGAGAGAAGCAAACGTTAAGTATTTTGTTGTAAAGAACACATTGCTTAAGCTTGCTGCTGCCGAGGCAGGTCTTTCGGGTCTTGACGAGGCTCTTCACGGTCCTACAGCTATCGCTGTTTCTTCAGAGGACGCTGTAGCTCCGGCAAAGGTATTGTCGGATTTTGCAAAAAATAACGACAAGCTCGAAATAAAGACGGGCTTTATGGACGGAGCGGTAATGTCGCTCGATGAAATCAAGACTCTTGCGGCTACACCGTCGTTCGAGACATTGATAGCAAAGATGATGGGCAGCTTGAATGCTCCTGTATCCGATTTGGTAAGACTTTTGGATACTATCGCAAAGGGCGAGGACGAAATCCCCGAGCTTATCGCCAAGAAAGCTGCGGAATCTTCCGCAGAGGAAGCTCCGGCAGAAGAGCCGGCTGCTGAATAATTATTACGCATAAAAGGTTTAATTAGGAGGAAAATAAAATGGCAGATTTAAATGCAATTCTCGATTCAATCAAAGAGTTAAAGTTATTGGAAGTTGCTGAGCTTGTTAAGATGATGGAAGAAGAGTTCGGCGTATCAGCTGCTGCTCCGGTAGTAGTTGCAGGCGCAGCTGCTGAGGGCGGCGCTGCTGCTGAGGAAAAGACAGAGTTTGATGTAGTTCTTGCTGAGGCAGGCGCATCCAAGCTTGGCGTAATCAAGGTTGTAAGAGAGCTTACAGGTCTTGGTCTTAAGGAAGCAAAGGCTCTCGTTGACGGCGCACCTAACACCATCAAGGAAGGCGTTTCCAAGGATGATGCTGAGGCTATGAAGACTAAGCTGGAAGATGCCGGCGCTAAGGTAGAATTGAAATAAGCTGTATTCAAACCGGCGGATCTGAGGGATTTTGAAGATGCTGATTGATGTTTCACAAATACTTAGAGAATATGGCGGCAGGATAAATATAGACTGTACTCTCGATATGGACGATACCGATTTTCTCGGTGAGACGTACCATTTCGAGGAGCCTGTAAAGGTTGTCGGCAGTGTTGTAAACAACGGCGAAACCCTAAGTCTTGAGGTTTCGGTCACTGCCAAAATAGGCGCTCACTGCGCCCGCTGTGCAAAGCCCGTATCGGTTATTGAATGTTTCGATATAGACGAGTCGCTCGTAAAAGGCGATGAGCAGGAACAGTCATGGGATGATTCGGGAGCTATAGTTTTTGAGGGGCATACGTTTGATTTGTCAGAGATAGTGCTCGATGAGTTTTTCATGAACGCAGCTGGGAAATATCTCTGCCGCGAGGACTGCAAGGGCTTATG
The DNA here is from genome assembly GCA_002305435.1 of Clostridiales bacterium UBA1381. GTDB lineage: Bacteria > Bacillota > Clostridia > UBA1381 > UBA1381 > UBA1381. The sequence continues at coordinate 1,530 of DBQZ01000077.1, forward strand.
CCCGCAGTGCGGAGCCGACTTAAACGAAGGCGACTGCGGCTGCAAAACTGTAGATCCCCGTTGGGAAGCTCTTCTTGACATCATGAACAGATCCGAAAATGATTGATTATTGGCAAGCCGTTTTACGGTTATTTTAAAGGAGGTTTGAACAAATGGCTGTACCTAAGCGGAAAGTATCACGTTCAAGACGTGACAAAAGACGCGCAAATTGGAAATTGACAGCGCCCGGCATGGTGGAATGCCCCCAGTGCCATGAGTTTAAAATGCCTCACAAGGTTTGTAAATCCTGCGGATATTACAACGGCAAGGAAGTTGTCAAGGTTGAGGACTAAGCTGTCAGCTTGATCAAAACAAAATATGAAGGCCTGTCCTTTCTGAATGAGGGGACAGGCTTTTTTCATAACCAAAGCCCTTGATTTTGTCCCGGGAATATGGTATCATCAAGTAAATACAAATATTAGGAGGAATTATCCATGCAGCACAAATGCAGAGTAACAGTAATAGACAAAAAACTCTATCCCCAGCTTCAGGAGCAATACTGCGCCGATCCCAACTCCGGAGCCTGTCCGTGCTACAATGTCGGAGATGAATACATCTTCGAGCGGTACGCCGACGCTGACGATTTCTGGCATATGGGGATTAACACCCTGAAAAAGACAGCGGGCGACCCGTCATCAACAGCCGGCTCTGCCAAGCTCCCGCACTGCTCGGAAGCATGGGATGCGATAAGCCGCTACATCTATGCGGCTCTTGAGGGCGGAAGCATTATGCGCAGCTGGATGCGTGAGGAAAACACCATGATCGCCTGCTGCTCCGACGGCACAAGACCGGTAATATTCAAGATAGAACGGCTTGATTACATCGCAGTCTATATAGACGGAGTGAACTGCGAAAAATGCCGTGCAGCAGTAAAAGATGCCCTTATGCAGCTTGACGGGGTAACAGACGTCTGTTTCACCGATAAAGGCTTTACAGAGGTGTTCGTCAGCAAGGCCGTTCACAATGACTATCTGATAAAATCAATAGAAACAGCCGGTGATTATAAAGTCACACGGATAGATTAAGTCGGGATTATCCCGCAAAATTTTACATCCTTTTGCAAGAGGTAAATTAGATGTTCATAGGAAATGTAAAAATTGACACCCCGGTATTTCTCGGACCAATGGCGGGCGTTACCGACATGGTATTCCGCAAAATCTGCCGTGAATACGGCTGCGGCTTCGTCTGCACGGAAATGGTCAGCGCTAAAGCTCTTCATTATCACGACAAAAAAACTGCTTCCCTGATGGAAATCTCCCCCTCCGAACACCCCGCAGCAGTGCAAATTTTCGGTTCGGAACCGGACATTATGGCAGAAGCCGTACAATACGTTGAAGAAACCGGAGCAGACGTTCTCGACATCAACATGGGCTGTCCGATGCCGAAAATCGTCAACAACGGCGACGGCAGCGCATTGATGAAAAATCCCTCATTGGCAGCAGAAATCGTACAATCGGTAAAAAAAGCCGCCCGTATTCCGGTCACAGTAAAAATGCGCATAGGCTGGGAAGAGGATACCGCCGTTGAATTTGCACGCCGAATTGAGGCGGCAGGGGCAGACGCAATAGCCGTACATGGCAGGACACGAAGTATGTTTTACACCGGAAACGCCGACTGGAAGGCAATATACCGTGTTAAAAGAGCTGTAAATATCCCTGTAATCGGAAATGGAGACATTGCATCAGCCGCCGATGCTGCCGCTATGTTTGAGCGCACCGGCTGCGATGCGGTAATGGTCGGCCGTGCCGCCGAAGGCAATCCGTTCATCTTCCGTGAAATACGCTCTTTTCTGGAAACGAAAATCCTCCCTCCCCCGCCTTCACCTGAGGAGAAAATCACAGCCGCTCTTAACCACGTGCGTCTTTTATGCGAGTACAAGGGTGAAAACCGCGGCGTTCGTGAAAGCCGCAAGCATACCGCCTGGTATATAAAAGGCCTGCACGGGGCTGCAAAGGCTAAGGGTGAATTATTCAAGGCGGAGAATTTGCATGAAATGGAAGCTGTTTTAAATGCCCTTCTTCGACATTATAGATAAATATATTTTTTTCGTGGAAATCCCTTGAAAAAAAAAGAGAAATCTGTTATAATTGAATGAATAGAAACAGGAAACGATGTTGTAATTGAAAGGAGCACGGGATATGGTTGATAAGTTTTCAAAACAGGGTTTGACCTTTGATGATGTTTTGCTTATACCTCAGGAGTCGGAGGTAACACCCAATGAGGTGGATCTTACAACACGGTTGACAAACACCATCAAGCTGAACGTTCCCCTGATGAGTTCTGCAATGGACACCGTTACCGAATCGGCAATGGCGATAGCTATGGCAAGAGAAGGCGGTATAGGTATCATCCATAAGAATATGACTATCGAGGAACAGGCTACAGAGGTCGATAAGGTGAAACGCTCAGAAAACGGCGTTATCGCTAACCCTTTCAGTCTTACGAAAGAGCATACTCTTAAAGATGCCGACGATCTCATGGGACGTTACCGCATTTCCGGTGTTCCCATCTGCGATGAAAATAACAAGCTTGTCGGTATAATAACCAACAGAGATCTTCGCTTTGAGACGAATTTCAACAAGAAAATAGAAGAGGCAATGACCAGCAGGAACCTGATAACAGCCCCCGAGGGTACAACTCTTGAAGAGGCGCAGAGAATCCTGTCAAAGCACAAGATAGAAAAGCTGCCAATAGTTGATAAGGGCGGTTATTTAAAAGGTCTTATCACCATTAAGGATATAGAAAAGGCCGTTCAGTACCCGAATTCTGCCCGCGATTCAAAGGAAAGGCTCTTAGCCGGAGCAGCTATCGGCGTTACAACCGATGCTCTTGAAAGAGTACAGGCCGTATACGATGCCGGAGTTGACGTTGTTGTTCTTGATTCGGCTCACGGACATTCCAAGAATATCATAAACAAGGTTCGTGAAATAAAAGGCGCTTTCCCCAACCTGCCGATTGTTGTCGGCAATATCGCTACAGGCGAGGCGGCAGAGGCTCTTATAAAAGCCGGTGCAGACTGTCTTAAGGTCGGCATAGGCCCCGGTTCCATCTGCACGACCCGTGTTGTTGCCGGTATAGGCATGCCGCAGATAACGGCTATATACGATGTAAAGCAGGTTGCGATGAAATATGATATTCCGATAATCGGAGACGGCGGCATAAAGTATTCCGGTGATATTGTAAAGGCTATCGCTGCCGGAGCAGATGTCGTAATGATAGGCAGTATGTTCGCAGGCTGTGATGAGGCTCCCGGTGAATTTGAAATTTTCCAGGGCAGACGGTTTAAAGTCTACAGAGGTATGGGTTCGCTTGCTGCAATGGAAAAGGGCAGCAAAGACCGTTACTTCCAGACCGGTTCCAAAAAGCTCGTTCCCGAAGGCGTTGAGGGACGTGTTCCCTACAAGGGCCCGCTNNGCTCATAATATACAGGAGCTTATTACAAACAGCCGCTTTGTCCAGATAACAGGCGCAGGTCTTAAGGAAAGCCATCCGCATGATATCTATATAACAAAAGAAGCTCCAAACTACAGCTATAATAACCAAGGTTAAATCTTACGGGGTCTTACGACCCCGTTTTTTGCTGTCTCGGTATTTGTTACACTCTTAATAATTTTGTAACAATTAGACGAAACAATTATATTAATAGGTGATATTATCATACTTCGTTAATTAAAAGACAAAACTATCCCTTTCAAGACAAAAACGGGTGAAAAAACAGATATTTTATGCAAAAAATCAGTTGTTTACAAAGAAAACAGCAGGTTTTGTCAAAAAATCGTTTTTCAAGTTATTACAAAGTTATTACGAAGTTATAACGAAGATTTTAAAAAATGTAAAGAAATTCGAAAAAAAGCATTGACAAATCGTCCCGGACGTGTTACAATATAGTCGTTGCATCACTAGGGAAGAATATATTACTAAGACAGCAATGAAAGGTGAGATAAATCTTTGAGTAGGAAAAGTAAAATAACTATATCCGCGTTGTTAGCCGCAGTATCTCTTACCCAGACATGTGCATTTGCATCCGAATTAAGCGATTGGGCAGTAAGCGATTATCAGATGGCAAATGAAGCCGGTTTGGTATCGTATTCTGTTGTGGCTAATAACATGAGTGCAGGAATAACCCGTGAGCAGTTTTGCGAGCTGGCTGTAAACCTGTACCGCAGTTTGACAGACGAAACATTGTTGGAACCGCAGGTATCCATTTTCGAGGACACCGACAACATGGCGGTTTCACAGGCATACTTATACGGGATAGTATCGGGAACGTCCGCAACGACGTTTGAACCGAAGAAGCAGGTAACCCGTCAGGAAATGGCTAAGATGCTTGTAAGCACTCTTAACGCTGCTGAGGTGAGCTTTGCAATGGCTCCCAACGATGATTACAGCGTTATAAGCCAGTTCGACGACGCAGGCGACACAAGTAGCTGGGCTGTTGGTTCGGTTACAACGATGCTTAACTACGACTTTATGAACGGCGTTACAGAGGACAAACTCGATCCTCTCGGTTATGCAACAAGAGAGCAGGCTATTGCCAGCGTGAACCGTTCATACAGCCAGTTCAAGCAAGAGGATGTTTCTTTGGCGCTTCCCCAGATAACATCTATTGCAAACGGCGATGAGCGTGACCTTGAGGACTTGGCAGTATCGTGGACACCGGTTGACGGAGTACACAGCTACACCGTTATCCTCAAAGACGGCAACGGCTCGTTCATCACTTCTAAGACTGTAAACGATGCGACAAGCGTTGTTATACCGCAGTCAGAGCTTAGCACAGACAGCGACTATGTTGTTATAGTCGGCGGTGTTATGTCAAACGGGGTAGAGGTCTACAGCCTGCCTATTGATTTCAGCATAAAGAGCGCAGATCCGGTTGTTGCAGACACCGGTTCCAAAGTACAGAACGCTAACAGCGAAAAGGCAAAGGCGGTTCTTGCTGAAGCTGAAAAGTATCTCGGCGTTATGTACCGCTACGGCGGCACAAGCCCACAGACCGGTTTTGACTGCTCAGGTTTCTGCCAGTACGTATTTAGTAACAGCGTAGGCATATCGCTTCACAGAGTATCAAGAGACCAGTATGCAAAAGACGGCGTAAGCGTTTCAAAGAGCGAGCTTCAGCCGGGCGACCTTGTATTCTTCGGTTCAGGCGGCAGCGTAAGCCACGTTGGTATTTACGTAGGCGATGGAGAAATGATACACTCCCCCAGCACAGGCAAGCCTGTACAGTTTACAAGCATAAATTCCGACTACTACACCTCAAGATACATAGGTGCAAAAAGAGTTCTGTAATCAAGAATCTTACAGCGCAGCAGCTTTAACCAAGCCGCTGCGCTTTCTTTATACTATCTGAATAAAAGCGCAAAAAATGCCTGTATACCGAACAAATCCCGGTATACAGGCACTTATTTTATTTACAGTCTTACGCCGTTTTCCTTCAGATAGGAAACTGTCATCTCAACCGCTTCATCCATTGATACCTCAGACGCTGTATCGCTGTCTCTGAGCTTAAATTCAACGATCTTATCAGCCGAACGCTTGCCTGCCACGATTCTCACAGGTATGCCTATAAGGTCAGCATCTTTGAATTTCACGCCGGCACGTTCTGCACGGTCGTCAAGCAAAACCTCAACGCCTCTGTCTGCCAGCCTTTTATAAAGCTCCTCGGCACACGCTCTTTGCTCGTCGTTCTTGTTATTTACCGGTATCACAGATGCGTGATACGGCGCAATTGCCGCCGGCCAGATTATGCCGTTATCATCATGCTTCTGCTCGATAGCAGCCGCCAAACATCTTGTAACGCCGATACCGTAGCAGCCCATTATAACGGTGCCGTATTCGCCGTTTTCGCCCAAGTATTTAAGCCCGAGCGCATCGGAATACTTTGTACCCAGCTTGAAGATATGGCCAACCTCTATGCCCTGAGCCGTCTTTACCGGGCGGCCGCATTTGGGGCATTTATCTCCGGCTTCTATCGTGCGTATATCAGCTACAACTGCCGGAGTGAAATCCTTATTTATATTAACATTCTGATAGTGGTAATCAGTCTCATTTGCCCCGACAATGAAATTCTTCATCATTGCCACTTCTTTATCCGCATATACCGGAATTTCAAGCCCTATAGGCCCTGCAAAGCCAACCTCAGCATGGGTAAGCTCCCTTACCATATGCGGTTCTGCCAGCTCCAAATCATCCGTACAGCCGACGAGGTTCTTCAATTTTACCTCATTGACCTCACGGTCTCCACGTACCATAGCAGCGATGTACTTATCGTCCGCCTTATATATTATCGTCTTAGCGAAATTGTACGGTTCTGCTCCCATGAAGCTCACAAGCTCTTCGATTGTATGTGCATTCGGGGTGTGTATCTTCTCCGCATCAAAGTCGCCCTCTTTGCTCTGTTTAGGCTCCGGAATACATTCCGCCTTTTCATAATTGGCAGCATAGCCGCAGTCGTCACAGTAGGCAATGCCGTCCTCTCCGACCGGCGATTTTACCATGAATTCCTGGCTTCCCGAACCGCCCATAGCGCCGGAATCAGCATCCACTATTGTAAAATCAAGCCCCAGACGGGTGAAAATACGGCAGTAAGCATCGTACATCTTCTTGTACGATTCATCAAGCCCCTCCTCACTTATATCAAAGCTGTAAGCATCCTTCATCACAAACTCACGACTGCGGATTATACCAAAGCGGGGACGAGCCTCGTCACGGTACTTATGCTGTATCTGATACAGCGTCAGCGGGTATTCCTTATATGAACGCACCTCGTTAATGGCGGTCTGAGTAAACAGCTCCTCATGTGTGGGGCCAAGGCAGTAATCCCTGTCATACCGATCCTTTAAACGGAACATACTGTCGCCGAACACCTCCCAGCGTCCGGATGCCTGATAGGCCTCAGCCGGCAGCAGGGCGGGCATTAACAGCTCCTGCGCTCCTGCTCTGTCCATTTCCTCACGTACTATCTCCTCCACCTTTTTAAGTGTTCTAATTCCAAGCGGCAGATATGAATATATCCCCGCCGCCAAGCGGCGTATCATGCCGGCTCTTAGCATCAGCTGATGTGATGATATTTCCGCTTCTGCCGGCACCTCCCTAAGCGTAGGCAGCAGCAATTTTGACATTCTCATTGTAATTTACCAATCCTTTCTTTTAATAGTGTTCACTCTTAATAAGCGTTCCTATACCGCTCTTTGTGAATATTTCCAAAAGCAAGCAGTGCGGTATTCGTCCGTCTATTATATGTACACCCCTTACTCCCGAATTTATCGCATCAAGACAGCCAGTAACCTTCGGTATCATACCGCCACTTATAACGCCGTCTGCGATCATTTTGTGTATATCATACTCATCTGCTTCATAAACTATATTTCCGTCTGCGTCCTTTACTCCCTCAACATCTGTCAGAAGTATCAGCTTTTCTGCATTTACCGCCGATGCCACAGCTGCTGCTACCGTATCGGCGTTTATATTATAGCTGTTTCCGTCCTCGTCAGTGCCTATCGGCGCTACTACTGGTATGTACTGGTCGTTCGTAAGAAGGTTGAGCATACACGGTTTTATGCGCACAATATCGCCTACATAGCCAAGCTCCACCTCTTCGCCGTTCACCTCGGTATGGCTCTTTTCGCAGATTATGAAGCTGCCGTCTATACCTGAAATACCGACGGCACGTCCGCCCTTCGTGTTTAGAAGCGAAACTATTTCCTTATTCGTTTTACCGATAAGCACCTGCTGAGCCGTTTCCATCGTTATCTTATCAGTGTAGCGAAGACCGTTTATAAAGCGGCTTTTCACTCCCTTGTCGGCAAGCGCCTTGGAAATATCCGGGCCGCCGCCATGGACTACTATCGGGTTAAGACCGATAAATTTCAAAAGCGTTATATCCTCCATAACGGAGTTTTTCAGCTCATCATTAACCATCGCATTTCCGCCGTACTTAATGACAACGGTCGTTCCGGCAAATTTGCGTATATACGGCAGGGCCTCTATAAGTATGCCCGCTTTTTTTATCAACTCCTGCATAAATTCCCCATCCTTTTTTATTAAAGATAAAAGCCCGCTCTGTCAAGCCCCGTCTTTTCGTCAAGGCCGAACATAAGGTTCATATTCTGCACAGCCTGACCGGCAGCGCCTTTTACTATATTATCAACAGCAGACACTATAACCGCCCGTCCGAGTCTCTCATCAACGACTGCGCCAATATCAACAAAGTTGGAGCCTGCCACATTCTTCGTTTCCGGCAATACTCCCTCATCCATTACACGCACGAAAAATTCGTCCTTGTAAAACTCACGGTAAATATCAAGAACCTCCGCAGTCGTCAGCTTCTTTTTCAGGTTTATGTAAATAGTCGAGAGTATCCCCCTCTTCACCGGGATAAGATGCGGGGTGAACGATACCATAGTCATCTTCCCCGCCGCCTTTGAAAGCTCCTGCTCTATTTCCGACGTATGGCGGTGTTTTGCTACTTTGTAGGCTTTCATATTCTCTGTACATTCGCAGAAATGCACCTGTTGAGTAAGCCCTCTTCCCGCTCCGGTAACGCCGGATTTTGCGTCTATTATGATATTCTCGTTGCTTGCAGCGCCGCTTGCAAGAAGCGGATAAGCGCCCAGTATCGAACAGGTCGTATAACAGCCGGGATTCCCAACGAGGCGTGCTGTGCGCACCTTGTCACGGTACAGCTCGCACAGTCCGTAAACCGATTCTGCCAAAAGCTCCGGCGATGAATGTTCCTGACCGTACCACTCGGCATACACAGCCGGATCGTCATAGCGGAAATCACCGCTTAAGTCTATCACCTTAAGCCCTCGCTCTATCAAAGCCGGTATGACCTCCTTTGACGCCCCGTGCGGGAGCGCCGTAAATGCTACGTCACACT
>DBQZ01000077.1:10525-12368 GCA_002305435.1 Clostridiales bacterium UBA1381
GTCAAAAGCCGTACCAATTCGATTCCCGCATACCCGGTTGCTCCGAGAACTGCAGCCTTTATCATTAACATCATATCCTTTCATGACGGACGCATAAAAATGCACCCAAATTCATCTTCTTTTCATTATATTACAAAAGATGCCGTTTGTAAAGTGTGAATTTTCACGAAAACTACATTATATTTGCCGAATTCCTTTTCACCCTCTTTCTGCATCATAAAACGGGCTTAACATCCCTATAGGCAAAAGTTTAGAATTTATTTATTGCTTTTCCTCGGGCTGTGTGGTATACTGAGATTGCTTATACATATAAACGAAAGCGGAAAGGCGGAAAATATGAAAGCACGACACGCAAGAAAAAGCAAGAAACGTACACACCTGTTGCTGCTGCCGGTAATAGCCGCACTCCTTGCGCTTATGGCAGTATACTACATAACATCTCCACGGCCTGATACAGAACACGAAATACCGATGTATTACCAGTTCGACCCCCGCTGGGCTTCGCACCCATACGGCAGCGGTACGATAGAGCTTGACGGCTGCGGCCCCACCTGTGTGGCTATGGTTGCCGCCGGTTTTCATCCCGAGGATAATATAACGCCGGATGTTGTGGCTGATTTTGCTGCCGAAAACGGCTATATAGCGGACGGAGCCACATTGTGGACCTTTATGGAGGAGGGCTGCGAGGAATTTGGGGTTGTGTCAAAGGAGCTGCCGCTTTCCGAATCAATGATACGGGATTACTTAAGCGACGGCCATCCGATAATATCAAGCGTTCGCCCCGGAGATTTCACCGACAGCGGCCATTTCATAGTCCTCACCGGGCTTGACGAAAACGGCGACCTGATAATAAACGATCCCAACAGCCGGGAAAATTCAAGAAAGCATTGGGACATAAACCGTGTAATGGATCAGATGAAAAACCTGTGGGTGTTTTCCGAAAAATAACCGCAGCGCAGTCTTGTCGATATTTGGCAGACTGCGCCTTTTTATGCGGTTAAACACGCCTTCTGTCGAACAGCCGTATACCTGTTTGTCCATTATCTGTTGATTTGTAAATTTTTTTTAACATTCGCAGATTTCCCTTGATTTTTCATTTTCTTTTCTATAAAATATAAATTGTTAAAGCAGTGATAACATATTTTTTACCATACATGAATAAAATGAAAAGAAACTTTCATCTTCAAGGAGGACTATAGAATGGAATACCAAAGCAACAATGAAGCCGTAATAACCGGCATAATGGAAACTGATTTTGTATTCAGCCACGAAATATGCGGTGAAAAGTTCTACACTTTCACGCTGCAAATACCGCGCCTGTCAGAAACGTTTGACCACATCTGTGTGACAGTATCCGAAAGGCTTTTGGACGAGGAGTACAGCATAGGCGATAAGGTGGATATACGAGGTCAATTCCGCTCCTACAACACTATGGAGGACGGCAAAAACCACCTGCTCTTAACAGCCTTTGCAAAGGATATTTCCCGCTGCAGCGAGGATACGCCATTTCAGAACTCACTTTACTTAAACGGTTTCATCTGCACACAGCCGGTCTACAGGACAACGCCGTTCGGCCGTGAAATTACCGACCTTTTGCTGGCGGTCAACCGCAGCTACAAAAAATCGGACTACATACCGATAATCGCCTGGGGACGAAACGCCCGCTATGCCCGCTATTTCAACATCGGCGACAATATAAAGGTTTGGGGGCGTATACAGTCACGCACGTACCAAAAACGGCTCTCAGAAGACGAGGTAATAACAAAAACCGCCTACGAGGTGTCTATAAACCGTCTGGAGCGTGTAGAACCGGAAAACAGCCCGGAAGAGGAATAAAAAGCCG
>DBQZ01000077.1:12411-13214 GCA_002305435.1 Clostridiales bacterium UBA1381
AGGGGTTTTTTCATGGCAGGCAAAAATGACGCCCTGATAACCTTAAAAAAACAGCTTAAAGAAAAAAGCCTTGAGAGACTGTATCTGCTCTTCGGAGAGGAGCATACAATGCGTGAGGAATATGTCAAACGCATTACAAGCGCCGTGCCTGACGGCGGGTTCCCGGAATTTAACCACATAATCTTAAAAGAGGGGTTTTCTCTTGACGAGCTGGGAGACGCCATTGAGGGGGTTCCCATGATGGCTGAGAAAAAGCTTGTTTTGGTAAAGGACAGCGGCTTTTTCAAAACACGCCAAAAGCCGGGCGAGCTTTCAACTGATGATATACGAGCCTTCTTTGATGAAGTCCTGCCGCATCTTGCCGATGATACCGTACTCGTGTTTGACGAGGAAGATGCCGACAAACGCTCATTCCTCTACAAAGCCGTTGCAAAACGGGGGCTTTGCGTGGAATTTTCCTATCTCAAAGGATACGATATGACTGATCACATCATGCGTACGGTGAGAAAACGGAAAAAGCGTATCGACAAGACGAATGCAGCGTATCTTGCAAACATCTGTGCAAAAGGGCTTGATCAGGTCAACAACGAATTAGAGAAGCTATGCTCATACTGCGAGGATGAAATAACAAGGACGGATATTGACCGGCTTGTGACCCGTTCTGCGGAATTGAGGGTTTTCGATCTCACTGATGCAATGACTGAGAAAAACGTCAAAAAGACGCTTTCCATCCTTGAGGAGCTGCGGTATGAATCCTCTTTCGGGCTTTTATACATGATATTTTCCGCCTTTGAAAAAATGCT
>DBQZ01000077.1:13239-16576 GCA_002305435.1 Clostridiales bacterium UBA1381
GGACAATTTACTCTTGACTTTCTCCTCGACACCGTAGCGCAAATCCCGCTTGTTGACCTTTCGATAAAACAGGGAATAATCGGCGAATGGGAAGCCTTGGAACAATTTGTACTGAAAAGACTTTCACTGATTAGATGATCTATATAGATGGGATGATGAAATGTACTGCAAAAATTGCGGAAGAAAATTAAAGGACGGGCTTCGCTTCTGCGACCACTGCGGAGCCTCAATACGGCAAAGCCAGCCTGAGAACAAGCGTCTCAAGGATCAGACGGCAGCCCGCATAAGACAGCGCAACCAAAGAAACGAGCTTGAGGAGCGTATGCGTGAGCGAAAAAAACGCCGCCACCGCAAACGTTCGCCGCTTTTTATAATTATAACGGTTTCGCTTTGTGCAGCGGTCGTCTGCGGAGTTGCGGCTTATTTCTATATGCTTTATACCTCCGACAGCTCATGGCAGAACTCCGACGGTTCTGTACAGCTTAATTCGTCGCCTACACCTCAGCCGACAGCCACAGCCGTACCCTCGTCGTCGCAAAGCCCCCTGCCGCAGGAGCTGACGCTTTACACAGATAACGAATACAATGCACAGTTTGTCTATCCGGCATCCTTTGTGACCGATACCTTCCAGACCTCGGTAAAATTTGCCGCTGCCGACTCCTCAGGCGACGGCCGCATAAGCGTTACAGCGGAAAATACAGCCTCCACAGCCGTGGATCTTTTGAAGGAATACGTATCCTCAGCCGGCGGCGAGCTGATCTTCAACCGTGCCGATGATGACAGCTATTCCGTATATTCGAGAAGCGGTGAAACGTACCGCTTCCGAAAGGGACTTGTTAAAAACGGTACACTGCTGATTTACGATTTTCAATTTTCCGCAAACACCCCCACCTTCTCATCGTACAACACCTATGTCGAGTACATGGATGAATATATCGAGTGGCTGTAATTTGCATCAGGTTTTATAAATCCGTCTTTTAAAGAGGTTCAAGCTTTAATCGAGACTTGAATCTCTTTTTTATATGCAATCACAAATAAAAGCGGATACACCCGAGAACTCAGATGTATCCGCCAAAATTATGCCGGTTGACACGTATTAAACTGTGAGGTTATCTATCTCAACGCTCTCATATGCCGGCTGCATATCCTTCCAGAAATACGCCTTGAGCGTGTAAGTCCCGCTCTGTACCGCAAATTCGCCCGAGGCTGTATTCTTCTCTACGCCTGCCAGCCTGCCTTCGCCATCATACAGGGCTATATACATATCGTAGCCGCTGCCCTCCTCGTATTCGGAGGTAAACGATACCACTCCGTCCTTCACCTCGGCAGCTACTGACGGGGGCATACTGTCTGCTGAGGTCGTGCGCATCTGAAGCACACCTCCGGCGCAGGTTTTATCATCCTTGACCTCAAACCTGATTATAACAGTTTCCTTTCCATCGGTATATTCACGAGGTATCGTGTAGAACACATCGTACGGTGAGTTGGGAGCATTGTTGTTTATCTCCTGAGATGCGAGAGGTTGACCGTCTACAAGGATGTCAAAGCTGCGTGTATATCGCACGCCGTCACTCGAAAACGGAACGTCGCTGCCCCAGTAGCGCACAAACAGGTAGTTCTGAGCATTGCTGTCCACCTTCATCGAATAGCTGAAATACGCATCCGCACTGCCGTAAGCGTCACGGAAGTAATACATCTTGCCCCCTCCGCTAAACGTACCCTGATGTGAATTATTCGACTCAAGCCCATGCCCTATCTCGTCCTGCTGTCCGTCCGGCTCTACCTTGTCAATGCCTATATCATTGAGCCATTCCTCATATTCATCGCCGCCAACATTGAGATTCCAGTAAACGTTGTGGAAGCTGTGGTGTATCTCATAGAACGGCTTCAGCAGTACCTCGTTTCCGTCTGAAACGTGTTCCTTGTCTATCTTAAACGTAAGCGTTGACGTATCAACCGCCGTAACGAAATCCTTTGGATCTTCCCCGTTCGTAACGATATACGGAACATCCGCCGTAACGCTGTCTATTCTCGTCTCGTTCGAGATGTATTCCTCAACCCCCGAAACTCCCTCAACCGAACCAAGCTCAGCCGCAAGCACGACCGGACCGTACTCATACGCAATCTGCCCCTCTGTCCGTGACTCATAAACACGTACATTCATGGGGATTGTTATGTCGATAACATCGCCCTCAGTCCATGTACCGGGTACTGTGAGGTATTCCCCGCCGCCTGACGTGTAGCTCTCAGAATGTGCCGAAACAGTCATATCCTCCTGAAGCCAACCAGGAGCTCGCAGCTTTATATCAGCATCTGCCGTGCCGCCCGTCACCGTTATTTTTATCTTATCTGAATATGGATAATCTGTTTCAACGTTGAATGTAAGACCCTTTTCCTCCCACGTGTACTCACCCGGCATATAGAGGTTTACATAAAGTTCATCGCCGTCCTCGTAGTACGCCGTCCTCGTATACCGTCCGGGATTTTCCATGCCTGTACCCGTGCAGCACCACCATGATTCGTCCTTTACCTCATAAACCCTGTGATGTCCCTGAAGCAGCGATACGAAGTACATCTTTGCACCGGTTTCGGGTTCCTGCTGACCGAGTATATGGTTATACAGCGCTTTTTCATACCAATCCATGTACTCGCTGTTATGATCCCAGTCGAAAAGATGTTCCGTAAGACGCATCATATTATACGTATTACAGCTTTCGCACGTCTTTATGCCAAGCGTTTCCGCACCCTTTGTCTCAAAATGCTCAGAAATCGAATTTCCGCCTATAACGTAGCCTCTCTCATCATTTACGATATGCCAGAAATTCTCCGCAGCCTTTCTGTAATCCTCGTAATTTTCCGGATCCTGCTCATAAATCTCAGCCGCTCCGACTATCTTCGGTATCTGCGTATTTGCATGAAGCCCTTCAAGCTCGTCACGTCCGTCAATAAGCGGGTTTACTACGGAATTGTGGGTGAACCTGACAGCCGTGGTAAGGTATTCCTCATCACCCGTCATCTCATACATCCTTGCGAATATCTCGTTCATGCCGCCGTATTCGACATTGAGCACGTTCTGCATCTGAGCATCCGTAAGACCTGATGTTCCGTCTACCGCCCAGTCTGCAAACTTCTTAAGTACGGTAAATGCCTTTGTATTCCCCGTATAATCGTAAGCGTCCAAAAGCCCCTGATATATCTTATGCACACCGTACCACGGAACCCAGAAGCCGTCAACCCAGTTTGAATCGCCATTGAAGCACCGTGTAAACACCGTCTCCTCGCAGCCGCCTATGTACCCCGAGCCGGTAGTGGTCTGGAGCTCATCCAGCTTATCTAC
>DBQZ01000120.1:0-10277 GCA_002305435.1 Clostridiales bacterium UBA1381
AAAATTATTTCTACCGTAATTTTCACCAAAGAGGTTTGTTTTTATACTATTTACACAACTTTTTCCACTCTCTCCCGACTGTTGGATTATGCTTTCTTTTGAAGTGCAGTATCTCATTAGATATAAAACGCCTTCTGTGGGTTGCCGTTGTTTTACCACAGAAGGCGTTGTTTTACGGTTTTTTTAGAAGCCGCCTCTTTTTCAATTGCAGTTACTTAAGCAGTATCCTGTGATATATTTTCTTTCCCTTTTTGATTATCATGCCATCGTCGCCAAAGAGATCTTCAGTGATAACAAAAGCGGGATCGGTAACCTTATTATCATTTATAGACAGGCCGTTCTGCTGGATAAGGCGTCTTGCTTCACCCTTTGATGAAACGAGCTTTGCTTCAAGCAACACGTCAAGTACGCCCTTGCCGACAGCATCAGGGATGACGGTTGTGGGCATTTCTGCGCTTACTCCGCCCTTTGCGAAAACTTCTTCTGAAACACGTTTTGCCTTTTCGGCTTCTTCCTCACCGTGTACGAGCTTCGTCACTTCGTATGCAAGACGGCGTTTAGCGGCGTTTAACTCCTGGCCATCCCACTTTTCCATTTCACGTATTTCATCCATAGGAATAAATGTGAGCAGCTTCAGGCACTTTATAACATCATCATCGTGAACATTTACCCAGTACTGGTAAAACTCGTATGGGCTAACCTTTTTAGGATCAAGCCAAACAGCGCCTTTTGCAGTTTTGCCCATTTTTTTGCCTTCGCTGTTTGTAAGCAGGGTGAACGTCATGCCATATACCTGGTTTCTGTCCTTTCTGCGGCAAAGGTCGATACCTCCGAGGATGTTGCTCCACTGATCGTCGCCGCCAAGCTCCAGCTTACAGCCGTATTTTCTGCTGAGCATCAAAAAGTCGTAGCTTTGCATAAGCATATAGTTGAACTCTAAGAATGAAAGTCCTTTTTCAAGACGCTGTTTGAAACACTCAGCCGTCAGCATCTGATTTACGGAGAAGCATGAGCCAATGTCTCGCAGAAATTCAATATAATTTAAATCAAGCAGCCAGTCGGCGTTATTTACCATGATCGCCTTGTCATCAGAAAAATCAATCACACTTGACAGCTGTTTTTTGAAGCATTCGCAGTTGTGCTGTATTATCTCAGGCGTCATCATCTGCCGCATATCTGTTCTGCCGGACGGATCGCCTATATAACCGGTGCCGCCTCCGACGAGAGCTATCGGGCGGTGACCGTAATTCTGCATATGACGCATAACGACCATCTGCAGGAAATGTCCCACGTGCAGACTGTCGGCAGTCGGGTCGAAGCCGATATAAAACGTCACCTTCTCCTTGCCGAGAAGCTCTCTGATTTCATCTTCATGTGTTGTCTGTGCTATGAGTCCACGCTCTTTAAGCACATCAAATACATTATTATGCACGTTTTTATCCTCCTTAAGTTTCATTGTGGTCTATTATATCACAGCCGACAGGATTTTGCAAGCATTATCGGCAATATTTTCACGCTTTTTGCACAAAGATTAGCCGGATATTACAAGAAAAATTTTTTGAAAATTTCTGTTATCCCACTTGATATTTAGGCTGAAATACAGTATAATATTAGCGTATAGGGGCGTTTTACAGAAAGGATGTAATGCAATGGAAGACAGAAGAATCGGCGAAGAATGCGGCGTGTTTGCGATATATGATCCCAAGGGAGATTGTGCCAGAAGCACATATTACGGTCTTTATGCACTGCAGCACAGAGGACAGGAAAGCTGCGGTATAGCGGTGAACAATAACCGAGATATAACCCATTATAAAGATATGGGATTGGTAAATGAAGTCTTTACACAGGAAATACTTGACAAAATGCCGGGTACTATGGCAGTAGGTCATGTGCGCTATTCCACTACAGGCGAAAGCATGAGGGAAAATGCCCAGCCTTTAGTGCTGAGATACGTAAAAGGAAATATCGCCCTTGCTCATAACGGCAACCTTGTTAATAAGGATGCCCTGATTAAGAGCCTAAGTAAGACCGGCGCTATATTCCAGACAACGACTGATACTGAAACTATCGCCTACATGATAGCAAGAGAACGGCTTAGTACAGGCAGTGTTGAAGCAGCAGTTGAAAATACGGTTTCTCACCTTATAGGTGCATTTTCGCTCGTGGTAATGAGTCCGCAGAAATTGATTGCGGTTCGTGACCCGTGGGGATTCCGCCCGCTTTGCATGGGCAGAAAAGGCGATGCGATAATTTTTGCTTCGGAAACCTGTGCTCTTGACAGCATTGGCGCTGATTTTGAGCGTGATCTGGAGCCGGGAGAAATAGTTGTTGTACAGGACGGTAATATACGTTCTATACACACATACGAAAAAACGCAGAAATCCAGCATGTGTATTTTTGAGTATCTGTATTTTGCCCGTCCGGACAGCGTTATACAAGGTCAGTCAGCGCACGATTCGAGAAAGCTTGCAGGAGCATACCTGTCGAAAGAATATCCAGTTGAGGCTGATGTTGTTATCGGCGTGCCGGATTCTGGTATGAGCGCAGCTATGGGTTATGCTGAGGAATCAGGCATACCTTACGGCATGGGCTTTGTGAAAAACAAATATATAGGAAGAACTTTTATACAACCGTCACAGGAAATGAGAGAAAATTCCGTTAGAATAAAACTAAACGTGTTAAAGAGTACCGTTGAGGGCAAGAGGGTAGTAATGGTGGATGACTCTATAGTAAGAGGTACGACTTCACGCCGGATAGTAAACCTTTTAAGGCGGGCCGGTGCTACTGAGGTTCATGTACGTTCGTCTGCCCCCATGTTTTTATGGCCGTGTTATTTCGGAACAGACATTCCCTCAAGAGAAAACTTGATAGCGGCAAACCATTCTCTTGAGGAAATGTGCGAGATGATAGGTGCGGATAGCTTGGGCTTTTTAAGCATAGAATCCCTTATGAAAATAGCCCCCAATGCTGATTGTGGTTTCTGCAACGGATGCTTCTCGGGAAATTATCCTGTAGATGTTGACGCAGAAAGGAATGAAACTTCTTGCTCATCGAAACAATGACGAATAATGAATACAATGAAGCCATGCTTCTGTATTCATCAGCGTTGAAGGAATTAAACGTTAAGATCAGCATTATAAATGACGAATTTGCCGCCAGGCTTAACAATAATCCCATTGAGCATATAAAGTCAAGATTGAAAACACCGCAGTCAATAGCCGCAAAGCTGAGAAAAAAAGGCCATGAGCCGACGCTTGAGAATGCGCTTAAATATGTGGATGATATTGCCGGAATACGGATAATATGCTCTTTTACTGCCGATATTTACCACATAGCTGCCGTAATAAAATCGCAGCCGTATCTTAAGATACTCCGGCTTAAGGACTATATCGAAAATCCAAAACCGACCGGCTATCGCAGTTATCATATGTTGGTGGAAGTGCCGGTATATATGTCGGGCAAAATAGAGAGCGCTAAGGTGGAAATACAAATAAGGACTATAGCTATGGATTTTTGGGCGAGTCTTGAGCATAAGATACGCTATAAATTCAGTAGCTCCATTCCGAATGCGCTCAATAACGAGCTTATCGAGTGCGCCGACATTGCCGCAGCTCTTGATGAGAAAATGTTTGAGCTTAATAAAGAAATAGAAAAGTATAAGGGATAGATGGAATATAACGAAAAGTTTATGCGTGAGGCGCTTCGTCAAGCTAAAAAAGCAGCAGCAATAGGTGAAACGCCTATAGGAGCGGTGATAGTCCGCAACGGCGAAATTATTTCACGCAGCTACAATAAGAGGGAAACGAAAAAAAACAGTCTCTCCCATGCTGAGATAACAGCCATAGATAAGGCGTGCAGAAAGCTCGGCGGCTGGCGGTTGTGGGGATGTGAGCTTTACGTTACGCTTGAGCCGTGCTGCATGTGTGCCGGGGCGATAATCCAGTCTCGAATAGACCGTGTATATTTCGGCGCCACGGATAATAAAGCGGGTTGCGCAGGTTCGGTTATTGATTTGTTCAGCGCCGGATTTTGCCATAAGGTTGAGGTCTTTGGCGGATATATGCAGGAGGAATCAAAGGCTTTATTGCAGCAGTTTTTCCGAGAACTGAGACAGAAAAAGAAAGCAGAAAAACAAAGCTGTATTCAATAAAACGGCAGATGTGCTGTTTTATTATATAAAAATATGAAAATATCGCCGGAGCATCGCTTTTTATGACGAGGCTTAGGCGATATTTTTTCTTGACAACAAAATTTATTATTGACATATGACAGAAACTGCGTTATAATATAAGCATAAACGGCATATGCCGAGAAAAGGCGGGCTGCATTATGGCAAGACCATGTAAAAGGCGGCGTATATGCGCCCTGCCGTCCTGCGGACGGTTTGCCCCGGTAACGGACGGTGAGCATCCGGTTATAACGATGTCGCTCGATGAGTTTGAGGCCGTGAGGCTTATAGACCTCGAAGGATTGACACAGCAGGAATGTGCGGCGAGAATGAACGTCGCACGGACGACGGCGCAGGCGATATATAACAGCGCGCGTACAAAGCTGGCGGAATGTATGGTAAATAAAAAGGAGCTGCGTATTGAGGGCGGAGATTACGTACTTTGTAACGGTGATTCGAGAGAGTGTGTATCGTGTCCCAAAAGGCAGAAAAAAGAAAACGGAGATGAAAACAATGAGTGAAGAATGTAATCACGACTGCGCATCATGCTCAAGCGACTGCGCAGACAGACAGGCTCCCGCAAAGGAAGCTCCGCATGAGTTATCCCAGATAGGGAAAGTAATAGGAGTTGTAAGCGGAAAGGGAGGAGTAGGCAAGAGTTTGGTAACCTCAATGCTTGCAGTTGCAATGCGCCGTGAGGGGTACAGAACAGCAGTTCTTGATGCTGATATAACCGGCCCGTCCATTCCAAAGGCATTTGGGATAAAAAACAGAGCGTTTGCCACAGAAGCCGGAATATTCCCGGTAGAAACAAGTACGGGCATTGAAATAATGTCAGTAAACCTTTTGCTTGAGAATGATACAGATCCGGTAATTTGGAGAGGGCCTATAATCGGCGGTACTGTAAAGCAGTTTTGGACGGATGTAATTTGGGGCGACGTTGACTATATGTTTGTAGATATGCCGCCGGGAACGGGAGATGTTCCGCTGACAGTGTTTCAGTCAATACCGGTAGATGGGATTATCGTTGTAGCATCTCCGCAGGAGCTGGTAGGTATGATAGTGGAAAAGGCTGTCAAAATGGCGGATATGATGAATGTCCCTGTGCTTGCACTGGTAGAAAACATGAGCTATTTTGAATGTCCCAACTGCGGAAAACGGCATTATATATTCGGCGAAAGCCATATTGACGATATAGCCAAAAAACACAATATAAACACCGTCTGTCAGCTGCCGGTTGATCCGGCTGTAGCATCGCTTGTTGACAACGGCAGGGTTGAGGATCTGGACACAGAGAGGCTGTCGGCAATTGTAGAGCTTTTAAAGGAGAGACAGAGCATGAAAATCGCAGTAACGTATGATAATGGGGACGTATTCCAGCATTTTGGACATACTGAAACATTTAAGATATATGAAGTATCTGAAACCGGAGAGGTGATCTCAGCCTCGGTTGAGAATACAAACGGAAGCGGTCACGGCGCTTTGGCAGGATTTTTGCAGAATTTCGGCGTTGACTGCCTTATTTGCGGCGGCATAGGCCAGGGGGCAAAGGACGCTCTGGCAGAAGCCGGAATAATGGTTTTCGGCGGCGTATCAGGAAATGCTGACGAGGCTGTGAAAGCCTTTGTTTCCGGCTCGCTTAAGTTTGACCCGAACGTACGCTGCTCGCACCACGATAATGGCGAGCATCAGTGCGCTCATCACGACGGCGAGCATAATTGCGGAGGTCATGATGGTGAGCACCATTGCGGACATCACGCTTGAAGATAAAAACGGTTTAATCAATATGTGGAAAATGCCGCAACTGCTGTATGCAGGCTGCGGCATTTTTTATGAAAAAAGTATAAGACTTGAAGCTATTACCATCATACCGGCGACGAAGCCGATTATGGTTATACGGCTTTTTTCGTAGGAACGAGCCATAGGCAGCAATTCTTCAATGGATATAAATATCATCATCCCGGCAACCATCCCGAAAAGTACGCCGAACATCGTATCGCTGAAAAAGGGTTTCAGAAGCAGATAGCCGATAAGCGCGCCAAGAGGTTCTGTAAGACCGGAGATGAATGATATGACGGCGGCACGTTTGCGGCTGCCGCCTGAACAGTATATCGGAGCTGCCGTTGCAATTCCTTCTGGGATATTATGTATAGCTATAGCAATAGCGATAGCTATACCGAGATGAGGATCCTTGACAGCCGAGGTGAATGTCGTCATACCCTCGGGGAAATTGTGTATCCCTATCGCCAAAGCTGTTAAAAGTCCCATGCGTTTTAGGGTCGAGGTATCTTTCGTATGCCCAATATCGCCCTCGGCGCTTGGAATAAAATAGTCTATAAGTGCAATAAAAAGTATTCCGAAAAAGAACGAAACGGCTGCTGCCCAATAGCCGTTTGTGGTTCCGAGCGAGCTTTGGAGAAAATCCCGTGATTTTGAAAATATCTCTACCATGGATATATAAACCATAACGCCGGCAGAAAAACCTAAGGAACCTGCAAGAAAACGGTTCGTGCGGCTTTTGGAAAACAGCGTTATCAGCCCGCCTATGCCGGTAGATATTCCGGCTGATAGTGTCAGTAAAAAGGCGAATATTTCGTTTTGTGTCATTAGACCGCTCCCTTTCATGCAATCATTCGTCTAAATACCATATGCACTGCCGCTGATTTTTGTGAAAAACAGGAATTGACTTTCATACAGCCTTAATGCTATAATAGACACAATAAATATCACAAAAGGAAATGATGAGTTATGAAGAAAATAGGAGTTTTGGCTGTACAGGGAGCAGTATCGGAGCATATGCGCCTTATTGAGCGAGCCGGTGCAGAGCCGCTTGCGGTTAAATATGCAGAAGAACTCTCACAGCTTGACGGCTTGATAATACCGGGCGGTGAAAGTACAGCTATCGGCCGTCTTATCAGAGATTTTGACCTTATTGCCCCGATACAAAAACGAGCCTCCGAGGGAATGGCAGTATGGGGTACCTGCGCCGGAATGATACTTATGGCAAAGGAAATAGTAAATGACGAGGTTCCGCATCTGGGGCTTATGGATATAGCCGTACGTCGTAATGCTTATGGCCGTCAGCTGGACAGTTTTACTGCAAAAGTTCAGCTGCCGGAAGTATCCGATGAGGAGATACCGCTTGTGTTTATACGTGCTCCGTACGTGGAGAGGGTGTTCGGCGAGGCAGAAGTGTTATTGAGGGTGAACGACAATATAGTTGCCTGTCGTCAAGGCAGATTTTTGGCGACTTCTTTCCACCCGGAATTAACTGAGGATATTTCTTTCCATAAATATTTTATTGACAAGCTCGCATAGGATAAAAATATACCGCCCTTGCTTTACAGGTTTTACTTACTGCAAAGCGAGGGCGGTATTTTTATTGTGCTGTCTCATACACTGTAACAGGGCCGGGGATGCCTGATATTAAACGGAATCGGTCACTTTCAAAGAAGGCCGAGCGTGGGTTGCGTTCTGCCATATCAAGCTCCGGAGTGCCTATAAGGGCGTTTGATCCTGTGTTCATAACATTTATACAGAGTTTGTGTACTCCGGCTTCAAGCTCCGTGCAAATGCGGTAGGGATAATACGGAAGTGTAAATTCAAGGCTGTCAATCTGTACTGTGGCCGCATACCTTACAGCCCCAAAGTCTATAAGAATTCTTCCGCTTTTTTGTGTTTTAAAACTGCCCTCAAAGCGTACTATACCGGAATAGGAGGGGGAAATATAATTGCGCCAATCGCCGATACCGCAGCCGACGGGTATTTTCTCACCGTCGGGGGTTGTCATTACAAGATCCTCAACAACCGTGTGTGTCATTGTTGAGATTATCTCCTCATAAGAAAGGCCTGCCTCATCATTTTCAGAGGCGGTTTTAAATATACGCAGCTCGCCCGGCTCAAAGAGAAGCATCTTGGGGGTTATTGTCCTGAAACGATGCAGGGAAAAATCATACTCGCCGATGATAGAGCTGATATTCAGAGAAGCGCTTGCTTCATACGGACTTTCATTTAAGAGAGCGAATATATCCCCGTCAGCGCTATGGCGTACGGCAACGCTAATATGATCGCCGCTTTTGAGAATGGAAAATCCATGGAAACGCAACAGGTGGCCGAGTTGGAAAGTATCAGCGACCATTATGACCCTGCCAAGCGGCAAATCGTCGGAATACTGCGAAAGTATAACAGATACCGTCTCAAAGCCGTGAAGTTTGCCGCCTATGCTGATTATTCGTCCGCCGCCATCCAAAAATTGTTGCAGACGTTCTTTTTCGTTGTCGGAAAAACTCACAAGAGCGGTAGTTATTATGCTTGTTATCCTCTGCCCAAGCGGCGTTACGAACGCTCCGTTTTCAATTTTCATATCAAGGATTGCATCACGCCAGACATACTCGTAATCACAGCCGGAATAGCAGACGGAGCGGGCTATGCTGTTTATCCGCTCTGCTGTGTCCGGTTCACGGCTAACCTGCCATGGATGACCGGCTAAAATCATATCTGAAACGATTTTATCCATAGGGATGTATATTCCTATTTCAGCGCCTGGTACAGCGCTGTTTAAAATGCGGTTTACTTCCGTGATGCGCAGATTAACAGCTCTGCCAAAAAGTATGTTTTGCTCGTTAGCCGGAGAAAGGATAGTGCTTTCATATGGGCTTTTAAATTCCGGCTCTGCATACATATTGTAAAATAAATCTATGCCTCGCATTATCTGATGTTCAAGCGACCACCGCTGCAAATCGGTGGGCAGGGAGCGGCCTGTCACTGCAAACGATTCACTCATTGCGTGTTGTTTTGCGTAAATGTGCTTTACGCTTCCGGCAAATCTCGGATAGTCACAGAAACAGCGTTGATTTATTTGATCCCATATGTAATCAATTCCGGGAGCGTCGCTGTTTTTGCTGTTTTTGAAGAAATCACCGCTTAGCGTTGATAATCCTCTGAGACTGTGGTCAATATCCTGATGCCCTACATGAAGCACGTTATGATCTCGGCACCACTCGTTCATTCGGGCAATGAACACTTTTGCCATCCGGCTGCATACTACGTCACGGTAATCAATGGCGGCCGCAATCGGCTGCTTGGCAGATAAAACGGCAGGTAGCAGGGGGCGTATATCGTAGCCCTTTGTACGGGCGAATTCTTCAAAAATACCGTCCGTATACGGATAAGGGTATGATAAGTATGGTTCGTCATAGAAAAAGCCGGCAAAACCGTTTGCAAAGTATTCGCCGAATTCTTCGTGATACGGTTCATACATTTTCTCTATAAAGCAATCAACAGCCTGCTTGTTTAAGAGGTCTATCGTACCGAAAGACGGGTTGTTATCATCATTTTGAAAAATACCGTGAGTGGCAGAACTGTTATATTCCCACGTTACAACAGCAAGACGTTTACAGGTTTTGCTGTTTTTATATGATATAACTCCGTCGGGGGAGGGGTGTACCGGTTCAAACTCGCAGGCATGGGCGGCAAAATCACCGAACCTGCCTATTTCCCAAGCAGCGGCGGATACAAAATGGGTATTATCTACGGTAATGGATATTTCCTGACCTGGGAACAGTATGATGTCTGCATAAAGGTGGAGGTTTTTGGAACGGAAGTCCTCGTTTTCCGAGATAACCATACCTGCGGCCGTGCCGGATGGATAACCCCAGTCGTTGACGAGCCAGATGTCAATATCACGCTTGCGGGCGTACTCAATTGTTTTTCTTACAAGCAAGCGGAAGCGTTTTGCCCAAGCGGATACATCCTCAACCGGGGACCGGGATTTCCCCTCGATACATATGCCGGAATATCCTTGCTTGGAGCAAAAATCAATATATTTATAAATATCCTCCTCCGATGTTTCATTGCGGAAACCGGAGTATATGATTGGTGCGTACGTATTGCTCATGACTGCTCTCCTTAAAAAAGTATTGTTATACTGTATTATATACCCTGCCCCGACCAGTGTCAATACAGCAGACGGAAATGCCGGAACAAACAGCTGTTATCCCATAAATTAGGTGAGCTGTCATATTTATATGAGTGTTTATTGCAGACACCCGAAAAATAAACGGATTTTATATCACTGTCTGTAATAATCTGAAAAAATGTGCGTTAAGTT
>DBQZ01000120.1:10316-13250 GCA_002305435.1 Clostridiales bacterium UBA1381
GGGGATAGGGAGCGATAAATTATCTTTTGGAGGGATCAGAGAAAATGATAAAGGAAAAAAGTTTCAGTATTTCTAAGAATTTACAGGCTGTTGATGTAATAAAAGCAGAGATACTATCAGAGGTATCACATCTTTATCAAACGATGGCCGATTATGATGAAACGCAGTCCTACGACAGTGTTGAAAACAGCATTGCAACCATAATTGCGATGGATTACATCCTGGCAAGACGGCTTGGAGTGAGTTTTTCATCAGTCGATGAGAAGATACGCTCTCTTGCGGATATGGCGGCTGAAAACGGGCATGAGCTGGAGAAGAATTTCGGCGATATGTCAGAGCTTTCCCGGCATATAAAGAAGCGTTAGCGTTCTTGAGGAGGAAAGGGAAACATCATGAAGAAACGTTTTGGCGTGATGGTGAGGACTTTTAAGGCGCTGTCTGTAATAGCGGGAGTCCTTCTCATTGCAACAGGCGGTGCGGTTTTATTTGCTGAAGATAGCAGCATTATAA
Organism: Clostridiales bacterium UBA1381; assembly: GCA_002305435.1. Classification (GTDB taxonomy): domain Bacteria; phylum Bacillota; class Clostridia; order UBA1381; family UBA1381; genus UBA1381. The sequence goes on from DBQZ01000120.1 coordinate 10,827, forward strand.
TAGCATCAGCGGATGCCGGTGTAGGTGCGGCTGTTTTAATTATCACGCTCTGGATGGGGCGGCGCAGAAAAGGGAAGATAGCTGAATTTATCGGCGAGGTGCCTAAGGAGGTTGCCGTGTCGCCCGATAATATAGCCGAAAGCTACCCCTTGCCGATGGCAGCGCTGCACATTGACGGGAGTGTTGTCTGGTATAACAGGCTGTTTTCTGCCATGCTTGGCAAAAAGAGCATCAAGGGAGAGTTTATAGACAAGCTGCTCCCCTTAAAATGGTCTCAGATATTAAAATCTACAAACGGCATAAATTTTGACATCCAATACGAGGGCAAATTTTACGCAGTGACCGGCACTATTTTCCATGACGAGAAAACGGAAGAAACCGCAGAAGAAGATAACTACATTGTTTATCTCTACTTTATAAACAAGACCGCAGAAAACCAGATCCGTAAAAAGTACATGGATGAAAAAACGGTCGTAGCGCTTATAAGCGTAGACAACTATGAAGAGCTTTTGCAGAGGCTTGATGATTCAGAGAATCAGCGGATATTGTTTGCGATAAATAAGCTGATAAACGAATGGGTGCGTGAAGCCTCGGGCGTATTGAAAAAAACCGATCGTGACCGTTATTTTATCGTGTTTGAAAACTACCATCTTGAAGAATATATTGCCAAAAAGTTCGATCTTTTGGAGCGTGTGCGCCGTGTAGGCGAAGAATCGAAGGTGCCGGTAACTATAAGTATCGGTATCGGTGTTGGCAAGAGCGTGCTTGAGAACGAGAGCTTTGCACGCAATGCTCTTGAGATGGCGCTTGGGCGAGGCGGCGATCAGGCGGTAATTAAGGATGAGACTCAGTACAGGTTCTATGGCGGCAAGTCAAAGGAATATGAAAAAAGTACAAGGGTAAAAACAAGAGCTGTAGCAACAGCTATGAAGGATTTCATCCAACACGCTGACTGTGTAATATTCATGGGACACAAAGGCGCCGATTACGACTGCTTTGGAGCGGCCATGGGATTGCAGCGTGCAGTGCGTACGCTGAAAAAGCGTGCGTATATCGTTGATGAAAAATCCCCCGCCGTGCAGCCGCTCTATAATGAGGTTCGCAAAAACCACGAATACGACGATATACTAATAACCCCTGAAGAGGCTCTTGACATAGTGACAAAGGACAGTCTTTTGGTCATACTCGATACGCACAGACCCTCAATGCTTCCGTGCATTGAGCTTCTCCATCATGCGTCAAAGATAATGCTTATCGACCACCATCGACGCTCAACGGAGTTTATCTCGCCGTGCTCGCTGGTGTATCATGAGCCGTACGCATCATCTACCTGTGAAATGGCAACGGAGCTTTTGCAGTACATTGACGAAAAAATACGGCTGTCGCCGCTGGAGTCGGAGTGTTTGTATACGGGAATATTGATGGATACGAAGAATTTCCTCGTAAAAACCGGTGTCAGGACGTTTGAAGCGGCTTCATACCTGCGCCGAAGCGGCTTGGATACGGTAATGGTAAAGAAGATGTTCAGCGTTTCCAAGACGGATTATGACCGGCGGGCAGAGGTTGTTAAGACGGCTGATAAGATAACCGATAAAATAGCTATAGCCGTAAGCTGGGATTGGTATCCGAACGTAAGGGTGATAGCCTCGCAGGCGGCAGATGATATGCTTAATATAGAAAATGTCGAAGCATCGTTTGTTGTATATCCGCTGGAAAACGCTGTTGGCATAAGCGGCAGATCTTTCGGCAATGTAAACGTACAGGTAATACTCGAATCGCTTGGCGGCGGCGGACATATGACAGGCGCTGGAGCTCAGCTGTCAAATTGTTCGATAATGCAGGCAAGAACTATGCTTGTGGATGCGATTTTATCATATGAAAAAGAAAATAAAGACGAATAGGGAGGCTTACAAATGAAAGTCATACTGACACAGGATGTAAAGGGACAAGGCAAAAAGGGCGAGCTGGTAAACGTTTCCGACGGTTACGGCAGAAACTATCTCCTGCCCAGAGGTTTGGCTAAGGAAGCCACAAAGGAAAACTTAAATATCATGGAGGGTCAGGCTGCCTCGGCGGAATATCGCCGTAAAAAAGAGCTTGAAGAAGCTCAGGCTGTTGCTGACAAGTTTAAAGACATCACTGTCGTGCTTACGGCTAAGGCCGGGGAAAACGGCAAGCTGTTCGGCTCCATAACATCTAAGGATGTTTCGGAGGCTCTTACAATGCAGCATCATATAAAACTCGATAAGAAAAAGTTTGTAATGCCGGATGGTATAAAAACGTTAGGTACAACGGTTGTTGATGTTAAGATACACACCGGAGTGGTAGGAAAACTTAAGGTACAGGTAAACCAGGCTTAAGAGAGGAAACGGCAGATGGACAATGTTTCTGTACCCGCAGAATTTATGGACAGGGAACTGCCGC
>DBQZ01000120.1:13264-16125 GCA_002305435.1 Clostridiales bacterium UBA1381
GAGCTGATAAAGCCGGATGATTTCTATTTTCCGCAGAACAGGGAGATATACCGTGCTATAATAGAGTTGTTTAATGAGGATGAGGCGATAGATTTTGTCACTGTATCCAACAGACTGAATCAGGAGGATAAGCTTGATGCAGTCGGAGGTGCATCGTATCTTTCGCATTTGGCCATGAGCGTGCCTACAAGTCAGCACGTCACTTATTATTCTCAGATAGTCCACGACAAGGCGCTTTTGCGCCGCCTTATAAGTACGGGCAGTGCAATATGCGAGCTGGCTTTTGCAGAAGACGGCGGAGTGGACAAGATACTTGATCAGTCGGAGCAGCTGATATTTGATGCGGCGGATTCCGGCGAGCGGCGTGAGGTAGTCCGTATAGATGACATCCTCATGAGCAGTTATGCCGAGCTTATCGAAAATTTCCAGTCGGAGGGTGGTCTTACCGGTATAGACACCGGCTTTACTGAGCTTAACCGCCGCACAGGCGGGTTTCACGGCGGAGAGCTTATCCTTATAGCGGGTCGTCCAGGTATGGGAAAATCAAGTTTTGCGGTAAATATAGCAGAATATGCGGCAATAAAGAAAAACATCCCGGTGGTAATATTCAACCTGGAAATGCCACGAAATCAGATTGTAAACAGGATACTCTGTTCTCAGGCTCTTGTTGATTCGAGTAAGATAAGAACCGGCGAGTTTGATGCAGAAGACTGGATAAGCCTTGGCGAGCATTTGAACACAGTGGCAAATGCGCCGATTTATATAGATGATTCGGCGGCCATCACCGTCTCGGAAATTCGTGCAAAATGTAGACGACTTAAGCAGGCGAAAAATCTGGGGCTTATAGTTATAGATTATTTGCAGCTTATGCAGGCAAGCGGTAAAAATGACAACCGCCAAAATGAAATTGCGGAAATTTCACGTTCACTGAAAATTTTGGCGAAGGAGCTTGATTTGCCGGTTATAGCCTTGTCGCAGCTTTCACGTGCGAGTGAATCAAGAAGCGATAAGCGGCCGATACTCTCAGACTTGAGGGAGTCAGGAGCAATAGAGCAGGATGCGGATATTGTAATGTTCCTTTACAGGGACGAATATTACAACGAAGATTCTGAGGATAAAGGGCTTGCAGAATGTAACATCGCAAAACACAGAAGCGGTGAGACCGGTATGTTTAAACTTGGCTGGCAGGGTAAGTTCACAAAGTTTACAAATGTTGAATACGCACTGCGGGAAGAAGAAAAATGACAGATATTATAAAAAAAGTACAAAATACGATAAATGAGCACAGCCTTATTGATAAAGACGAGGCTGTGCTTGTTGCGTTGTCGGGAGGGGCGGATTCGGTTTGTCTTTTGCACATCCTTTGCCGCCTTGGATTTAAAGTGACGGCAGCGCATTTAAATCACGGCTTACGTGGGGAAGACGCCGACCGTGACGAAGATTTCAGCAGAAAGCTGTCAAAAGAGCTTGGATGCAGCTTTTTTTCAAAGCGTGTTGAAGTTAGAAACTATGCAATGGAACATAAGCTCTCTGAGGAGACGGCAGGGCGAGATTTGCGATATGATTTCTTTCGTGAGATAATGGAATCAGAAAATATTTCAAAAACCGCCACCGCCCATCATAAAAATGATAATGCTGAAACAATAACAAAAAATTTCATCCACGGCGGAGCAGCATCGGGACTCTCCGGCATACCGTATATCCGCAGTGACGGTATTATTCGTCCGCTGCTTGATTGTACGAGAGCGGAAATAGAGGAGTATTGTCGAAATAACGGTCTGGGCTACGTAACCGATAAAACGAACTTTTCCGCCTGCTATACAAGAAACCGTATACGGCTGAAGCTGATACCTGAGTTTGAGGAATACAACCCGTCATTTGTTGAAACCGTGACGAAAAATGCACGCATATTGGCGGATGAAAACGATTTCCTGGAGGAAATAGCTGCAAAAGCCCGCTGTAATATGAGCTCTGATGGCGGCTTGGATACGGAGGCTTTTAACAAAGAGCATATAGCCGTGAAAAGGCGTATTGTACGGCAGGAGCTTGCTCGTACAGGGCTTGATGGGATAGGATCAGAGCATATCGAATCCGTTATCAGCCTTGCGCAGTCGCAAAAAAGCGGCTCACGAGCAGATCTGCCGGGAAATTTGCAGGCAAGGATCTCGTTCGGCCGCCTTTATATTGATAAAAAGAATGATGAGATACAGGATATTTATAGGATAATCTCTCTTGACGAGCCGGAGATTGATATTCCTGAGCTTGGGATACGGCTGATAGTCGGCGAGGGCGAAGATTTCTGTTTTCCTCCTGGCGCTTCTATAGCTATTCGCAATCGCCGGGCTGGGGATATTTTCTATCCAGTTGGAATGAACGGACGCAAAAAGGTTAAAGACTTGCTGATAGAAAAGAAGATACCGACAGATAAACGTTCTTCGGTACCGATATTGGAATGTAACGGGGAAATCGCATGGATAATGGGGCTTCGCCGGGATCGGAGGTTTGTCGGAAAGGGAGTGAAGCTCCGCTTTGAAGCATACAAGTGAAAATGTGAATTAGGAAAAAGCGGTTTATACCCATGTCTTTTTCTGCAAGCTGCTTGACTAAATCCATATTTTGAGGTATAATAAAATCCTAAATATTAAAATTGCGCTGCATCCTTTTTGGAAAGGAGCAGCAGCAGGAGGTAAAAAAATGAAAAACGTATCACAAAGAACCATTTCCATGGTACAGTTAGCATTGCTGGGCGCAATAATCGTCCTGATGACACTGATACCGTTTCTGGGGTATATCCCGCTGGGGATAATACGGGCAACGATAATCCATGTACCGGTAATAATCGGCGCTATTGTACTCGGCCC
>DBQZ01000120.1:16143-26124 GCA_002305435.1 Clostridiales bacterium UBA1381
TTCGTATTTACGCCCTTTTACACCATAGGTGATCTTGGGGGAAGCCCGCTGAGCCTTTTGGTTTGTATTGTTCCGAGAGTCCTTGTAGGCGTTGTACCGTATTACGTTTACAAGCTGTTTTATGACAAGCTGTTTTCACGAAAAAAAGGTCTGCGCACGCCTTCATTGTTTATTGCCGGTGTGAGTGGAGCGCTTACGAATACGCTTTTGGTAATGAACATGATATATCTGTTTTTCGGCAGAGGATATGCAGAGGCAAGCGGGATAAAAACGCTTGTATCAAGCGGCGTTCCTCAGGAGGCGGCATCCGGAATAATGAATGCTCTTACCTCATCGGAGGCGGCGGCTCTTGATATGCTTACGCAGTACATAGATCAAAGTGCGGCGGCGGATATGATTTCGCAGCTGCAAACATCGGTATCGCAGATATACTCGACATTTATAATACCGGTCATAGGCTTTAACGGCATTTTAGAGGCGATAGTAGCGGGCATATTAACTGCAGCTGTAGCGTCTGCACTTCTGGTTATGAACAAAAACGGCTGACGCCGGGAGGATTTGATATGATTTTAGCTCTTGATGTGGGAAATACAAATATAGTTATAGGCTGTGTAGATGAAAATGGGGTAAAGTTTCGTGAACGCTTATCCACCGATACAAATAAAACGGAGATGGAGTATGCGGTGCTTTTTAAAACAATAATTGAGCTGCATAAAATAGACGTAAAAGCATTGGAAGGCGTAATGATTTCTTCTGTTGTTCCGCCACTGAAGCCAGTGCTTAAGGATGCGCTTTGCGCTGTTACAGGCTTTATGCCGGTAAATGTAAATGTGGCAGGGAACCACGGTTTGAAAATAAACATGGATAATCCCCGTCAAATGGGCTGCGATCTCTTGGTAGATTCGGTAGCGGCTCTGGCGGAATATCCGGCGCCTATAATTATCTTTGATATGGGTACCGCAACGACCGTTTCAGTGCTTGATAAGTACGGTGTATATATAGCAAGCATAATCCTGCCGGGCATACAAATTTCACAGGACGCTCTTTCCGGACGGACATCCCAGCTGCCGAGAATTAGCTACGAAGCGCCGGAGGGCGGTATTCTTGCGAAAAATACGATAGACAGCATGAAGAGCGGTCTTGTTTATGGTACAGCATCTATGATGGACGGTTTGGTGGAAAGGATAGAGGCAGAGCTTGGAGAAGAAGCCTCTGTTATTGCAACAGGCGGTCTTGCCCGTTTTGTGACCGAGCATTGCCGTCGCAAAATAGTATGCGACGATGATCTTTTATTAAAAGGATTATGGATACTTTGGAAAAAGCAGAAAAACAAATAAATAGAAATCGTAACAATGTTATGCAAATAAAAAAACTTGAATTTGATTTTACAGTATGCAAGGTTTTATCGCCGGAAAATATTGATACCAGCAAGGATTTCTTTTTCATAGGGAAAACAGATGAGGAAATTTCACTCGTTTGTCCGACAGAGGATACTCCGTCTGAAACAACAGAAAGAGAGGACGGCTGGCAGGCATTTAGGATACAGGGAAAGCTCGATTTTTCGCTTACAGGAATTCTGTCAAAAATTGCTGATGTTTTGGCAAAAAACAGTATCGGTATTTTTGCGGTTTCAACGTATAATACCGACTATATTTTGGTAAAGAAGCAGGATTTTGATAAAGCGCTTTCGTTGCTGGAAAATGCGGGATATAATATTATATAAGGCATCTATCCAGTGAAGATTCTGTGTGGTCCGTGACTAAACCCGGAAATATCCCGAAAATGTAAAAAACTCTTGACATTCCAAAAGCTGTATGATATAATACAAATGTAAAAGATGTTTGACATTTCGGGTATAGAAGGAGGAATAGTCATGGATAATATAGCAATGATTTTCTTCGGTTTATTTTTACTGGGGCTAATTGTTTTAGATGTTTTAATGGTTATTTCAATGTTTAAAACGGGCGATGAAAGGCGCCAGCTGATTGTATGGAAAACAAGTACATTTACGCTTATAGTAACAGTGGGGATGCTAATTATTGACGTTGCCTGTTCTATAATCAATCTTGAAGAAATGGCAGTAAATCCTTTTATCAGGCTCAGCGTTACGGCTATGGTATATTTTTTGGCTTTGTTGTTTTATAAAAAGAGGTACAGCAGCTGAAATGGAAAACGTTATAAGAAGCAGGCGGAAAGAATTAGGGCTTTCGCAGGAGGAATTAGCAAAAAAATGCGGCGTTTCACGGCAGACTGTAAATGCGATTGAAAATAACAAATACGATCCTACACTTTCGCTGGCGTTTAATCTTGCGAAAGAATTAAAGCTTACTGTTGACGAGCTTTTTTGTCCGGACGGAAAATAATGTTGACAGCAACAGTTAGAAGCAGGAAATCATTTTATGGTTTCCTGCTCTTATTTTTTGCGGTGCAGGTTGTGCTGCTACTTTATGGTTTTATTATATATTAAAGCGGACAGGGAAGATACTTTCTCCGTTTTTTATGTATAAAAATCCGATAAAGCCGAAAAATAAGGTAAACAACTTCTGTATCAAGGGAGGAATAATATATGTTGTATCCGAAAAATACTTTAACAAGGCGAGTAATGTGTCTTGACGGATTTTGGAAATTTAAATTTGATCCGCAGGGATTGGGACAAAAAGAGAACTGGACATCAGGACTGCCGGATCCCGTCCAAATGCCGGTGCCTGCAAGCTTCAATGATTTCTTCACCGATAAGGAATCCCGAGAGTACACAGGGGATTTTTGGTATGAAACGGATTTTTTCGTGCCGGGAGAATGGCGGGACAAATGTCTTGATATGCGCTTTGACGGGGCAGTACATCGAGCAGAGGTGTTCATCAACCAGAAGAAGGCGTTCGAGCATGAGGGCGGATTTCTGCCGTTTGCCGTAAGGCTTGACAGCTGGGTCAAATGGGATGAAATGAATAAGGTTGTTGTACGGCTCAATAACGAGCTTGATTACACGACTTTGCCGGCGGGTAAAACAGTTGTCCTTAAAAGCGGCCGTAAAATGGCAAAGCCGTTTTTTGATTTTTACAATTATTCCGGTCTTATTCGTCCGGTACGTATAACGGCGGTGCCGCAAGAATCCATACTTGATTATTCCGTTGCTCACAAGCTCAAGGGGGATGATGCGGTGACCTCGTATGAAGTGACGACGACCGGTGATGACGATGTAAGAGTTACTCTGTATAATTGTGACGGCAATATAGAGGCTGAAAGCGGGGGAAAGAGGGGTGAGCTATACGTAAAAAATGTTCGTCCCTGGAGTACAGAGGATCCATATCTTTATACGATAAAGATGGAGATATACAACAAAGACGGTATAATAGACGAATACTGCGAGGAGATAGGGATAAGGACGGTTGAGGTAAAGGGCGAAGAAATACTGCTAAACGGTAAACCGGTATATTTAAAAGGTTTCGGAAAACATGAGGATGCAGATATATCGGGACGAGGATACAATTCTCCAGTGATAAAGCGTGATATGGAGCTTATGAAATGGATAGGTGCAAATTCTTTCAGGACTTCCCACTACCCCTATTGTGAAGAAATGATGCAGCAGGCGGATAAGGAGGGGTTTTTGGTTATTGATGAAGTGGCAGCGGTCGGCTTTTTTGAGAGTATTATGAATTTTCTTGAAGCATCCGCAGGAAAGAATACGAGCTTTTTCCAAAGAGAAGAGGTACAAACAAAGACTAAGATGAACCACAGGGAGTCTTTGGCGTCGCTTATACAGCGTGATAAGAACCATGCCTGCGTTATAGCATGGAGCATATTTAACGAGCCGGAAACAGAGGATGAGTCTGCGGAGGAATATTTTTCGGAAATGTTTTCTCTTGCTAAGGAATGTGATCCGCAGAAACGGCCATGTACGTTCGCTTTGATAATGAACTCCACCCCAGATAAATGCCGCTGCCACAAATTCGCCGATTTTATATCGTTAAACCGCTATTTCGGCTGGTACGTAAAGGGAGGATACGAGATAGAGGAGGCGAAAGAGCTGTTTATAAAGGAAATGGAAGCGTGGAAAAAACTTAACACCGGCAAACCGTTTGTGTTTACTGAGTTTGGCAGCGATACGATTGCCGGCCTGCATAAGCTGCCGAGCGTTATGTGGAGTGAGGAATACCAGCAGGAATTTCTTGCAATGCAATTTGAGGTATTTGATTCCTACAGCTTTATTAAAGGAGAACAAGTGTGGAACTTTGCAGATTTTCAGACGACTGAGGGTATAATGCGTGCGGACGGGAATAAAAAAGGTATATTCACCAGAGCCAGACAGCCTAAAGCTGCTGCATATCTTTTGAAAAAACGTTGGGAGTCGCTTCCTGCCGGTTATAAAAGCTGAGAGGAGGGCTTATAGTGCGGGAATTTGGAATAAGGGACAAGGTCGGGTATATGTTTGGCGACCTTGCTAATGATTTTTTCTTTATATTCGTAAGCTCGTACTTGATGATATTTTATACAAAAGTATTCGGCATAGATGCCGGAGCAGTAGGAACGCTTTTCCTCGTTGCACGGCTTATAGATGCCGTAACCGATGTAAGCATGGGGCGTATAGTCGATACTGTGCGCCCCGGAAAGGGCGGTCGTTTTCGACCGTGGATAAAGTGGATAAGCATCCCTGTCGCCTTATCGGGGATACTGCTGTTTGTGCCGTGGGTGGCTAAACTGCCGCTTATCTGGCGAATGGTCTATATATACGTAACGTATATTTTCTGGGGAAGTATTTGCTATACTGCGATAAATATCCCATACGGTTCGATGGCATCGGCTATAACAGCAAAGCCGGAAGAGCGTGGTGCGCTCTCAACGTTCAGAAGCGTTGGAGCGGCGGTTGCAAGCGTTGTCATAAGCTCCGGCGTCCCGCTCATAGTATACCGGTATGATGAAATGGGAAACCAGCTTATCGTCCCGGAACGATTTTTCCTTTTAGCCGTGATATTTGCAGCAGTTGCAATAATATGCTATATGCTGTGCTATAAACTCACAGTTGAGAGAGTAGTCATAGAAAAGCAACAGACTGTAAAAAAGGGTGTATTTTCTACGCTCATATCCATGGCTAAAAACAGAAGTCTTGTTGCAATAATTGCGGCAGCTCTTGTGCTTATGCTTTCGCTTTTGCTGGCTCAGAGCATGAACGGGTATCTGTTTATGGATTATTTCCGAAGCAAGGCGGCAATGGCAGCGGGCGGATTCTTAAACTCGGCAGCAACGATAGTTTTGGCTCCGTTTACGACACTGATAATCAGAAAAATAGGAAAAAAGGAAGCGTCTGCTGCTGCAGTTCTATTTGCATCGGCAATGTATTTTGTAATGTTTGCCGCAAGGTTTACCAATCCGTGGATATTCTGCGTGTTTATCGGCCTGGCAAACTTAGGGACAGGCCTTTTTAACCTAATGATATGGGCGTTTATCACTGATGTTATTGATGAACAGGAAGTTGAGACAGGCAGCCGAGATGACGGTACCGTTTATGCTGTTTATTCGTTTGCGAGAAAGGTGGGGCAGGCGTTGGCAGGAGGGCTTGGAGGCTGGACGCTGAGCCGTATAGGGTATCAGTCCTCAGTTGCGGGAGAGACGGTGGTACAGACACAGCAGGTTCTTAATAATATATATTCCGTAGCAACGATAGTTCCTGCTATATGTTATTTGGCGGTATCGCTGATATTGATATTCCTTTATCCGCTCAGTAGAAAGAAGGTTGTGGAAAACAGCAGGATATTAAGAGAAAAACGGAAAAATGCGTAAAGTATATGGACGGTGTTTGCGGGGCAAATGCCGTCTTTTCATATCATCAAATACTCAAAAACGCTTGAATTTTATGATTGTGTATGATATTATATATCTAACGAATATAAGAAAGGAGTCGTGTTGGTTGACAACAGAGCAGGAATACATAATAAAGCTGTCAAGGGCGGCTATATATAATGAAGAGCCGGAGGAACCACCGGCTGATATTGACTGGAATTATATTTGGAATAAGGCTGCCGAACAGAATATTTCGGGGCTTTTGGCAAGTGCGATATTGAGAATCCCAGAGGAAAAGCAGGTTGGAAACAGGGAAGCATGGCAGGAAATTATGTTTGAGACAATGTTCGTTATGGGCAAAAACTTTGCTGAATTTAAGCGGATGATGTCGCTTTTAAAAAATAATGGCATAACCCCTGTATGCCTTAAAGGTATAGTGCTGAAAGACTTATATCCCACGCCGGAGCTGAGGACTATGGGGGATTTTGATATATGGGTTGAGACGGAACAGCGAGAATCAGTTGAAGAGATTTTTTCCTCAGCAGGATATTCGATACAAAAAAGACCTTTCTTTACGGAAACGGATGGCAATAATACTCATTGGGAAATATTTGATACATTAGAGCAGGAATTCAGAAAAAATCCAGACATATGGAACAAAAGGCTGTGGGAAAACACATATATCAATAAAAATGGATTGCGTACACTTAAGCCTGAATACCATTTAGCATATATGATAATACATATGGAAAAGCACTTTACATGGTGTGGATGCGGGATAAGAAATATGGTAGACGTTGCCATATTTCTCTGTGCATATCCCAAAATTGATATGAATCTTGTGGAGAACTTGTGCAGGGAAAAGGAAGTGGAAAAATTTTATTTATACGTTATGAACGGTATAAAAACTTGGTTTTGTAAGGAAATATTGAACAATTACAACACGGGTTGTGCAAAAGATGATTTTATGGAACATTTTTTAGAAGACGGTATTTTTGGCTTTGATATGCCGGGTTCATCGTTAAAAATAATGCAGTCGCAAAAAAATGTAAATTTTATTCGAGCACTGTTTCCAACACTGAACGAATTAAAATGGCAATATATGTTTTTAGAAAAGAAAAGATGGCTCCTGCCGGCGGCATGGATACACCGTCTCCTTAAAGGAGCGATAGCAAAAAAGAACTCACCTCTTAAGATGATAAGAGATTATAAAAAACATAGTGCAGCGATTAAAAGCTATAAAGAACGGTTAGAAAAATTGGGGCTTGAGCGCCACACACAAAATGATGATTGATGCGTAGTCACAAATACAAAGGAAAGAGGGATTGCATAAATGACGATAATCGTTACCGGCGGAGCGGGATTCATCGGGAGTAATTTCATATTTTACATGATGGATAAATATCCCCAATACCGTATTATCTGCCTTGACAAATTAACTTATGCAGGAAATTTATCCACATTATCACCGATTATGAAGCATCCTAGGTTTTCTTTTGTCAATGGAGATATTTGTGACAGAGATACAGTCTATGCCCTTTTTGAAAAAGAACATCCGGATATGGTGGTGAACTTTGCAGCAGAAAGTCACGTTGACCGCTCAATAAAAGCGCCGGAAATATTCTTACAGACGAACATTATAGGCACGGCCGTTTTAATGGATGCGTGCCGCAAATACGGAATAAAGCGTTTTCATCAAGTATCAACAGACGAGGTTTACGGTGATCTGCCGCTTGATAAACCGGAGATGCTTTTTACTGAGGAAACACCGCTTTGTACAAGCAGCCCGTACAGCAGCTCAAAAGCAGCGGCGGATTTATTGGTGATGTCATATTATCGGACTTACGGACTTCCTGTGACCATCAGTCGCTGCTCAAATAATTACGGACCGTACCAATTTCCCGAAAAGCTGATACCGCTGATGATAATAAATGCCCTGTCTGATAAAAATCTGCCGGTATATGGTGAAGGACTGAACGTGCGAGACTGGCTTTATGTAGAGGATCATTGCCGAGCTATAGATCTTATCATCCATAAAAGCCGGGCAGGGGAGATATATAATGTCGGCGGACATAACGAGAAACAAAATATTGAGATAGTAAAGCTAATATGCAAGGAACTCGGGAAGCCGCAGTCACTTATCACACACGTACAAGACCGCTTGGGGCATGATCTGCGTTACGCTATAGACCCGACAAAAATACACCGAGATCTTGGCTGGCTGCCGCAGACAGAATTTATCGACGGTATCAAGCGTACAATAAAATGGTATCTTGATAACCGCTGCTGGTGGGAGGCAATCATGAGCGGGGAATATAGAGTATATACGTATGATGAAGCTAATAAAAGCTCGATTTAATATATGCTTTAAAGGTATGGCAAATCATAAAATCAAAGCATTGGACTTTTACCCATTGGTGTTATATAATAATATTGGGTAGTCAAAAGATATTTTTGACTGTTTAAGGTATCATAACTGTGCTAAAGCTGCGCAGAAATTTTTGCATACCCCCTTCTATACCCCATATTATTTCCCTTTATAGGCAGACCGTCTGTCCCCAACAGCGGTCTGCGTTTTTTGTTTGGAATCTTAGGATTAACTCTTTTTAAAAGAAATTTCCAAAAATCTTGACATATAAGCTGATAAATGGTAGAATATATTATGACAGATAAACATGAAATGCAGGGGGACCTTTTGGTTGAGAGAGCCTATGGCTCGACCCTTTGAACCTGTTAGTTAAGACTATCGTAGGGAGCAGTTGTAATAGAAGCGTTCCTGCGTTGTAAGCAGGAGCGTTTTTTGTTTCACCGGGGCTTGTGCAATGTCCGCAGCAAAAGCCGCAATAATAATCATGCGGACGGAAAGGCAAGTGGAGAAATTGGCATACAAGACACAAATGGATGCTGCAAAGCATGGAATAATAACACCGCAGATGGAAACAGTAGCAAAAAAAGAGGGAATAGCTCCCGAGCTTCTGCGTGAATGGGTGGCCGCAGGACGGGTTGCAATACCGGCAAATATCAACCATAAATCGCTCAGCGCAGAAGGATTGGGCGACGGGCTGAAAGTAAAAATAAACGTAAACCTCGGAATATCCGGAGACAGTGTAGATTATGAGCGTGAAATGCAGAAGGTTCGCATGGCGATAGATTTTGGCGCAGAGGCTATAATGGATCTATCCAACTACGGCAAAACAAACACCTTCCGCCGTCAGCTTATAGATTATTCACCGGCCATGATAGGAACTGTGCCGATGTACGATGCAATAGGCTATCTTGACAAGGATCTCTTAGAAATATCTGCGAAGGATTTCTTAAAAGTTGTTGAAGCCCATGCAAAAGAGGGCGTGGATTTTATGACGATCCATGCCGGCATAAACAAGCACGCTGTTGAATGTTTAAAACGTGACAAGCGGCGCATGAATATCGTTTCCCGCGGCGGTTCACTGCTGTTCGCATGGATGGAGATGACCGGCAATGAGAATCCATTCTATGAGTATTACGATGAGGTGCTCGAAATTCTGCGTGAATATGATGTTACCATAAGCCTCGGCGATGCCCTGCGTCCGGGCTGTATTGATGACAGCTCCGATGCCGGCCAGATAAGTGAGCTTATAGAGCTTGGCGCTCTTACAAAACGTGCTTGGGAGAAAGACGTGCAGGTAATGGTAGAGGGACCGGGACATATGGCGATAAATGAAATAGCTGCCAACATGCGTATACAAAAACGGTTGTGCCATGGTGCGCCGTTCTATGTGCTGGGCCCGATAGTAACAGATATAGCTCCGGGATATGACCATATAACCTCGGCTATAGGCGGAGCAATTGCCGCATCAAACGGAGCTAATTTCCTCTGCTACGTAACCCCGGCTGAACATCTGCGTCTGCCTGATGTGGATGACGTTAAAGAAGGTATAATAGCCGCAAAGATAGCTGCTCATGCAGCCGATATAGCAAACGGTATTCCGGGAGCAAGGGATATTGACAATAAGATGAGCGATGCCCGTCATGCCCTTGATTGGGATGAGATGTTTAAATTGGCAATAGATCCCGAAAAGGCTCAAAGATATTATGAATCAACCCCGCCGGCTGAACGTCACAGTTGTTCTATGTGCGGAAAAATGTGCGCTGTACGTACAACAAATCTGATACTTGAGGGTAAAACAGTAAAATTCTGCTCTGAAAAGGATGCGTGTGAATAAAAAA
>DBQZ01000145.1 GCA_002305435.1 Clostridiales bacterium UBA1381
AAAAATCTAAACTCATCTAATCTGGTAATATAATACCATATATTTGAGTATTTGTCAATGGGTTTTTGTAAATTTGTTGAAAAAGAGACGTGGTTATTCTCGTTCTATTACAGGATTATACCGTGTGTTGCGCCGCTTAGGCAACATTGCTGTTAAGCCTCGCAATCCCAAATATGTGCCTAAGCCTTATGAAAAAATGACTTTTCCTGGTCAACGAGTTCAAATTGACGTTAAATTCGTGCCGTCAGTCTGCCTTGTTGGAGATGTTAAAGACGAGAAATTTTATCAATATACTGCTATTGATGAATACTCTCGTTTTCGCTATGTTGAAGCTTTTCAGGAACACAACAGCTATTCTTCGGCTGTTTTTCTTGAACATATGCTCAAAGCCTTTAAATTCCCCGTATTATGCGTCCAGACGGATAATGGTCAGGAATTTACTAAACGATTGTGCAAAGGCAAACAAACACCTACGCTGTTTGAAGATGCACTTAAAAAACATGGTATTGAGCATAAACTTATACGTCCCTATACACCGAGACATAATGGAAAAGTTGAACGTTCTCATAGAAAAGACAACGAATATTTCTATGCGACACATACGTTTTATTCATTTGTTGATTTTTCAAAACAATTGGCGCTTAATGATAAATACAATAAGTTTCCGATGCGTCCGTTAAATTGGAAAGCCCCGTATGATTATATCAAAGCCTTTCTTGATAACGGTGAAGTTTTTTAAGAAATTTTGTAACATATCATTGACAAACCTACAGTAAATTTTATAGATAAGTGAAAGAGTGAACCGGGAAAGTAGGTTCACTCTTTTGTTTGTCTATAAATATTTCAATTTTGCTTACTCTCTAGTCATTTTAAGAAAGTTTTTTGCCGAATAAATTTACTACATCCTCACTTTCTCTGCCAGGAATAGCTTTTCCGATAGCGTTTTCAATAGAATCTAAAATCATTTTTGCTCTATATACAATGTGCTCATCAAAATTATCATTTCGGCAACTGTCAGCATTGATGCAATGTGATTTTAAATATTCATTAAGAGTTGCAGCATCGACCTGCCCTTTCTTCTCAATCTTCTCCAAATACTTGCTTGGCGCAGCGCCGCCAATTTCTCTGTTCGTAGAATAAGTGATCGGTGTCTTATTTATAACAGAGTTCCATTTCTTTCTTGAATAATTGCATTTTTCGCAGTAATCTTTAGAGAAAATATGATGAATGTCAATATTCTCTGATTTGTATGCTGTAAAGTCCATTTCTCGTCCGCTAATAAAATCCTTACAATGATTTTTAAGTATCAGCGCTATTATGCCTTTATATGCGGCTGATTGCCTTGATTGGAGAGTTATAAGTCTTGTAGGATTGAAATATGCTTCTTGGACGGTTTTGGGAACAGTCGTCTCATTTCTTACCCATTCCATAACGCCAACAACATCATTTACATAGCGTGTTTCATTTGCACTGCCATACAGCTCTCCAAATACGCCACACCAATACCATTGCTTGATTTTATTCTTTATATTTGTAACCTTAATTCTGTTGCCCTCATTTAACAACGTGCATATTACTGCCAATGGAATAAGCTGCGTTGAGTACGGTAAATCGCGGTTAGAGAAGATACGCTCCTCCTGAAGCATTTTCTCTGCTTCGACAAATCCATTGGATAAGATGTTCGCATATTTTTTATAGTCACTAAGAGACAGATTCAATACATCTTTCTTTTTACAACTTACCGTACCGCCCTTTTTATAGGTTGACAATAATGTGCAGGCGACAAGAAAATCTGTAGATGTAATAACAGACAACAAATCACCCATAAAAAACTTTTGTCGTCTGTTCTCCCAATCTTTTCTCAACTCAAAATCATCCATTGCGAAAATCGCAGTTACAAGTTCAAACACAGTTAAAGAAACACCGCCAGTGTTTACATTTTCAAACACCTGACATACAGCTTCTTTTGGCGTTTCCTTGCCGAGAAGAATTACAGGTATTTTATATTGCATTGTTCGCATAATGATGTTAGTATTAAATGCAGTAAACTCCTTAATCGTTTCCGGATTGTAATTGTAATACGCATAATATTGATTCTGCCAATTTTGGACTTTTGTAAAATTCAATATTATGTTAAGGGGAAACATTTTCTTTTCAAATTCTTTTGTTTGATCTGACAAATCTAACTCTATATTTCGTCCAAAATTGGATGTAACAATCCTACTCTCCGGAACGGAAAATATGGCATCAACTCTGTCATAATCAGAGTTAAGAGCTTTTTCTATATCTATATAATAATATCTATATATTTCCTTGTTTTTATCTGTACGAGTATGTACCGGGGCGGTATTAAAAAGTGCAGAATACATTGAAGTTAATCTCTGTTGCCCGTCAAGAATAAGCTCGGAAGGGGGATTCCCATGTGCAGGAGCGCCTTCAATCACTCTATATTTAAAACGAACATTTTCATTTCCATACTCCAAAAACATAGCTGCACCTACTGGAAAATTACTTGTGATGCTCGCAATAAGAGCCTGTATTCTATTATCTTCCCAAACCCAACCTCTTTGAAAATCAGGAAGCTGAATTTTGCCATTGTCAATATCTGCCATAAGCTCTGCGATTTGTCTATCATTCGTTTGCATAGTATTTACCTCCCTAATTAGTATGTTTTTCCATCATTAATATAAAAAAGATTGAAAGACTCAAAACGTATACACAGAAGCCAGTGAGTTATTTAATCATCTTATCCCATACTCCGACGCTTAGCTGTATACCCCTCAGCCGTTATCTTATATACGACTGTGTTTTTTAGCTGCATAGGTGCAAACGTATTTGTATGTATTCCGTAATGATCAAGAAGAACTGACAAAAGCCGCTCCTTTTCTTCCTCATCGGCCATTTCTACCCGCCCATGTCCTATGACGCTCTCATAGGCAAAGCTGGCTGTACACGCTTCTTCCCCTGTAGGCTTTATCAGCTTGTGGGAACAATCTGTTTCAAAGGATATGCGGTTATCATTTTTTATAATCTCATGTTTCATCCCCTCTTTTGCCCCGTGGAAGAACAGCGTGAGCTTTTCACCGTCCATCTCAAAACCAAAATTAACCGGCAGTATATACGGATAATCGCCGTTGTTCAAGGCAATTCGCAGGACTTCAGCTCTTGATAATATCGCTTTTATCTCCTGCGTATCTGTTATTTCCCTATCTTTTCTGCGCATCTTTGATTCCTCCCTGAAAATAAAAATTACCGGCTGCCGTGCAGACAGCCCATCCTGCGTATTGTCCGACAGCCGGTTGATATTCGTATATGTAACGCCTGTTTACAGCTTACTTTCCGCATAAGCGGTTAAGAGCTTTATGCAGGACTCTATATCTTTTTCGGATGCAAGCTCACTGGGAGAATGAATATATCTTACAGGCAGTGACACTCCGCCGGTTTTAACACCGGCCTTAGACGTGTGTATAGCTCCAGCATCTGTTCCGCCGTCATTCATAATCTCCGCCTGGCAGCAAATATTCTTCTCCGCTGCAATTTCTGAGAGTCTTTCTCGTACATCACGATGACATAATACCGAACGGTCCATAACCTTTACAGCTGCTCCCTCTCCGAGCTTTACAGCCATAAATGGCGCATGAGGGGTGTCACCGGTATCTGTAACGTCAACCGCTACCGCATAATCCGGTTCGATTCCAAACGATACAGTTCGTGCGCCCCTGAGGCCAACTTCCTCCTGTACTGTAAAGACGAAATAAACGTCGTTGTCTGTATCCTGCATACGCTTCGCAGTTTCTATCAGAATATAGCATCCCGTACGGTTGTCGAGCGCTTTTGATACAATAACGTCGTCTCTTTTATAAAACGCTCCCTCAAATACAGCCATATCACCTATCGAAACTAATTTTTCTGCTTCAGAGCATGATTTTGCCCCGATGTCTATATAGAGCTTGTTCATGGACGGCTTTTTATTAAAAGCCTCCTCCTCACAGCCGATAACGCCTGTTGTACCGTTCTTAAACCGCACTCTGCGGCCGGGAAGCTGTTTAACCTCTAAGCCGCCCACAGCGGAAAAACGCAGAAAGCCTTCCTTGTCAATAAATGTAACGACTATCCCTATTTCGTCCATGTGCGCAGCAAGCATCAGCCGCTTTCCGCTTCCCTTCTTATGTGCGGCAAGATTCCCAAGCGCATCCGTTTGTATCTCATCCACATACGGCTCTATCTCGCTTTTTATCAATGCGCTTATTTCTTCCTCGTTACCTGACGGGCCCCATGCCTGGGTTAATTTCTCTAATAAATCCAAAATGATCACCTCATACTTTTTTTGCAGCCCTTCTATTCTTAATTTTTATTTTACTAAATATATTAACATTTGTCAATAAAATCCTGCTATTTTTTCATCCTCGGTTTAAAGATAACAGCCGCCAAAAAACCAAATACAAGCGCAGCTGCTATTCCGCCGGCAGACGATGTAAGCCCTCCTGTATAAACGCCCATGTAACCTATCTCCCCCACCGCCTCCATGACACCTTTTGCTAATGTATAGCCGAAACCGGTAAGCGGTACTGTTGCCCCCGCTTTGCCAAACTGCACCAAAGGCTCATAAAGGCCTAAAAAGCCCAGCACTACGCCCGATGAGACGAATATAACCAGTATCCTTGCCGGAGTCAGCTTAGTTTTGTCTATTAGTATCTGTCCTATGGCGCAGATAAGCCCGCCTACAATAAATGAACGCAGATAATCCATTACCGTTTCCCCCTTTCAATTGTGATACCGTGAGCAATAGCCGGAATGCTCTCCCCCTGCTGGATGATAGCCGGATTCATAAGAGCGCCTGTCGCCATAAGGAATATCCGGTCAAACTCCCCGTCTTTGAGCTTTTTATAAATATATCCGCAGAATACGCTTGCACAGCACCCGCAGCCGCTGCCACCTGCATGGACATCCTGCTTTTGCAGGTCGTATATCATCTTTCCGCAATCGTTATGAAGCTCACGTATATCATAGCCTTCTTCCAAAAGCAGTTCTGTAAAAATATCTGAACCTATAACCCCCAAATCGCCGGTTAATATAAGGTCATAATCAGTAGGACAAAAGCCCGTATCCTGAAAATGGTAACGCATAGTATCAACTGCTGCTGGAGCCATTGCAGCTCCCATGTTGTTTATATCCGTTATCCCGTAATCAACTATTTTCCCTGTTGTAACATGGGTTATCACTGGACCGCTGCCATACGCAGATAACACGGCGCATCCGGCTCCTGTAACCGTCCACTGTGATGAGGGCGCACGCTGGCCGCCGTATTCGAGAGGATAGCGGAACTGCTTTTCCGCAGAGCAGAAATGGCTTGAGGTAGCGCACATAACCTTATCAGCGTATCCGCCGCTAATTAAAGCTGCACCGAGGGACAAGCTCTCAGTCATTGTTGAACAGGCTCCGTACAGTCCGAAAAACGGCACACCTATATCACGTGCCGAGTAATGGGCGCCTATGCACTGATTTAACAAATCTCCCGCCAGAATATACCTTATGTCCTGCGGCTTTAAAGAAAGGTGTTTGAGCGCATCGAGGCAGGTCTGCTTCTGCAATTTGCTTTCTGCCTGTTCCCATGTATCCATGCCGTATTTATCGTCTTGGAGTATTTTATCAAAGTATTTTGACAGCGGCCCATCCCCTTCTTTCGTTCCCACGGTGGACGCCGTTCCGATTATTACCGGCGGGTTATCAAATTTTATGCTTCGTCTGCCCAGCTTCTGATTTTTTATTGTGTTCATGCTTCATCCTCCCTGTTTGTCTTTGGTTTATTATTCTGCTGTTAAGAAAAAATTATGTATGGTCGCAATTTATTTGTTTGGATATTTTTGTCAATTACCCAAAAAATTTTTCAATAATCTCTTGTAATTTAAACGAAAGTGTAGTATA
Source organism: Clostridiales bacterium UBA1381 (assembly GCA_002305435.1). Lineage (GTDB taxonomy): Bacteria > Bacillota > Clostridia > UBA1381 > UBA1381 > UBA1381. The sequence continues at coordinate 5,926 of DBQZ01000145.1, forward strand.
ATAGAAATAGAGTTTTAGGCGGTTTTCGCCGTCTTTATCAACTTTTGAGTCTAAGGAGAGAAACGTATGAATAGCTTTGATATACGCACAAAAATATACTTCGGCGACAATGCACTCGACCGGCTTGAGCAAATACCGTATAAACGCATACTTATAATAACAGATCCATTTGTTGCAAAAAGCGGTCTTTTGCAGATGATTACATACAGGCTTAACGATACGAATAAAGATTTTGATATTTTCTCAGACATAGTACCCGATCCGCCTATTGAAAAGATAACTATCGGCGTAAAGGCTATGCTTGCTTACAATCCGGATGCAATAATCGCTATCGGCGGGGGTAGTGCAATTGACTCTGCTAAAGCAATCCGTGAGTTTGCCTCCAAAGCCTCAGGAAAGGCTGATGTTGCTCTTATTGCCATCCCGACTACCAGCGGTACTGGCTCAGAAGTTACAAGCTTCTCTGTTGTTTCCGATCCGGCGCATGATATCAAATATCCTCTTGTATCAGATTCTCTTTTGCCGACCGAGGCAATACTTGATGCCGTTTTGGTGAAAAGCGTTCCTCCTACAGTAACTGCGGATACCGGCATGGACGTTTTGACACACGCCATAGAGGCTTATGTGAGCATAAACAATAACGAATTTTCAGCAGCCTTGGCAGAAAAAGCCATAGAGATATGCGGAGGATTTTTGCTTCGTTCCTATCTTGATAACAATGATACTCATGCCAGAAAGAAAATGCACGTTGCTTCCTGTCTTGCAGGACTGGCGTTCAATTCCGCATCCTTGGGATTAAATCACGGAATGGCTCATCAGCTGGGCGCAAAATTCCACATCCCTCACGGACGCGCAAATGCAATGCTGCTTCCGCATATAATCGAATATAACGCAGATATTAACAAACACTCTAAGAGCCGCAGCGAATATCTGCCGGCTGTACGCAAGTACGTTAACGTTGCAAAGCTGCTCGGACTTAATAACTTTAACGAAATAACTACCGTCCGTGCTCTTGTGAGCTGGGTACAGTTCATGATAAAGGAAATGAACATCCCCATCTCCATTTCCCAGATTGGCATTGACAAGAATGAATACTTTAATGCCATTGATTCTATGGCTGAAAAAGCGCTTGCCGATGCTTGTACTGCAACAAATCCCCGTACCCCGTCAAAAGAGGAAGTAGCACGGATATTTGAGCATCTGTACGAGTAATCCCCGAAATCTTTGTCCGGTTAAAATTGTTTAAAATACCGCCCGTGTATTGTGGCCATTCCTTAACTCTCCACAATGTATAGGCGGTATATTTTTTATAAAGATAGTTCTTGGAGAGGAACTCTAAAAACTACTACATTTATTATACGAGGAGAATACCAATGTTTAGCTTTTATATGCCCACCAAAATTCTCGCCGGAGAAAATGTAGTCCATGAAAATCCCGAGCATCTCATCCTTGGCCGCAAAGCCTTCATTGTGACCGGTAAACGTTCCGGCTACGCCTCAGGCGCTCTTCAGGACGTGTGCGATACCCTCTTGGAAAACAGGGTCGATTTCGTTATATATGACCGCATAGAAAACAATCCGGATGTTGATTCAGTATATGCTGCCGGCAGACAGGCGTTTTCCTGCGGCGCTGATTTCATTATAGCTATCGGCGGTGGTTCGCCGCTTGATGCAGCCAAAGCAGCGGCAGTTTATGCAACGAACGATATTTCTCCTATGGATATTTACAAGGACAACTTTGCGCACAAGCCTTTGCCGATTGCTGCAATACCGACAACAGCCGGAACAGGCTCTGAGGTTACGCCGTACTCGATTCTCACTCTACATTCCGCAGGCACAAAGCGCAGCTTCACCTGTGAAGATTGCTTCCCGAAAACAGCTTTTCTCGATGGCCGCTATACTCTTGAGCTGCCGCTGCAGACAGCACGAAACACAGCTGTTGACGCCATGTGCCACTGTATCGAGGGGTATCTTACAAACCGTGCATCACATTCTTCTGATTATGTAGCATTGGAAGGCCTAAGGATAATCGGCCGCTGTATTCCCCGCCTTATTTCAGGCAAATTTAATACCGATATGTGCCTTGATATGCTCTGGGCATCTACTCTCGGCGGTATAACAATATCCCAGACAAGCACTACAATTGTCCATTCAATGGGGTATCAGCTGACCTACTGCCGCAATATTCCTCACGGAATGGCAAACGGCCTATTGCTGGGAGCATTTCTCGACTGGTGTTGGGAGACGGCAGCCCATAGAATTGAAGCTTGCCTTCATGCACTCGGTATGAATAGCATTGAGGAGTTAAAATCAGCCCTTCACTCTCTCCTGCCGTTTTCCGAATCAGTCTCTTCTGATGAGATTGAGGACTGGCTTAAAGTATCAATGACTGCGAAAAACGTAAATACTCCTCCTCGAAAGGTTACAATTGATGATGAGCGTAGTATTTATCAAAAATCACTTTTATAAAGGATGAAAGCATGAAAAAAGTTCTTATAGGAATGTCCGGCGGTGTGGATAGCACTGTTGCAGCCGCCGTTTTAAAAAAGGAGGGCTACTTCGTAGCCGGCGCTACCCTCGACCTTTGGGATAATTCCCTCTGCCCGCAAAACGGCCGTGCTTCAGAAGCCGTGCCGGAAGCAGAAGCCGTTTGCCAAAAGCTCGGTATTCCTTTTTACAACATTGACTTTAAACGGGAATTTCGGGAATATGTAGTAGATTACTTCGTACGTGAATATATTGCCGGCCGCACGCCTAATCCATGTGTAGCCTGCAACCACTATATTAAGTTCTGCGGACTTCTGCAAAAGGCTGATGAGCTGGGATTTGACTTTATCGCAACCGGCCATTATACGAGAATAACACATAACAGCAAAAGCGGCAAATACGAGCTGCATATGGCGGCTGATATTACAAAGGATCAGAGCTATGTGCTTTACGGGCTTAATCAGGGCGTGCTTTCAAGGACGCTTATGCCTCTTGGCAACGGCTATGAAAAATCCGAGGTCAGGCGCATCGCCGAAAGCCTTGGACTTGAAGCCGCCTCTAAACCGGATAGTCAAGAAATATGCTTCCTTCAAGATGGACACTACGCCGAATTTATACAGGAATATTCGGGCTTCGAGCCGCAGGAGGGCGATATACTTGATACTGCCGGTAACGTTCTCGGGCATCACAGAGGGCTTATTTACTACACTGTCGGCCAACGCAAGGGCATAGGAGCTTACGGCCGTCCTATGTTCGTAATGAAAATGGACACAGAAAACAACACGCTTATTCTTGGTGAAAAGGGAATGGAGTTTTCAAAATCACTAATTGCTGATAATATAAACTTTATCTCCGGGGAATTTCCCCAGTCTCCCCTTATGGTACAAGCAAAAACCCGCTACCGTGCAAAACCGTCTCCGGCTATGCTTATCCCGATTGGCGATGGCAAAGTCCGTCTTGAATTTGATGACAGCCAGCGTGCAGTCACTCCGGGGCAGGCAGTTGTGTTTTATGATGACGATTTATTACTCGGCGGGGCAACGATAGTTTCAGCTGAGTAATACAGGATTGTTTGCAATTAAATAGCAATTTTTACAATGTATACCACAATATTCTCAATTGTATTTTTCCGCCTTAGCGGATATAATATAGCTGAAATGATACAGAAAGGACGAATCAAACATGGAAATGACTTTCCGCTGGTACGGTTCAAAATTTGACACCGTTACCTTAAAACAAATACGGCAGATTCCCGGTGTGACCGGCGTTATCACCACTCTCTACGATTCAAAACCGGGCGAGGTATGGACACGTGAAGCTATCCGCAGCATGAAAGAGGAAGTGGAAGCAGCAGGGCTTCATATAAGCGGCATCGAAAGCGTAAACATCCATGACGACATCAAGATAGGTCTTCCCTCTCGTGAAGAATATATTGAAAACTATATTACTACACTTGAAAACCTTGGTCTTGAGGGTATCCATATGGTATGCTATAATTTCATGCCGGTATTCGATTGGACAAGGACAGAGCTGGCAAGAAAGCGTCCTGATGGTTCAACCGTCCTTGCCTATAATCAGGCTGCAGTTGATTCTATAAATCCGGAGAAGATGTTTGAATCAATTGCAGGAGACACGAACGGAACCGTAATGCCTGGCTGGGAACCGGAACGCATGGCGACTGTTAAGGAGCTGTTTGAAAAATACAGCGGCGTTGATGATGAGAAATTGTTTGAAAATCTAAAATACTTCCTTGAGCGCATAATGCCGGTCTGCAATAAGTATGACATAAACATGGCCATACATCCGGACGATCCGGCGTGGAGCGTATTTGGGCTGCCGCGCATAATTATAAACAAGGAAAACATTCTGCGCATGATGAAGATGGTGGACGATCCACACAACGGCGTTACTTTCTGCACTGGCTCCTACGGTACAAACAGGAATAATGATCTTCCCGACATGATACGCTGTCTTAAGGGCAGGATACATTTTGCACATGTAAGGAATCTTAAATTCAACAGTGATACGGATTTTGAGGAGGCAGCTCATCTCTCCTCCGATGGCAGCTTTGATATGTATGAAATAATGAAGGCTCTTTATGATATTGGTTTTGACGGTCCCATACGCCCAGACCACGGCAGAATGATATGGGATGAGGTGGCAATGCCCGGATATGGCCTGTATGACCGTGCTTTGGGAGCGGCTTACCTTAATGGATTATGGGAAGCTATCGAGAAAGGAAGCAGAAAATGAAATTATCAGAAAATGGTCTGAAAAACCGTGATGAGTGGGTTAAAAAAGGATTCTCCCTGCCGGAATTTGATCGGGCTGCAATGGCAGAAAAAACAAAATCCTCCCCTGTTTGGATACATTTTGGTGCAGGAAACATATTCCGTGCTTTTCAGGCAAACGTTGTCCAAAAACTCTTAAACAGCGGGGAACTTGACCGTGGGCTTATAGTTGCTGAAGGCTACGATTACGAAATAATCGAGAAAATGAATCGTCCGCATGATGAATATTCAATACTTGCCACACTTAAGGCTGACGGCTCTATCGAAAAAACCGTTGTCGGAAGCATTGCCGAATCGGTTATACTCGACAGCAACAACGATAAGGAATTTGGTCGGCTTAAGGAAATATTCCGCTCGCCTTCCCTGCAAATGGCTTCTTTTACTATAACTGAAAAGGGGTATAGTCTCGTAAACGGAAAAGGCGAGCTGTTGGCGGCGGTTGAGGACGATTTTAAGAACGGAGTTGACAAGCCCCAAAGCTATATAGGCAAGGTCACAGCTCTTTTGTATGAAAGATACATCTCCGGCAAAACGCCCATTGCTATGGTGAGTATGGATAACTGTTCACATAACGGTGACAAACTCTCCTCCGCTGTATCAGCTTTTGCTGATAAGTGGTGCGAAAATGGGCTTGTGGACAGGGGCTTTAGCGATTACATCAAAACTGACGTTTCTTTCCCATGGTCGATGATAGATAAAATAACACCTCGTCCTGATCCGTCAGTAAAGAGTATTCTTGAAAAAGACGGCGTTGAAGATTTAGAGCTAGTTGTGACATCCAAAAACACATACGTATCTCCGTTTGTAAACGCAGAGGAATGTGAATATCTGGTAATAGAGGATGACTTCCCTAACGGCCGTCCAGCGCTTGAAAAGGGCGGCATAATATTTACCGACCGCACGACTGTAGACAAAGTAGAGAAGATGAAAGTCTGCACCTGCCTTAATCCCCTTCATACCGCTCTTGCCGTATTCGGCTGCCTTATGGGGTACACGCTTATATCGGCGGAAATGAATGATGCGGCTCTTCGCCGTTTGGTAGAAAAGATAGGCTATGACGAAGGTCTGCCGGTCGTAGTTGATCCAGGGGTTCTTAACCCGAAGGAATTCATTGACAGCGTATTAAATACACGTCTGCCAAATCCGTTCATGCCTGATACACCTCAAAGAATAGCTACAGATACCTCGCAAAAATTGGCTATCCGTTTCGGCGAAACTATAAAAGCATATAAGCGTTCTGAATCGCTTGATGTATCTTCTCTTGAGCTGATACCGTTTGTTTTTGCCGGCTGGCTCCGCTATTTGATGGCAATAGACGATGAGGGCAATAGCTTTGAGCTGAGTCCTGATCCTATGCTCACTGAGCTTCGTCCATATTTTGATGAAATAAGTTTAGGGGATACTGTTGATTGCAAGGTGAAATTTGAAAAAATATTTAGGAATACAAAGATTTTCGGAGTAGATCTCTTCGAGATTGGCCTTGCCGATAAGGTAAATGATTATTTTAACGAGTTAATATCCGCACCGGGGGCGGTACGGTCAGCTGTTGAAAAATATACGATGTAAAACCCCTCTTAATATAATAAAAAACACACCGCCGATCACAATATATTGGCGGTGTGTTTTTTGGTTAATCCCTATATTCAAGGGTTCTAATCAGAAAATCATAGTAGGTACGCAGCTGTTTTCTGCCTTTCTTATTCAGTTTTAGCTGCTCTTCTTCTGATAAAACAGAAAAACGCCCATCTGTTCGTACATCTGTCACTGCTGTTAAATAGTCAAATGATACCTCTAAGCAGTTTATAATCCTTACCCAATATTTCGGGCCAGGCATAAGCCGCCCGCGTTCCCAAGCGGATATTAAGTTTCGTGAAACTTTTATCTGCTTGCCAGCATCTGCCTGCGTCAACCCTTTTCTCCGCCGTTCTTCCCTGAATCGGCTGCCGAAAATTAAAGCGATTTGGCTTTCATCTCTCGTATCTTCCATCATATTACAACTCCCGTTAAATATACCGCAACACTGATTATACCACAGCCGAGCATTACCAGTATTGGGTTCGTCTTAAATTTTCTGAGTATTATTATTGAGGCTGCAAATAAAATTATCGCCTGCCAGTCTACGTTGAGAAAGTTTGTAAATCCGGCTTCTCCCCATACGGCCAGTTCTATCATATCTATACCTGCTGCCCCTATAAGCGCAACAATAGCCGGTCTCAAGCCTTTTAAACATCCCTGTATCATTGTCAGGCTGCGATACTTAAAATAAAAATACGCTATTGTAAGCACTATAACGCACGAGGGGAATATACATCCTAAAGTTGCTACTATCCCTCCGGGCAGCCCCGCAACCTGATTTCCGACAAATGTTGCCGCATTTATTGCTATAGGTCCCGGAGTCATCTGCGATATTGTTATCAAATCGGTAAACTCTGATGCGCTTATCCAGCCGTTTATAGTTACAGCCTGTTCCTGTATGAACGGCATAGCGGCATAACCACCGCCTATGCTGAAAAGTCCTACCTGAAAAAAGCTCCAAAATAATCGAAGAAATATCATTCGCTCATTCCTCCCTTTTTCAGACGTAACCACGTAGCTATAATTCCTGCCGCACCGCAGCAAAGTATAATTATTATTACGTTTAGTCCAAAGAAATACGACGTAATAAATGCTGCTGCCATTAAAATTATATAAAGCGGCTTTTTATCTTTTATAATCTGCAGAGCCATATCTATTACAACGTCAAAAATAACCGCTGCAACTCCGGCCTGCATGCCACGCAAGAGCGCTGCGACTATTGCATTCTGCTTAAACCATTCATAGACGAATGCAATAGCTGTTATAACTATCAAAGGAGGAAGCACTGTACCGATACAGCCGACAATCGCCCCTAAAACCCCGCCGAGCTTGTAGCCGACAATTATGGAAGCATTAACGGCAACAGCCCCTGGAGCTGACTGGGCAATAGCCGCCAGATCCATCATCTCTTCCCTCTCTATCCAGTGAAGCTCCATTACAAATTTACGCTGCATAAGCGTCACGATAACGTATCCGCCTCCAAAAGTGAAAGCGCTGAGAATAAACATTTCCCAAAACAATCTCAGATAACCAGCAAGATTTCTCTTCATAATTTTCCTTTCAAAAAAAGCTGTCTCATCACATAAGAACAAGACAGCTTTTAATTTTTTTACTTAAGCTGTGATCACGGCTGTTTTCCGATGTATGCCAAGATACCGCCGTCAACGTAAAGAACGTGACCGTTTACAAAGTTTGAAGCATCAGATGCCAAGAATACAGCCGGTCCCATAAGGTCTTCTGCATTACCCCAACGAGCAGCCGGTGTCTTGGAAACGATGAACTGGTCAAACGGATGTCTTGAACCGTCAGCCTGTCTTTCTCTCAGCGGAGCAGTCTGCGGAGTAGCGATATAACCCGGGCCAATGCCGTTGCACTGGATGTTGTATTCGCCGTACTCTGAGCAGATGTTTCTTGTAAGCATCTTAAGTCCGCCCTTAGCAGCTGCATATGCAGAAACTGTTTCACGGCCAAGCTCACTCATCATTGAACAGATGTTTATGATTTTGCCGTGACCCTTCTTGATCATGCTGGGGATAACAGCCTTTGCTACGATAAACGGAGCGTTCAGGTCAACGTCTATTACCTGTCTGAACTCTGCTGCTGTCATGTCACACATAGGAATTCTCTTTATGATACCGGCATTGTTAACAAGAATATCGATAACGCCAACCTCGGCTTCGATCTTCTTTACCATATCCTGTACCATTTCCTCATTTGTAACGTCGCATACATAACCTGTAGCGTCGATGCCGTCCTCTTTGTACGATGCAAGACCCTTGTCAACAAGCTCCTGCTTAATATCGTTGAAAACAATTTTTGCTCCGGCAGAAGCAAGCGCTTTAGCTATAGCATAACCTATACCGTAGGAAGCTCCGGTTACAAGCGCAACTTTGCCTTCAAGGCTGAAATCCTTTAAAATCTCCATTAGAAATCTCCTCTCACTTGTTTATTTATAATTTAATTATAAAATTAAATTCACATAAGGGGTACCGGTCTGTATATCAGATGCATAAGGTTTCCCTCAATATCTCTGAACCAGTAGGTTTTGAGTCCCTTGCTGTTTACCGATAC
>DBQZ01000127.1:0-4626 GCA_002305435.1 Clostridiales bacterium UBA1381
TGGGCGAAGAAAGTGTCCTGAGCAGCCTGCGCAGCTCCGCCGGTAGCAAATACCACCAGATACTTTAAAACCCAACCGCCGATAACGCAGTAGTATGGGAAGATCAGCATAGGTATCAATGATGACAGCCAGCCGATAAAAGATGATTTCTTCCTGAGCATCCTAAAGGCGGTTATGGCGCTGTTGCCGGTTTTACGGCCGATTGCAATTTCTGTTACCATAAGCGTAAAGCCGAGCGTTACGGTAAGTATGATATACACAAGCAGAAATATTCCGCCGCCGTATTTTGCCGCCAAATACGGGAAACGCCATATGTTTCCCAATCCCACAGCAGAGCCGGCTGCAGCCATGATGAAGCCGAGCTTGCCTGAAAATGTTCCTCTTTTTTCCATAATGTAATTCCTTTCTGTTTTCTTTTGAGCATTAAAGCTCCTGACCGTTTGTCCTTATCACATCACTGTACCAATGAGCCGAGTCTTTTAATATGCGTTTTTTCGTTTCGTAATCGACATAGACTATACCGAACCGTTTCTGATACCCCTCGCCCCATTCAAAATTATCAAGAAGCGACCAGTAAAAATATCCGCGGATGTCCGCCCCTTCCTCTGACGACTTTTTAAGGCCTGAGAGATACTGCCTTAAGTATTCTATGCGCTGGGGATCATGAACGCAGCCGTCGGCGCTTACAACATCGTTGTTTGCCATGCCGTTTTCAGTTATATACATCGGCTTTTTATAGCGTCTGTAATAGAATTTAGTTCCCCAGTAAAGAGCGGATGGAGTTACCTCCCAGCCCATTGTCGTCTGGTCGAAGCCGATCTTTGGGGCGGTGGGGCCGTCTTTTGATATGGTTTGGCCAAGGTATATGTTCATGCCGAGAAAATCTATCGGCTGTGACATAAGTTCCATATCCGTCTTGGGGATATTTATATTGTAATGCTTAAATCTGGCAGCAATTTCCGGCTGATATTCGCCTGTCATTATTGGATCCACCCACATGGCGTTGCCCCAGTAAACGGATGGAGAGGTGGGTTTGAACATCGCCTCGTAAGCAGCCTCAACATCTTCCGGAGAATCTGAAGCGGGGATTTTTACGTCACCGACAGGAGCAAAACCTATTACGGGATTTGTTTTTGCGTATTTTCTGATAACGCTTACAGCTTCCCCGTGTGCAAGCAGGGAATTGTGGGCGGCAATCAGCACATCTTCCTCAGACAGTTTAAGCCCTGGTGCGTGTCCGCCGTCGGCGTGTCCGACTGCAAGGAAGCACTGATGCTCGTTTAGCGTGAACCAGTGAGAGATGCGGTCTGAGTAAAGCTCCACTATTTTCTTTGTATATTCGCCGAACCATTTTGGGCTGTCGGGATTGAGCCAGCCGCCTTTTCTATAGAGGGCGGTAGGGTAGTCCCAATGAAATAGAGTTGCATAGGGGACTATGCCGTTTGATAAGAGCTCGTCTATAAGCTCGTTGTAAAAGCGCACGCCTTTTTCGTTCACACTGCCAAGGCCGTCGGGGAAGATCCGAGGCCATGAAAAAGAGAAACGGTAGGCTTTTATACCAAGCTCTTTCATTATACGTACGTCCTCACGGAAGCGGTGGTAATGATCGCAGGCTTCAAGACCGTTGTGACCGAAAGCGACGGAGCCTTTGCGCCGGCAGAACATATCCCATACGCAGTCGCCTCTCTCGTCAGCGCCGCCCTCTATCTGAAAAGACGCAGTCGCTGTTCCCCATACAAAATCCTGCGGAAATGGCATTTTGAAAAACCTCCTCGTATCCGCAGCAGAGCCGCTGCGGGTGAATTTTAAAATACCCCTCTATTATATACTAAAAACCTTCAAATGTAAAACATTTTTTTTCATTTTGATAAAAAATCTTGCTATTTGCTTGATTATGGTTTATAATGTATAATAAGGTGGTCTGTTTATTGGAAATTTAACGTGTAAATAGCCATAATAGGACGCCGTGTCCTAAGATTTACGGGGTTTTGAGTTTTGCACGTTCGGATTTATTATGCCGAATACGGCATAGCGAAGATCATTATTTTGAAAATACGACAAAAATGAAAGGTGTGAAAAGGCTTGAAAAAGGGAACAAGGATCCTTTTATCGCTTATGCAGCTGAATATAGGCGGCGCCGAGACCCATGTTGTCGAGCTGGCAAAAGAGCTCAAACGCAGGGGATATTACGTTGTAGTGACTTCCAAGGGCGGCGTTTACGTGAAGGAGCTTGAGGAAGCCGGGATAAAACATTACGTAGTGCCGCTGCAAAATAAAAATCCTTTGAATGTTTGGAAGGCGTATCAACGGCTCAGGAACATAATACTTACAGAAAAAATCGATATAGTTCACTCTCACGCCCGTATCCCTTCATTCATACTTGGGCTGCTCCACAAGCGGATGAAATTCCCGTTTGTGACGACGGCTCATTGGGTATTCAACACGAAATACGGGCTTAAGTACATCACTAACTGGGGTGAATATACTATAGCCGTCAGTGATGATATAAAAAAGTATCTTATAGATAACTACAAAATATCGCCTGATAAGATAAAAGTTACGATAAACGGTATTGATACAGAAAAATTTTCCCCCGATACCGACGGGTCGTCTGTTATAAAGGAGTTCGGCATTGAAGAGGGCGACCGTGTTATAACGTACGTCAGCCGTATGGACGAGGACAGAAGCCTGGCGCTAAAACAGCTTTTATCAATACTGCCCAAGATACAGGTTGAGAGGCTTCGGATAATCGCCGTCGGCGGCGGAAACGATATGGAAAATGTACGCAGTATGGCAGAGGAAGCAAACCGCAAAATGGGAAGAAAGGCGGTAATACTGACCGGTCCGCGTACCGATATAAATAAGCTGATAGCGCCGGCGGAGCTGTTTGTCGGCGTAAGCCGGGCGGCGCTTGAGGCGATGGCTGCGGCAAAGCCTGCAATAGTGGCAGGCAATGAGGGGTATATCGGACTTTTTGACAAATCAAAGCTGACGGTTGGTATAAATACGAATTTTTGCTGCCGTGACTGCGGCCCTTCGACACCGGAGAAGCTGCGGGCTGATATTGAGAGCTTCTTTGCACTTGATAAAGAAAAGCAGAAATATCTCGGCGACTACGGCAGGGAGATGGTAAAACGGTTTTATTCAATAGCAAAAATGGCGCAGGATTGTATTGACGTATACGACATAGCGCTGAAAAAATGAAGGAGGACGTTATGGACGAAATTTTAATTTCGGGATACTACGGCTTCAAAAACAGCGGAGATGACGCCCTTTTGCTATCGATAATAGAAGATGTTCAGCAGTACAGACCGGATGCAAATCTGGTGGTGCTTTCGGGAGATCCGGCGGAAACGGAGCGGATTTACGGCGTAAAAGCCATAAGCCGCACGAATCCCTTTGAAATAATGGCGCATATGCGCCGGGCAAAGCTGCTGCTTTCTGGAGGCGGTACGCTTATACAGGACAGGACCTCCTCAAAATCATTATGGTATTATCTGGGCATAATTGCCCTGGCACAAATGATGGGATTAAAGGTCATGCTGTATTCCAACGGAATAGGCCCGCTTTTGAGGGAGGGCAACCGGAAAAAAGCAAGACGGGTGCTGAACAGGGTAGATCTTATCACGCTGAGGGACGAAACCTCAAGAGAAGAGCTGGAAAAAATAGGTGTTACAAAGCCGAAAACAATAGTAACGGCCGATCCGGCGTTTCATCTTGAACCGTCTCCGCAGAAAAGAGGTCTTGAAATACTGAAAAAAGCCGGAGCAGACACATCAAAGCGGATACTCGGTATTTCCGTGCGTGCGTGGGATACGCTGCCGGAGGACTTTGCCCGGACTATGGCGCAGTTTTCTGATTACGCTTCGGAGAAATACGGTTTTCACACGGTGTTTTTGCCGATGCAGCCAAGCCGTGATACGGAGCTTTCGCAGAAGATATTTAAAAATTTGAAATATAAGGCTACGCTCTTAACAGAAGGGCAGACGATCGGCGATATGCTTTCGGTTGTCGGCTGTATGGATGTCTGTGTAGGGATGAGGCTTCATACTCTCGTATATGCGGCAGCAGGAGCCGTTCCGCTTATAGGGCTTGTGTATGATCCCAAAATAAGCGGGTTTATGGATTATCTGCACCAGAGCGCATATATTCCGGTGGAAAAGACGGAGTTTAAAAAGCTTGCCGCAATGCTTGATAATACGATGAGGGATTACTCCTCAATAATAAAGGAGCTTGAAAAAAGGCGTGAGCTTCTGCGCAAAAAATCTGAGCTGAACGCAAAATATGCGATAGAGCTTTTCGATAAGGGGTGTGTGGAGCTTTGAAAAGTGAGAATATGCTAAGGACTGCGGGGTTTATGGCAGCTGCCACAATGCTTTCAAAGGTGTTCGGCCTTGTGCGTGATTCCATGATCGGAGCAAACTACGGCACAGGAATAGCCGCCGACGCTTTTATGACAGCATCTAAGCTGCCGACAACTCTGTTTGATGTGGTGATAGGAGGGGTGATTTCAGCGACGTTTATACCGGTATTCAACCGTGTGATGAGCAAAAAGGGCAAGGACGAAGCGATGGTTTTCGTCAACAAATTCGTAACCTTGATACTTACGATCACCGCTCTGATAGC
>DBQZ01000127.1:4687-16248 GCA_002305435.1 Clostridiales bacterium UBA1381
TTTTCGTATGTCGGGCTTTTGCAGTCGTTCGGCGAATATAATATCCCGTCGATAATAAGCCTGGTGTCAAATTTGGCTATAATCCTTTACTTTTTAACGCTGGGCAATAAGTTTGGGGTATATGGGCTGGCGGTTACTATGGTTATAGCGTGGAGTTTGCAGTTAATTGTACAGATTCCGTCGCTGAAAAAATTCGGCGTGAGGTACAGGCCGAACTTCCGCTTCCGTGACCAAAACATCAAGCAGGCTCTGCTTTTGGCAGGCCCGATGCTTATAAGCACTTGGGTACAGCCGCTGTATTCGATAATAAACTCCCGTCTGGCCTCAGGAATAGACGGGGCGGTATCGACTCTTGAGTACGGAAACCGGCTCTACACTATAGTTGTTGGAGTATTCAGTTTTGTTGTGACGAACCTTATATTCCCGAAGCTTGCAAGGGCTAATGCAGAGGATGATAAAGAGGCGGCAAACGGGCTTATCGTTTCGTCATTTAAGGCGATATTGCTTGTTATAATCCCGCTGATGTTCGGGTTTATGATACTTGCAAGGCCGATAACGGTGATAATCTACCAGCATGGGGACTTTACCACGGACGACACCGCAATGGTAAGTGCCGTACTCACCTGCTATTCGGTGGGAATGATAGGCCTTGCAGTAAACGAGGTGCTTTCAAAATCGTTCTTCTCAATGAACGATTCAAAAACACCGATGAGAAATTCCGTCTTAAGCATGATAGTAAACATCATATTGGCATACGTGCTGTTTTCGGTGCTTGGCACGAACGGATTAGCGCTTGCAGCAGCAGGCGGTTCGATTTTCAACGGCGGTATGAACCTCGTATGTATGGTGCGGAAAAATCCGGGTATGTTTAAACGCAGGGATCTTTTGGAAATAGCAAAGGGCGCTGCGGCGGCGTTGGTTATGGGAATTGCCGTATGGTCTATGTACAATCAATTGCAGCCGGTATTTGACGAGGGGATGATAATGAACATCCTGCTCGCAGCAATATGCGCCGGTGCGGGAGTTGTCATATACGGAGTATGCTGCCTTTTGTTCAGAGTGGAAATGATAACGGGATTATTTAAAGGAAGAAAGGACTGAAGCGTCAAGTGAACAGTTTGATAATAACGTCGATAGGCCGCTTTTTCTCGCTGCTGTGGACGTTGCTTAAAGACAGCGGCGTATACAGGATTCTTGAGAAGATATATCGGGCGGTATCATCGCTATGGCGGCGGAGCCTGATACCAAGCGGGCTGAAAGCCGACTCACATGACGGCATGGTGCGGACGAGCCTTATTTATCGTCTGCTTAACAAGCCGTTTCGCTGGCTTACGGTATCTCGTGCAGTAATGGGCAAAAGCCTCAGGCGGATGATTTCAAGAAGCTTTATACTGAGGCTTGGGCGGATTTTTTACTGGAATATGCTGGCTTTAAACAGCCGGTTTTTGGGAGTTATGATGCTGTCGATGTTTTTGGTATCAGCAGTGTCGTGGATATTTGCGGGGAGTATTTCCTACGTAATGCTTGCAGCCGGAGCGGTCGGGGCGATTTTGTGCATAAAAGACCTTAACATCACCGGTTTTTTTGAACACAGCGCAGTGGTGCGGTTCTGTTTGGGGGCTGTTGGGCTTTCAAACATACATTTTGATTTTTACGAGGAACGACGCACAGGCGGACGGGCTGCAACGGTAATAGCCGTACTGCTTGGTCTTGCGGCGGGAGCGGTTTCGATTAAGAGCCTGCTTTTTGCGGCGGCGGTGCCGGTGGGGCTTTTCTGCGTGATATTGGTGCTGATGGCGCCGATGGCGGGAATTGTATTTGCGGTAGTTGTCGCCCCGGTAGGGCCGACGATGGCTCTGGCGGGAATAGCGCTCTTGACGGCGTTTTCAGCTGTTGTAAAGACGCTTACCACACCGAAGCTGAATTGGCGGCTTGACGGCACGGGGCTGGGGCTTATCCTGCTTTTGGCGGTGCTTTTGATTTCGTCGCTGACCTCGTTCTCACCGGTGCAGAGCCTTACAGTATGGGTGATGTATCTGGTGTTTATAGGCTTCTATTTTGTAATAGTAAACACAGTAAAAACGAAAGAACAGCTGTACTCGCTCTTGAAGCTGTTTGCACTGATGGGAGCTTTAGTGGCTCTGTACGGCGTGATGCAGTACGTATTCGGCTGGAACACCTCGAATGCTTGGATAGATGAAGAGATGTTCGAGGAAGCGACAATGCGTGTTTATTCCACAATGGGAAATCCCAATGTGCTTGGCGAATACCTGCTTCTCACCCTGCCTATATCGGCGGTATTTATGCTTAAGTATCCATGGAACAGGCTTGCAAAATGGGTATATATGCTGATATTTGCCGGTTCTGCGCTTTGTCTTGTGCTTACGCAGTCGCGCGGCTGCTGGCTGGGATTTATGCTGACAGCGGTTATCTTCGTATCGTTTTATAACGGCCGCTGGTGGAAGATACTGCCGCTGTTTATACTGCTGCTGCCTTTCGTGATGCCGCAGACGATGATAGACAGACTTTTGAGCATAGGCGATATGAGCGATTCTTCAACTTCCTACCGTGTATTTATATGGCTGGGTACGCTTGAGATGATGCAGAACTTCTGGATAGGCGGTATCGGCATGGGAGAGGGAGCGTTCGGGGCGGTATACCCGTTCTACTCCTATAATGCAATAGTTGCTCCTCATTCGCATAATACATTCCTACAGCTTCTGGTCGAAGGAGGAATCGGCGCATTGGCGGCCTTTGTAGGCACGATGGTAGTATTTTTAAAGAAGATGGCATCTGTATACAACCTAAAGCCGAAAACAACGTGGACGTCTATGCTGGCGCTTGGCATTGGAAGCGCAGTTGCCGGTTTCCTTTTGCAGAGTATGTTCGACTATACGTTCTATAACTACCGTATGATGGCTATGTTCTTTATGTTTATGGCTTTTGGAACGTCGCTTTACAGACTGACGATAGGAGGCGGGCAGGTTGAGAAAAATAATTGAGGTATCAAGTGATACAAATATCGGCGGAGCGGGCAAATGTCTTTTGGCTCTTGCGGGAAATATCGATAGGAAAAAATTCGAGGTAAGCGTGATACTTCCCAAAAACAGCCTTCTAAAGCCGGAGCTTGACAAGCTGGGCGTAAGGGTAATAGAAGTGGACGGCATAGCCGACAAATCGCTTGATATGTCATGTGTAAAAGAGCTTGCCGCCATATTCCGCCGAGAAAAGCCCGACCTTGTGCACACGCACGCCAGTATGTCAGCAAGGATAGCGGCAAGGCTTACCGGAGCGAAAATAGTTTACACACGCCATTCGGTCTTCCCGCCGCCAAAGAGCATATCAAAGGGCGTAGGGAAACTGATAAACGGGGCGGTGAACAATTTCTTGAGCGACGGCATAATAGCCGTTGCCGAGGCGGCAAAGGAGAACCTGACCGATACAGGCGTAAGCGGGAAAAAGATACGTGTTATCCTAAACGGCGTAAAACCGCTTAAAAGACTGGGTGAAGAAGAGCTGGCCTCAGCCCGCAGGCGTTTTGGTGCGGCAGAGGGCGAAAAGGTAGTTTCGATTGTGGCACGTCTTGAGGACATTAAGGGCCATGAGTATTTCATCGACGCTGCCGAGAAGATTTTAAAGCACGGCATAAAAGCGAAGTTTTTTATCGCCGGAACGGGTAGCTACGAAAATGTCCTTAAAAAGCGTGTGAAGGAAAAAAGACTTGAGGACAACGTTATCTTCACCGGTTTCATAAAAGACGTTGACAGGCTGATGAATATCACAGACGTTCAGGTGAATGCGTCCTACGGAACAGAGGCTACGAGCCTTGCGCTTTTGGAGGGGATGAGCATAGGGATTCCGGCGGTGGTTTCAGATTTCGGCGGCAACCCCGGTGTGATAAAAAACAGTAAAAATGGTTTTGTGGTTCCCAAGAAAAATTCGGTCGCTCTTGCAGGTGCTGTGGAAAGGCTCTTGACTGATAAGGAGCTTTATGCACGCATGAGTGGGGAGGCTGTAAAAATATTCAATGAAACATTCACCGTTGAGGCGATGACACGTCAAACGGAGGAGCTGTATGAAGAAATAATATCGAAAGGAAAGGTCAGGTAAATGAAACAGCAGCAAAGAGTAAGATTCACAATTATAGATCTTCTTATCATACTTGTGGTAATAGCGGCGATAATATTCGGCGCAGTGAAGATATTTCCGGGACTGTTTTCAAAAGGCGGAGAACAGAGCACGGTGGAATTTACGGTAATGGTAACGGGTAAAGATGAGGGATTCTCCCAGATGATCCATACCGGCGATGTGGTATCCCTAAGCTATGAAGAAAAGGATTCGGGTGTGGTAACAAACGTGCGCACGGAGCCGGCAACGACAATGACATACGACAGCATAGACGGTCAGTATAATATCGCGAATGTAGAGGGTCAGGAGGATATATACATTACCGTACAGGCTGATGCCGTAGTATCCGACCTTGTTGTAAAAACGGGCGAAACGGCAGTAAAAGTCGGTAAGGAAATGCCTATACGAGGTAAGGGCTACGTTACGAGCGGTTTTGTGGTCAGCATGAACACGCCGGAAGGAAATTAAGGGAGGACAGACTGATGCTGATAGATAAGAACGGAAAATTATTCGGAAAACTGAGTATCATTGATTTTGCGGTGATACTGCTGGTTATAGCGGCTGTTATCGGCGTGGGAGTACGGCTCTTCGGCGGCACGGCGAAAATGGTAAAAAGCGACAGGGCTTTTGAATACGTAGTTAAGGTGGAAGGCGTAAGGCAGTATACAGTGGACGCTTTGCAGAAAAAAGGCAAGCTCACCGACAGGCGGTATGAACAGGAAATAGGCGAGATAACGAACGTTGATGTAGAGGATGTAGAGTTTCAGTCCACAACGGCCGATGGTGACATTGTATTCGTAGGGCTTCCCGAAAGATACACCTGCTACGTGACGATACGCTCAGTCGGCAAGGAGTCGGACAACAGCTATTTTGCAGGCGACGATACGGAAATATCGGCAGGACGGCAGTTTTCGATATACTCAAAGTACGTTGATACAACGGGAACGATACAGAGTGTTAATGTTGTTGAATAGTAAAAAAATGCGGCCTTTTGAAGGTCGCATTTTTTCGTGATGGTATGTGTTTCATATACTCCTTGTGTCAGGATTTACCGGTATATCGATGCCGCCGGTTAAAGCATATTCCGGACATAGTTGGCGGCAAGGATAATAAACGCCGAATTACATGGGCGTTTACTGCCGTTTCTGATATGTAGGTGGGTAACGGCAAATTGAGGTGTTCCGTTTTGCCAGCATTTTTTAAGGGCATTGCGCATGGCGGCTTCCACGCTTTGGGGACTGGTACCGGTTTTAAGGGCTATTGTGGGATATACGGAGTTCATCATGGAATTTGCCAGCTGCGGCATATCTAAGCACAGCTGTATAGCAAGAGAAAAATAGCGGTATCCCGACATGGCGGCGGGGATGCCGATGGCGTTTAGAGTTGCAGAGATGACATTGCCTGAATGCGCATTAAAAGATTCATAGCGGTCTTTGGAGTTGATCAAATCCACTGCCAGTGAACACAGCTTTGATAAGGGCTCTGAGACGGATACGATGTGATACGTTCCAAGTGTTTTCAGATTGCCGTAGAGCGGTTCTGTTATGTTTTCTGAACGTACGATAAATTTTGGCGCCGGGCGCAGGTGCGACAGGCTTTGCATTAAAAGAGCAGCATCCAGCCCGGGGAGGAATGCTTTGGTGATGATGACATCAGGGTGAATGGTGTTTGCTGATACGAGAGCGTCGATACCGTTGTATGCCGGTACGGCAAGAAATTTCCTTTCTGTGAAGTACTCACAGAGCTGATTGGCGCTTGAGTGATCGCTGTCTGCTATAAGAATATTTCCCATTTCCTTTTATCCTTTCTGTTTTTTTATATTGTGCCTCGGGAAAATATTTAAAATTTAACCGAGGAAACTACATAAAGACTCACATAAATGAATCCTTGTTATCATATGATAATTTATTTTCCGTCGGCGTTAGTATTATAGCATTTTGTTCAAAATTTGTAAATATCTAAATTGAAAAATCGCCTTTATGTACAAAAGAAACAGCCAAATCAAATGACACTGGGATACGGAAAATGCACGATTTTAGGTGGTTTTTGCCACTCAACGAGGGGTATATCGCAGGAAAATATGCAAAATATAGTGCATATAAGGAAATTTTGGTGCATTTTATCAAATATGTGCAAAATGCACAAGAAACGACGGCAGTTCTCTTGGATGAAACGGTGAAAAGATGATATTTTACGATAAAATTCCATTTAAAATGACGGTAAGCAACCGATAAAATCCGTCCAAATCACAGCTTTACCCCGCAATATTCTGGCATAATTTGGAAATAAAATCCGTGATTGCGGGGAGCTGCTGTGTTAAAATGGGATGTTTTTTAAAGTAACAGACGGCTATCATTCAAAAGGCCATATCGGGACTGAAAGCACAGCTCGTCCTCAATGTGAAGCAGGCGGTTATATTTGGCTGTGCGTTCCCCGCGTGAAGGGGCGCCGGTCTTTATCTGTCCGGCGTTTAAGGCTACCGCCAAGTCGGCTATAGTTGTATCCTCGGTTTCGCCGCTGCGGTGCGAGATAACGGCGGTGTATCCTGCACGATGTGCAAGCTCTACAGCGTCAATTGCTTCTGAGAGCGTGCCTATTTGGTTGACTTTTACCAAAATGGAATTTGCAGCCTTACAATCTATACCGTCTGCAAGGCGGGCGGAATTTGTTACGAAAAGATCGTCGCCGACGAGCTGAATCCTATCCCCTAAAGCTGCAGTAAGTGATTTCCAGCCCTCCCAGTCATTCTCGCCAAGGCCGTCCTCTATGGAAAATATGGGGTATTTGCTGCATAATTTTGTCCAGTGGGCAATAAGCTCTTCTCCGGTGCGGTGTGCGCCTGATTTCGGCAGAAGATACGTCCCGTCATCCTGAACCCATTCGGTAGAGGCAGCATCTATTGCTATTTTAATATCCTTGCCCGGATGGTAGCCTGCTTTTTCAATTGCATCGGTGAGCAGTGAAAGCGCCTGTTCATCATCACGAAGATCCGGCGCAAAGCCGCCCTCATCTCCGACAGCAGTCGAAAAGCCGGAGGAGGACAAAATATTTTTAAGTGCGCTAAACACCTCGCACGACCAGCGCAGAGCCTGACGGAAGGTTTTTGCGCCTGTGGGGGCGATCATAAACTCCTGGATGTCAACGTTGTTGGACGCATGAGCGCCTCCGTTTAGGATGTTGAGCATTGGTACCGGCAAAATGTGGGCGTTGGAACCGCCTATGCTGCGGTAGAGGGGGATCCCCAGAAAATTAGCCGCCGCATGGGAGACTGCTAAAGAGACTGATAGAATGGCGTTTGCCCCGAGGACGGATTTGTTGGGGCTTGCGTCAAGCTCGCACAGTTTGAGGTCAATCTCTCTCTGGTCGAGTACGCACATCCCGCAGAGGGCATCGGCTATGATCGTATTGACGTTTTCGACCGCCCGCTTAACGCCCTTGCCGCCGTACCTGCTGTCATTATCGCGAAGCTCGGCGGCTTCAAAGCTGCCGGTGGATGCTCCGGAGGGGACTATTGCCCGTCCGCAGAAATCCTCGCCTATCACCTCCGCTTCCACGGTCGGATTGCCACGGGAATCTATAACCTCACGGGCGTATACGTCTGTTATTCTGCATTCTTTCATACAATTGCCTGCCTTTCTTGGGAAATATCTGCAATTTGCCTCATTGGAAACAAATTTTTTTGCTGTATTATGATTATTTTACCAATGATAAAATTTTATGCACGAAAGTGTTGAAATTAGAAAATGTATGTGCTATAATTCTACGGTAAACAAAAAGGGAAAAGGAGGAAGAGCATGGAAGAAAAACAAATGAAGATGGGATATCTGGTGAAAAGGTTCCTGCCGTATTTTAAAAAATACAAATGGATACTGGTGATGGACTTGTTCTGCGCTTCGCTTACAACTGTATGTGATCTGGTGTTTCCGATGCTTGTGAGGAATATCACAGAACTGGCAATGAACGATTTAGCGTCGCTTACGGTGTCTTTGGTGGTTAAAATAGGGCTTTTTTATTTGGTTCTGAGGATAATAGACGCAGCGGCAAACTATTATATGGCGGATAACGGCCACGTTATGGGCGCTAAAATAGAAACCGATATGCGCCGTGACCTGTTCTCGCATTTGGAAGAGCTGTCGTTTTCTTATTATTCTGAGCATAAGATAGGTCAGCTCATGGCACGTATAACAAGCGACCTGTTCGACATTACAGAGTTTGCCCATCACTGTCCGGAAGAGTTTTTTATCGCCGGATTAAAGATTGTCGTTTCTTTCATAATCCTGTGCGGAGTAAACGTGCCGCTGACGGTGATAATATTTGCCACGCTGCCGATAATGTTCTTCGTTGTAAAATTCTTCAACTCACGTATGAGACGTGCGTTTAAGGAGCAGCGCAATCAGATAGGCGAGATAAATTCTCAGGTAGAGGACAGCCTTTTGGGTATACGTGTGGTTAAATCCTTCGGCAATGAGGGGATGGAGAAAGAAAAATTTGAAGAGGGAAACAAGCGGTTTTTAAAGGCCAAGAAAAGAGGATACTTTTACATGGCAGGAAACCAGACTTCTCTTAGGTTTTTCGAGGGTATTATGTACATCACTGTAGTGGTGGCAGGTTCGCTTTTTATGATAAACGAAAAAATAAGCCCGGCGGATATGACGGCATATCTTCTGTACGTAAGCACTCTTCTGGCTACGATACGTACTATTTTGCAGTTTACCGAGCAGTTCCAGCGGGGTATGACAGGTATAGAGCGTTTTCTTGAAGTTATGGATGCTCCAGTGGAAATACGAGACATGGAAGGCGCCGGAGAGCTTGAGAACGTCAAGGGCGATATACGGTTTGAGAACGTATCATTCAGCTACGGCGATGATAACAAAGAGGTGCTCTCAAACATTAACCTGCATATTAAAAGCGGGGAATCGGCGGCGCTTGTCGGCCCCTCGGGCGGCGGCAAGACGACTATGTGCAACCTTATACCACGGTTTTACGATGTATCAGACGGACGGGTGCTTATAGACGGTGTGGATATAAAAACCGTAACGACAGCCTCACTTCGCAGAGCTATAGGCGTTGTACAGCAGGATGTATATTTGTTCTCCGGGACAATATACAGCAATATCCTATACGGCAAGCCGAACGCTTCACGTGAAGAAGTTATACAGGCGGCAAAAAGGGCAGGGGCTCATGAGTTTATCATGGGGTTTGAAAATGGCTATGATACGTACGTCGGCGAACGTGGAGTAAAGCTCTCCGGCGGCCAGAAGCAGAGAATCAGCATTGCCCGTGTATTCTTAAAAGACCCGCCAATACTCATCCTTGATGAGGCAACGTCTGCTCTTGACAATGAGAGCGAGCGCATAGTGCAGGAATCGCTTGAGAAGTTGTCACGTGGGCGTACAGTTCTTACGATAGCTCACCGCCTGACGACGATAAAAAATTCAGATAAGATAGTTGTGCTTACCGAGGACGGGATAGCAGAAGAGGGTTCGCACTCCGAGCTGGTAGCTAAAAACGGTATTTACGCCGAGCTTTATAAAATGTATTCTGTGTAATGGAGGAAACTTATGAAAGCAGTTAAAGTGGAAGCTCCGCTTTTCAGAGATCCAATATATGATGCCCCGACAGACCCGGTGGTCATTTGGAACTCTCACACCCGTGAATGGTGGATGTACTACACACAGCGCCGCAGCGGCAGAAACTCTATAGGAGTTGCCCATATTCATGGAACCGGTATCGGCGTTGCATCATCAAAGGACGGCAGCCGTTGGCTCTACCGCGGGACTTTGCCCAACCTGGATTTTGAAATAGGTACAAATACCTTCTGGGCGCCGGAAATCATAAATGCCGGCGGGAAGTACCATATGTACGTTACCTATATCACCGGAGTACCTACAGACTGGAATTGGGAGAGGCATATCGTTCATTATACCTCGGGTGATTTGTGGAACTGGACGTTCCAAAGCATACTGCCGCTGTCATCTGATCGGGTTATAGATGCCTGTGTATATCCGTTCGGTGGCGGCTACAAGATGTGGTACAAGGATGAAATGCACGATTCGCACACGTATACCGCTTACAGCAGTGACTTGTACAACTGGACTGCCGGCGGGCCGGAAATCACTGATGTTTCCCATGAGGGACCGAACGTGTTCAGCTTTGGCGGTCATAACTGGATGATAACCGATGAATGGCACGGTCTTGGCGTTTACCGTTCAGAGGATCTCTGCAATTGGGAAAAGAGCGGGGTTATCCTCTATGAGGGCGGAAATCGTCCGGGCGATGGAGTTATGGCAAACCATGCCGATGTAGTGGTCTGCGGGGATAATGCGTATATTTTCTATTTCACCCATCCCCTTTTCTCAAACGAAGATCGCCGCAAGAGCGGATTTGTCGAGGGTGAAACGGAAAGCAGGACGTGTATACAGGTCGCAAGACTCCATACGGACGGTAATACGCTTATTTGTGACCGTGACGAGGACTTTATGCTGGAGCTTGATCCGAAGAAAATAGAGTGGTAATTTAAGGGGGCTGTTTTGAGGCAGCCCCCTTATTTTGTATAAAATTTCCGGGATTTTTGTCTTAAAACGTTGACAATCTGTCTGGAATTTGATACTATATATTATGGAGAAGTAGTTTTTAGAATTTGTACGGAAAGGAAGATATTTTATGGAAAATCCAAAGGTTGCCCTGATCATGGGGAGCGATTCCGATTTTGAAAAGCTCAAGGGCTGTATAAAAAAACTCAGAGAATTTAAAATAGATGTTGACGTGAACGTCATTTCCGCTCACCGCACTCCAGAAGAAGCGGCTGACTTTGCGAAGAATGCACGCAAAAACGGGTTTGAGGTGATAATAGCTGCGGCCGGTATGGCAGCGCATCTTGGAGGCGTTGTTGCCGCCCATACTACACTGCCGGTTATAGGTATACCGATTAAGTCCACATTTGAAGGTATGGACGCACTGCTTGCAACGGTACAGATGCCGCCGGGAATCCCGGTAGCAACGGTCGGCCTTGATAACGGCACAAATGCAGCTATACTTGCAGCACAGATGCTGTCGTTAAAGTACGCATACCTTGCGGATATGCTTGAGGAATCCAAGGAAACAATGCGCCTGGGAGTAGCTGCTAAAAATGAAAAGGTGAAGGCGGCTGCCGCAGAGCTTTAAAAAACCGGAGATCAAGGAGATAAAATCATGAGTGAAAATGTATATAAGCAGGCCGGCGTAGATGTTGAAGCAGGCTATGAGTCGGTAAGACTGATAAAGGACGATGTAAAAAGGACATCAATAGAGGGTGTTCTCGGCGGTATAGGCGGTTTTGGTGGTCTGTTCGAGGTGCCTAAGGGATACAAGGATCCGGTTTTGGTATCGGGTACGGACGGCGTTGGTACGAAGATACGTGTGGCTTTTCTCATGGACAAGCATGATACGATAGG
>DBQZ01000127.1:16262-18033 GCA_002305435.1 Clostridiales bacterium UBA1381
ATAGGAAAGAACGTGCCGGAAAAGGTGGCAAAGATAGTAAAAGGCGTAGCTGACGGCTGCGTTAAGGCAGGCTGTGCGCTTGTCGGCGGTGAAACGGCAGAGCATCCGGGAATGATGCCTGAGGATGAGTATGACCTTGGCGGTTTCAGCGTTGGTATCGTTGAAAAGGACAAGATAACTGACGGTGAAAAGGCAGCTGCCGGAGATGTGCTTATCGGTATCGCTTCCTCCGGAATACATTCAAACGGGTATTCGCTTGTAAGGAAGCTGTTCGGATTAAACGACGATAATGCGAAACAGACTCTTGATACGTATTCCGATGAGCTTGGCAAGACTATCGGAGAGGAGCTCTTAACGCCTACACGCATATATGTAAAGCCGCTTTTGAAGCTGATAGACGAAGTTGGTATACACACTGTTTCCCATATCACAGGCGGCGGTTTTATCGAAAACGTACCCCGTATGCTTCCCGATGGGTTAAGAGCTGTTGTGAAAAAAGGCAGCTGGGATATTCTGCCGATATTTACAATGATGCAGAAGATGGGCGATATACCCGAACGTGATATGTACAACACATTTAACATGGGCATAGGAATGATAGTGGCTGTCGATAAGGAAAAAGCGTCTGCTGCGGTTGAATGTCTTGAAAAGAGCGGAGAAAAAGCGTATATTATCGGCGAGCTTATAGAAGGCGAAAAGGGGATAGATATAGTATGAAAAGGATAGGCGTTTTAATCTCCGGCGGCGGTACGAATCTGCAGGCATTGATAGACGCAGAGAGAAACGGCGTTTTAAAAAGCGGCAGAATAGTTTGCGTCTGCTCTAACAGCGCATCGGCGTACGGCTTGGAGCGGGCGAAAAATGCCGGTATCCCCACAACGGTAATACGCAAAAATGGTGACTGCGGCGGCGATGCGGACGAGTTCAGCCGTCGGATATGTGCATATATGAAAGAAATGCAGGTCGATATAATAGTTCTGGCAGGTTTTTTGGCGATATTTGGCGGCGAGCTTCTGCGGGAATATTCCGGCAGGATAATAAATATACATCCGTCGCTTATCCCGTCTTTCTGCGGAGAAGGGATGTATGGGCTGAAGGTACACGAGGCAGCTCTTGATTACGGCGTTAAAGTGACGGGAGCCACGGTGCATTTTGTAAACGAGGTAGTTGACGGCGGCAAGATAATATTGCAGAAAGCTGTTTACGTGGAAGACGGCGATACGCCCGAAACGCTGCAAAAGCGTGTAATGGAACAGGCTGAATGGAAGATACTGCCGGAGGCTGTGGAGCTTGTGTGCAGCGGTAAGGCTTGAGTCGAGAAAGGAAGACTGATTATGAATATATACGAAGATTTGAAAAACAACGCTTATCCCGGCAGAGGGATAGTTTTAGGAAAGTCAAAGGACGGCTGCTCAGCTGTGGCGGCTTATTTCATCATGGGCAGAAGCGCAAACAGCCGCAACCGCATTTTCGTTGAGGACGGCGACGGTATACGTACCCAGGCTTTTGACGAGTCGAAAATGGAAGATCCGAGCCTGATAATATACGCTCCTGTACGTGTTTTGGGAAACAAGACGATAGTTACAAACGGCGATCAGACAGATACGATATATGAGCTGATGAATCAGCAGCTTACATTCGAGCAGGCGCTTAGAACACGTGAGTTTGAGCCGGATGCGCCAAACTATACCCCCAGAATTTCCGGTATAATAAAGACGGGCGAGAATGATTTTAATTATGCCCTCTCCATCTTAAAGAGCGCAGACGGGGA
>DBQZ01000127.1:18152-18640 GCA_002305435.1 Clostridiales bacterium UBA1381
GTATCCCTGTTTGTACGGTATATAAATATCAAGACGAAGGAAGTTTCAACAAGGATAGTAAACAAGAACAGATAAGGAGAAATAGCTATGAATGAAATGCAATTAAAGTACGGCTGCAATCCGAATCAGAAGCCGTCAAGAGTGTTTATGGAAAACGGCGCCGATCTGCCTTTTGAGGTTCTCTGCGGCCGTCCGGGGTATATAAACCTGCTGGATGCGTTCAACGGCTGGCAGCTTGTAAGAGAATTGAAAAAGGCTACGGGACTTTCGGCGGCTACCTCATTCAAGCACGTATCACCGGCAGGCGCTGCTGTGGGACTGCCGCTTAGCGATACACTGCGTAAAATATATTTCGTTGATGATGCAGAGCTTTCTCCGCTGGCAGCGGCTTATGCAAGAGCAAGAGGGGCGGACAGGATGTCCTCATTCGGCGATTTCATAGCGCTTTCCGATGTCTGTGACGTACCTACGGCAAAGCTGATTGCACG
>DBQZ01000127.1:18783-24031 GCA_002305435.1 Clostridiales bacterium UBA1381
ACACAGTCAAACAGCGTCTGCTATGTAAAAGACGGGCAGGCTGTCGGTATCGGCGCCGGTCAGCAGTCGAGAATACACTGCACTCGTCTTGCAGGCAACAAGGCCGATGTATGGTGGCTGCGTCAGGCTCCGCAGGTGTTATCGCTTGAATTTGTAGACGGCATAAAAAGAGCCGACAGAGATAATGCAATAGATGTTTACATCTCTGATGAATATATGGACGTGTTGCGTGACGGCGAATGGGAAAAAATATTCAAAACAAAACCGCCGGTATTTACCAAAGAGGAAAAGCAGGCATGGATAGCGAAAAATACAGATCTTGCTCTGGGTTCTGATGCTTTCTTCCCATTTGGCGATAATATCGAACGGGCGTATAAGTCGGGCGTGTCGGCAATAGCTCAGCCTGGCGGCTCTATCCGTGATGATAATGTTATAGAAACGTGCAACAAGTACGGTATAGCAATGGCGTTTACAGGAATCAGACTCTTCCATCATTGATAAATACCGGTATATACAAAAGGGACACTAAAGTGCAAAGGGGACACTAAAATGAAGATATTGGTAGTAGGCGGCGGCGGACGAGAGCATACGATTATTTGGAAGTTATCGCAGTCTGCCAAAGCTGAAAAGATATATGCAGCGCCCGGCAACGGCGGCATATCCGCTCTTGCAGAATGTGCGCCGATAAAGGCGACCGATATAGAAGGCGTTGTAAACTTCGCAAAGGAAAAGGCAGTAGATCTTGTTGTGGTTGCGCCGGATGATCCGCTCGTAATGGGTATGGTAGACGCTCTGGAGGCTGAGGGCATCCGTGCTTTCGGTCCGCGTAAAGCGGCAGCTATAATTGAAGGCAGCAAGTCATTTTCCAAGGAGCTTATGAAGAAATACAACATACCGACGGCTGCTTACGAGGTGTTTGACAACAGCGGGGCTGCTATTGAGTATATCAAAAAGCAGAATAAATTCCCGACTGTAATAAAGGCTGACGGTCTGGCTTTGGGCAAGGGTGTTATAATTGCTGCAACGCTTGAGGAAGCAGAAGCTGCTGTGCATGAAATAATGGATGATAAGAAGTTTGGCGACAGCGGCAACAAGGTCGTTATCGAGGAATTTTTGACAGGGCCGGAGGTTTCCGTGCTTGCGTTTACTGACGGCAAGACTATCGTACCTATGGTATCGGCTCAGGATCATAAGCGTGCTTATGATAATGACGAAGGTCTAAACACAGGCGGAATGGGAACATTCTCCCCGAGCCGTCTTTACGATGCTAAGAAGGCCGAGGAGTGCATGAACAACATCTTCCTGCCGACAATGCGGGCGATGAACAGTGAGGGCAGGACGTTTAAAGGAGTTTTGTATTTCGGTCTTATGATGACTTCCGACGGCGTAAAGGTTATAGAGTACAACTGCCGTTTCGGCGATCCGGAAACGCAGGTTGTACTTCCGAGACTAAAAACCGATCTTCTGGAGATATTCGAGGCGATTATAGACGAGCGTTTGTCAGAGGTTAAGATAGAATGGGAGGATAACGCCGCTGTATGTGTCGTTATGGCTTCCGGCGGATATCCGGTGAAGTACCAGTCAGGTTATGAGATAAGCGGTATTGACGATGCAGAGGCTATGGACGGAGTGACGGTATTCCATGCCGGAACAAAGGCTGAAGATGGGAAATTCCTGACGGCCGGCGGACGTGTGCTTGGTGTTACGGCTACGGCTGAAAATCTCGATAAGGCTATTGAAAAGGCGTATGAAGCGGTCGATAAGATCAGCTTTAAGGATGCGCATTTCAGACACGATATAGGCATAAAAAAGTATGATTGAGAAAAGGCGCGCAGGCTGCTTATACACGGCAGTCCTGCGCCGGCTTTTCATTTTTTGAAAAGAGGTTATAATGGATAAACGCACAGCCGCACGGGTAAGACCGCTATTTAGTGGTTTAGTTTCCCGTATGCGTGATAACAGTGAGTATTTTAAGGGGATTACTATTGAGTTCAAGTCGGGTACAAAGGTTTTCCCGGGCTTGGTGACTTTGGAAAACGGCGATATTTATATAGATTATCAGGCAGTAAAACAAAAGCTTTCTGATGACGGGCTTGTTGAGCTGGTTTGTGAAGAAACGGCAAAGTATGACGAGCTTAGAATAGAATACACAGAACGCGGAGCGAAAATAGTTATCAAAGGGGACAGAAAAAATGTCCGCATGACGCATGAGGACGTAAGCACAGCCGAGGTGGAACAGCAAAAAACAGCAAGCATCGGCGGCAGGAATTACGTGGTAAATCCGGCTTTAGCATCGGAGCTTCTCCGTGAGATCGGTATTCTTGCAAAGAACGGCAAGATAAAAAACGACAAGATCCGAAAATATAATCAGATAGATTATTTTGTGGAGCTTATGTCGAAGCTTTTAGAGGAAACAGATGATGAGGAGTTGTTGATACTTGACTGTGCCTGCGGCAAGAGCTATCTTTCGTTTGTATTGAATTTCTACTTGAGGGAAATATTAAAGAAAAAGTGCCGTTTTATCGGCGTGGATTATTCGCCGGTAGTAATAGATGCTTCAATTAAAACCGCCAAAAGGCTTGGTTATCAGAATATGGAGTTCGTACGTGCTGACCTTAACAGCTATAGTCCGCCGAAAACGCCGACGGCAGTAATTTCGCTTCACGCCTGCGATACTGCTACCGATATGGCGATTGGCTTGGGGATTCGCACTGGTGCAAAAACGATAGTCGCAGTGCCGTGCTGCCATAAGGATATATTAAAGCAGTATTCCTACGAACCGTTTTCCGCAGTCACGAAGCACGGGGTTTTGAAGGCTCGGTTAGCAGATACGCTAACCGACGGGCTGAGAGCATCATATCTTGAGGGGAGAGGATACAAAGTATCGTTGATAGAGTATATATCCCCGCTGGAAACGCCGAAAAATATCATGATACGTGCTGTAAAAACATCTGCGCATAATACAGCTGCAATGGAGGAGTATGAAAAACTTAAGCGGCTGATAAACGTGTCACCGGCGATAGAACGTTTTTCGGGAAAATCGGCGATAAAAGACAAACCCATTCCCGAAAGCTGCGGTCTGATTTACAAAGGTCATTCATTGGGGACAGAAAAATAAAACACAGCATACTTTCAAAGGGGACACTAAAATATTAGGAGAAAGGGAGGATACAGAGTGGATTTTACGGAAAAAACGCTCAGCAGCAATGAAATATACAATGGAAAGGTAGTAAAACTCCGGGTTGAGGAGGTAGAGCTTCCAAACGGCAATCATGCGAAAAGGGAGCTTATCGCCCATCCGGGAGGAGTGGGAATTATCGCTGTTACACCCGAAAAAGAGGTGCTGACGGTGACGCAGTACCGTATTGCATTTCGGAAGATGCTTTTGGAAATACCGGCAGGAAAGCTCGAATACGGCGAGGATCCGCTCTCGTGCGGGCTCAGGGAGCTTGAGGAGGAAACGGGTTATGTTGCTTCCGAAACGGTTCATTTGGGGGAATATTATCCAACGCCCGGCTACTGTGAGGAAAAGATAAACATATACATGGCAACAGGGCTTGTGAAAAAGGAGCAGCATCTGGATGAGGGAGAATTTCTGACGGTAAAGAAGTTTCCACTCGATACGCTCTATGAAATGGTGATGAACAACGAGATAAACGATGCCAAGACCGCAATAGCTATCTTAAAAGCCAAAGCGATCCTGGATAAGTGAGAGGAGATCATTATAAATGGCTGAAAAGAATAAAACGACTGTTATAATAAATTCCCGCCAGTACGTGGTCGTTTCCGAGGAAAGCAGCGACTACATAAACGGTCTTGCCGACCATATAAACGAGAAGGTCAAGGCTGTTTTGGAAATCGGGAACAATGTTTCGGGAGAGCGTCCGTTGGTGCTGGCAGCGCTTAATATCTGCGATGAGTATTTTAAGACGTTTGAAGCCAGGCTTGACTTACAGGATGAAGTGGATCGGCTCAATAAATCGTTTGATGATATAAAGAAATCCTCAAAAAATGTAGACCAACTGCAGCAGGAGGTAGTTGGCTATTCAAAGGAGCTTTCAAAAAGTGCGGCTACGATAAAAAATCTTGAGGCGCACATAAAGAGGCTTGAGACGAGGCTCAGCGAACAGGAAAAGCAGGACAAGGAGATTAAAGAATCCGAAAGTGCATTAAAAGAAAGTGCAGCTAAAGAAATTGAAGAGCTTAAGCGAGTGCATAAAAACGAAATAAACCAGCTTAAGAAGGAGCAGGAACAAAAGCTCAGCGAACTGCGGGCAGAGTTTGAGCAGCGGGAAGCAGAGTTTCTGGATATGATTGACCGCTCATGAGGGATATAGAATTATTGGCTCCCGCAGGAACGGAACGTGCTTTAACAGCAGCCGTCCAAAGTGGCGCAGATGCTGTTTATCTGGGAACAGATATGTTCAGCGCCCGTCAGGCGGCGGGGAATTTCCCGGTGGATGAGCTGGGGAAATGGGTGGATTACTGCCATCTTTACGGAGTAAAGGTTCATGTTGCAGTAAATACGCTTATAAAGGAAAAGGAACTTGCGAAAGCGGCGGATTATGCCGTCAGACTTTCGGATGCCGGAGTTGATGCGGTGATAATCCAGGATATGGGTTTGGCTGAGGTATTTCACCGCTGCGCTCCGCAGCTGGCGCTTCATGCAAGCACGCAGATGACTGTGACAACGCTCGACGGCGTACGTTTTCTGGAGGAGCATGGATTTGAGAGAGTTGTTCTTGCAAGGGAGCTTACAAAAGAAGAGGTGCGCCGGATATGCGCCGGAGCAAAGGCTGAAATAGAGGTGTTTGTACACGGTGCGCTTTGTATGTGTTATTCCGGTCAATGCCTTATGTCCTCAGTAATAGGCGGCAGAAGCGGCAATCGCGGCCGTTGCGCACAGCCGTGCCGGCTTCCGTATACAGTGGACGGCAGACGTAGGTATTATTTAAGCCCAAAGGATTTATGCCTTTTAGATGAGCTCAGCGAGCTTCGGGATATGGGAGTATCATCACTGAAAATAGAGGGACGGCTAAAACGGCCTGAATACGTTTCGGCTGTGGTCGGCGTGTACAGAAAGTATCTTGACGCTCCGCATCCGGTGGAAAAAGCTGACAGGCAGGAGCTTTTGGAAGCGTTTTCCCGCAGCGGTTTTACAAAAGGGTTTTTCGGCGGAGAGCAGAAAACCATGATGTCGTTTGACGATCCGGCAAATACATCCGGCAATAAATTTACAAAGGCAGCC
>DBQZ01000075.1:0-5658 GCA_002305435.1 Clostridiales bacterium UBA1381
TGCTTTCCGACCGCAGGCGGGAGGATTTTCCGCTCATATGCGGGGAGGAATGTACGGCGGTTATATTAAATTCAAAGCCGCTGTTTCTGGCGGATAGGATAGATGAGATATGTCCGGCAAAAATAAATTTTCTTAAATTGATATTTACGGTTGAAAATATGCACGAATGTGGTAAAATAATAGATATATACCGGTCGGCGCTAAATGGATATAATGTAGATAACCCGTTTGCGGATAATGAGTTTACGCGCGGACACTGGTTTCGAGGAGTGCGGTAATGGCAAAAAAATTCATACTGGCCTCGGGTTCGCCCCGGCGCAAAGAAATATTTACAATGCTCGGGCTTGATTTTGAGGTGGATGTTCCGGAAGTGGACGAAGGGCAAATATCGCCCGAGGGCATAAAGCCGGATATGTACGTCCAGGAATTAGCGTTTTTAAAGGCGATGACAGCGGCAGGGGCGCATCTTAAAAACAGCTCCTCATACATTGTTGCCGCTGATACGATAGTATCGATTGACGGAGAAATTTTAGGAAAGCCGCAGGATGAAAATGAGGCGGCGGATATGCTCTCCCGCCTTTCCGGGCGGACGCATACGGTTTATACCGGCATATGCGTTGTCAGGATAAAAGATGGCAAGAGCGAATGTCGGGCAGCGTCTACAGGAGTTACGTTTAAGGAGCTGTCGCAGGAGCTTATTTGGCGGTACATTCGGACGGGTGAGCCGATGGATAAGGCAGGAGCGTATGGGATACAGGGGCTTGGTTCAGTACTGGTAGAAAAGATAGAGGGAGATTTTTTTAATGTGATGGGGCTGCCGTCGCCGCTTTTTGCGGAGCTGATGGCGGAGGAATTTGGCGTATATGTATTGTAATAAAGCTGGCAGAGGAGATAAAAAAGATGGGAATTTTTGCGAAAGATATAGGAATAGATCTTGGGACGGCCAATACCCTCGTTTATGTAAAGGGAAAGGGTATAACTGTGCGTGAGCCGTCCGTTGTTGCAATAGATAAATACAGCGGCAAGGTATTGGCGGTTGGGTTGGCAGCCAATGAAATGATTGGAAGGACGCCGGAGAATATCTTGGCAGTACGGCCGATGAAAGATGGTGTTATAGCCGATTTTGAGATAACGCAGGCAATGATACGTGCATTTATAAAGGAAGCGTCAAATTCTGTATTAAAGCCGAGAATAATCGTCTGCATCCCTTCGGGGATAACCGAGGTGGAAAAGAGGGCGGTTGAGGAAGCGGCTATGCAGGCCGGAGCAAAGTCGGTGATACTGATGGAAGAGCCGATGGCGGCTGCGATTGGAGCAGGATTGCCGGTGAGCGAGCCGACAGGAAGCATGGTAGTAGATATTGGCGGCGGTACGACGGAGGTAGCGGTTATTTCGTTAAACGGTATAGTTGCATCAAAGTCGATAAGGATAGCCGGAGACGCTTTAAACAGCGCTATCATGTATTATATCAAGAAAGAATACGGCCTTAATATCGGAGAGAGAATGGCTGAGGAAATAAAGATAGTCGCCGGTTCTGCGTATGATACGGGCGACGACAAGAGATATGAGGTAAAGGGACGTGATGTTTCGACAGGGCTTCCCAAAACAATACAAATAACTGAAGAGGACGTGCGCCGGGCTATCGGTGAAAACGTTGAAGAAATGGTGGAAGCGGTGAAGTATACTCTTGAAAATACCCCGCCTGAGCTTGCGGCGGATATAATGGAGAGGGGAATAACTCTTACCGGCGGCGGTGCGCTTATAAAGGGAATAGACAAGCTGATAGCCGAAGCAACGAAAATACCCACATACGTTGCCGAATATCCGCTTGACTGTGTTGCGCTTGGTACGGGAAAGGCGCTTGATGATATGAAGGAGTATTTTCCGGCTAAATAAGGAGAGAATTTGCTGATGGCTTTTTTCAAGAATAAGGCGGTTATTACCGCTGTGGCGGTAACTGCGGCCGCAGCGGTAATTGCCATAGCGGCCAGGTCGAATAACAATATAATATCGGCAGGTATCCGCACGGTTTTTGCACCGTTTGAAAGCGGTGTGGCAAAAATAGCCGCTAATATAAATGATGCACGTGAGTTTATATGGGAGATGCGGGGATACAAGGAAGAGAATGAGCGTCTTTCGGCGGAAATATACGAGCTGAGAAAACAGAGCAAGAGCGTTGAGGAATACCGTGCCGAAAATGACAGGCTTCGCAGCTTGCTGCAATTTCAGGAAGAACTTGACGGTTATACGACAGTGGCAGCTCAGGTCATATCGTACGAACCGAACAACTGGTACGATACAATAGTTATAAACCGTGGCACAAACAGCGGAGTAAATGAAAACAGCGCTGTTATAACCGATAGAGGCGTTGTGGGCAGGGTCACGGCCTGCGGCCCGAATTGGGCAGAGGTGTCCTCGGTGCTAAATGCGGAAAATTCCATAGGCGCCCGTCTTACACGTACGGGCGAGGTGGCTGTGATTGAAGGGGATAGTGCGCTCTCTTCGCAAGGTTTTTGTAAGATGAGTTTTATTGATAAGGACGCATCAATCATAATCGGCGACATATTGGAAACCTCCGGCTCCGGAGAGGTGTATCCGGCGGGGCTTTCGGTCGGCTCTGTTACGGAGATAAACCGTGACAGTACCGGTATGCTCCAGTATGCGATAGTGCAGCCGGCGGTTGATTTTTCTCAGCTGCAGGAAGTACTGGTCATAACCGGGCTTTCGTAACGGAGGCGGAGAATGAAAAATTTTAAATTGATAATTACGGCCTTTATACTTTTGCTTATACAGACATCTTTGGGACGGTACATAGATATTTCAGGCGTAGTACCGAATTTGATATTGGTGTTTGTTATTTGTCTTGCTGTACTTGAAGATTCGTTTGCAAGGCTTGCAGTCGGGTCAATAGCAAGCGGAGCTGCGGCAGGGGCTTTGGGAGTGAACAGTTTTTATTATACGCTCATATTTTTCACATGGGCATCAATGGCTGTTTACTTATTGCCCAGACGGGAAATACATCGTAATGTAATCTTTTCCGTTATGTGTGCAGCGATATTCTCGGTTTTGTTTGAGGGCTTATATTTTGCCATAAATTACACTTCGCTTGTTGGAGCCGGTATAGCCGCCAATATTGCAAATATCGGTATCGCTGTGATTTATAACGTGGTTATAATGCTTATTATGTATCCGTTTATGAATTTTTTTGTGTACCGCACGGAGAAGGACGATGTTAAGCTGAAGCTGAACTGATAAGGAGGAGGAAGATTTGGTAGACAGCAGAGCTCGGATAATAATACTGAAGGTGGTTGCGGTATTACTGCTGCTGATCTTGTGTGCGAAACTTGTGCAGCTGCAGCTGATAGAGGGAGAAGAATATTTTGAAGTATCCCAAAACAGGATGAGCGCATCATACGTTGA
Organism: Clostridiales bacterium UBA1381; assembly: GCA_002305435.1. Lineage (GTDB taxonomy): Bacteria > Bacillota > Clostridia > UBA1381 > UBA1381 > UBA1381. The sequence goes on from DBQZ01000075.1 coordinate 3,421, forward strand.
GGAAGCTCCGAGAGGTGAGATATACGACCGTTACGGTAACCCCTTGGTGACGAACGAGGTTGTGTATTCTCTTCAGCTTACAAAAAGCGGCGGTGATGATGCGCAGTTTAATAAAATGCTGGTGGACTTGGTGAACATTCTTGAAAGGGCTGGAATACCCCATACGGACAACCTGCCCATATCCGATTATCCGTACGTATATGAATTTGAGGATGAAAACGAGGACGGTTCGACCGATGACGAGAGGGCGGCGTGGTTTGAAAACAATGCGGAGCTTGCAGACAGTTCGGTATCGGCTGAAGAGGTAATAGCACGGCTTTGTGAAGAGTACAATGTAGACCCCGGCTATGATACCACTGCGGTAAGGTGGATAACCGGTATCCGTTACGAGGCGGATATGCGTGGCTATTCGTGGACGTCTCCGTTTACTATTGCCGAGGATGTCGGCGTTGAGGTTGTTTCTCAGATAAAGGAACGTCAGGAGGAATTTCCTAACGTAATAGTTTCAAACACATATAAGCGCAAATACGAGCAGGACGGGCTTGCCATGCACCTTCTTGGAAGAGTCGGCAAGATGAATGAAGCCGAGTATGAAATATTTAAGGAGCAAGGCTACAGTTATAATGATATTGTAGGCAAGCAGGGGCTTGAAAAATATGCTGAATCGTATCTTAGAGGTCAAGACGGTACGGTAGGAGCTTCTGCAGGCATAGGAGATAACGAGGTCAGCGTGGTGGAAAATAAGGCTCCCGTGCCCGGTAATTATATCGTAACCACGATAGATTCACATTTGCAGAAAGCGGCAGAACAAGCGCTTGAGGAAAATATCAAAGAAATAGCCGCCGCCGGAGCCGGTCAGGAGAAAAAAGGCGGAGATGCCGCCGCCGGAGCCGCTGTGGTTATAGATATTAAAAACGGCGACGCTCTGGCTTTGGCAAGCTATCCTTCATATACTATGGAGGAATTTAACGAAAATTACTCGCAGCTTGCAAATAACGAGGATAAGCCGCTGTGGAACAGGGCTGTAAGCGGTACGTATACGCCAGGCTCCACGTATAAGCCGCTTGTGGCGATAGCAGCGCTTGAAACCGGGGCTATTACCCCGACAGAAATAATTGAGGACAAGGGCGTTTATACTGCATACGAGGGATACCAGCCCAGATGCTGGATATGGTCTGAATATCAGACAACGCACGGAAAGATAAACGTGTCAAAGGCTATTGAGGTATCGTGTAACTATTTCTTCTACGAGGTAGGACGCAGAACAGGTATAGATGTTCTTGACCAGTACAGCGCAATGTTCGGCCTTGGCGAATATACCGGTATAGAGCTTCCGGAGGAAGTAACCGGTCAGGTCGCAAGTCCGGAGTACAAGGCAAAAGTGGCGACTACCGTTACGGAAAGCAGCTGGTTTGGCGGCGATACCCTACAGGCTGCCATAGGTCAGTCGTACCATTCGTTTACGCCGGTGCAGCTGGCTAATTATGCTGCGACTATCGCAAACGGCGGTACAAGATATAAGGTAAACCTTATAAAGAGTGTCCATTCATCGGTTGACGGCAGCGTTATAAAGGAGTTTGAACCTCAGATTGAAGAAAAGATCAACATGAGTGAGGAAACAATCGAAGCGGTTAAATCTGGAATGAGACGAGTGGTAGACGAAGGCGGTTCGGCAAGCAGTATCTTCTCCGACTATCCGGTTGCCATAGGCGGCAAGACAGGTACGGCTCAGGTGGGATCTAAGGTGTCGAACAATGCAGTGTTTATAGCATTTGCCCCGTTTGACGATCCGGAGATAGCAGTTGCGGTGGTTATTGAGCATGGATACAGCGGTGTAAATGCTGCCGCTGCCGCAAGAGATATATTTGACGCATATTTCGGTTTCACACAAGAGGAAACGCCGCAGCCTTCAGTTACAGCAACGGTAGCGGCAACGTCCTCTCCGGAAGCGGAGGAATAAAACGGAAAATAAATGAATAAAAGGGAGCGATTTTGTAAATTACTCTACAGATAACAGCCGCCGGGCTTAGAAAGCAGATATAAGTCCGGCGGATAAAAGGTGAAGGAGGTGCCGGTGATGACAGTTGTTTTCAAGGGAACGCCCGAATGTATCAGAGTGCAGCTGTCTGCCGATGCGCCCTTTTCCGCTGTTTTGGGGGAATTTACGGAAAAAATACATATATATAGGAAATTCTTTGAAAAGGGGATATTTAAAGCTTTTATATTCGGCAGAAATTT
>DBQZ01000075.1:5785-11631 GCA_002305435.1 Clostridiales bacterium UBA1381
GAAGCTCGCAGCAGACGCAACGAGGTCAGGGACGGGGTTCGCCGTATAATAGAACGTTGGGATCGGGAAGAATCCGAAAAAAAGCTGAAGATAAAGAATGACGGTACAGATTCCGGGGAAACCGACAAGGAAAATGTGCAAGATATATAAAATCGGAAAAAAAGTTAAAAATTTTTTGTAAAAAATATAGACTAATTGGAAATTTTATGATATAGTATAGGTGGAGGAAAATCGTATGGGAGAGATCATTGCCGTAGCGTCGGGAAAAGGGGGCGTCGGAAAAACATCCGTGACGGCGAATGTGGGCGACGCACTTGCAGCCTTAGGGAAAAAAGTTCTTTTGGTAGACATGGATATGGGGCTGAGGAATCTTGATTTGGTGCTGGGGCTTGAATCAGAGGTTGTATATGATGCTGTCGATATGCTTGAGGGACGGTGCAGATCGGCTGTGCTGCCGTCTGCGTATAAAAACGGCCCCGATTTTCTGCCTGCTTCCCAGGTGCATGGGTATGACAGGATTTCGGAGGAAAAGGTAGAGAAGCTCTACAGTGATCTTTGCCAACAGTACGATTATATTTTGGTAGATTGTCCGGCGGGGATAGAAAAAGGATTTTGCATTGCAGCATCCGGTGCGGACAGCGCTGTAATAATAACCTCAGCCGATGCGGTGTCGCTGCGGGATGCAGAGAGGACTATAGGAATTTTGGAAGGACTTGGTGTTGGTGATGCAAGAGTTGTCATCAACAGGTTTAGGGCGGATTTTGCGGAACGTGGCATCCACATGAAAATCGACAGCTGCATAGATATACTTTCAGCGCCGCTTCTGGGAGTAGTGCCGGAGGATGATGCGGTGGCGGAAAGCGCTGCTGCCGGCAGCCCGGTTTGCAGGTATAGCCCGGATTCACAGGCGGCATCAGCGTACAGGAATATCGCCGCACGAATTTGCGGAGAAACAGTCCCCCTGATACAGCTTGAAAAAAACACTATGGGGTTGAAACAACGGATAAAACGGCTGTTTGGCAGATGACGGGAACGGACAGCTTATATGATCAATGTGCGTCTGGGGAAATGGGACCATAAGGAGGATTGAAAAAATTGAATATTGCATTGATAGCACACGACAAGAAAAAAGAGCTTATGATACAGTTTTGTATTGCTTATAAGGGCATCTTGGAAAAGCACGTCTTATTTGCAACCGGAACGACAGGTAAGGTCATATCAGAAAATTGCGGGCTGAATGTATACCGTTTTCTTTCGGGGCCGCAGGGCGGAGATCAGCAAATAGGGGCGCGTATCGCTTATAATGAGATAGATTTATTGCTGTTTTTCCGTGATCCGCTCAGCGCAGAAGGATATGAGCCGGATGTCTTCTCGCTTTTGCGGCTCTGCGATATGCACAATATCCCGATAGCCACAAATCTTGCAACGGCAGAAGTGCTTGTACGAGGACTTGAAAGAGGAGACCTCGACTGGCGGGATATAGTAAATCCGAAACGATGAACAAGAGCTTAAAATCAGAAGTTTCCGCATAAAAACGGGAACTTTTGATTTTTTCTTGTGTTCTAAAAGGTTGTTTATACAATTTTTAGATGAACAGGCTCAATATTCGGGAAGGAGAAAATCATGAGAGGTAAGTTTATTGTTTTTGAAGGTATAGACGGAAGCGGCAAAACAACGCAGGCGGAGAAAATTTGGCTGTATATTTCCGGCTTTGCCCCCGCCAGCCTTACGGCAGAACCGACAGATGGAGAGATAGGCAGGCTTCTGCGGCGGTATTTGTCGGGCAAGCTTGCGGCGGATAACAGGGTACTTGCGGCGTTGTTTGCTGCCGACAGACTTGACCATATAACGAACAGCACAAACGGCATTGAAAAGCTGCTTTCAGATGGGACGTGGGTTATATCGGACAGATATTATCTGTCATCCTTTGCTTATCAAGGGGCGGAGGTTGGCCTTGAGTGGGTGGAGTCTTTAAACAGCGAGGCGAAGAAGCTCTTAAAGCCTGATTTGCAAGTATTTATAGATATAACTCCCGAACAAGCGATGGAAAGGATACGCCAAAACCGTGATACATTGGAGCTGTTTGAAAAGACGGAACGTCTTACAGCAATTAGGGCAGCGTTTTTGTCGGTTATAGAACGGCTGCCGGATGAGAATATTGTGGTTATAGACGGCTCCGGTACACCAGAGGAGATATATGAGAGAATAAAAGCGGAAATTAAGCACCGGTTTGGAGGAGAAATATGCGAGGGATAATTTTTTTCGACTATGACGGGACTTTGGCGGATGAGCGGGAAAAGATATTTTCACCCACTGATACGACAAAAAAGGCTGTGGCAGCTGTACAGGCTGCCGGATATGGCTGCGTGCTGGCTACCGGCAGGGCAAAATGCTACGTTCCGGATACGGGAATAAACTTTGACGGCTTTGTTACCTCCAACGGGGCGTATGCCGAATATGGAGGACGGGAAATATTTAACAGCCGGATAGAAAGAAATTTGCTGGATGAGATAATGAGGGAGCTTGATAAGCGGGGGATATTTTACGCACTTGAAAATCAGGACGTATGCTACACTTCACGAAAGGACAGCGACACTTTCGAGGAAACCGTGCGTTTGTTTAAACTTGACCGCACGAAATTTATTATGCTTCCGGAAGATGAGGAGCCTCGGGCTAATAAGCTGTTTGTATCCTTTAAAAATGACGATCAATTTAACGAAATATCTGAGCTGTTTTGCGGAAGGCTTGAAATAAACAAGCACAGGACAGGCTCTTCGGCCGATGTTGATATTTTCGGTATGTCAAAAGCAGAAGGGGCGTCGGCAATGGCAAAAGATCTGGGTCTAAAAAGAGAGCAGCTATATGCGTTTGGCGACGGTGTAAATGACAGGCAGCTTTTTCGTTTGGTAGGGCATGGGATTGCAATGAAATACCATTCACCCGCCCTTGACGAGGTCAGCGAATTTGTTACCGCCTCAGTCAAGGACGAGGGCATTGCTATCGGATTAAAGCGGTTAGGGCTGATTTAACTGGTCAAGGCTGCGAAATTCGTAGCCTTCGCTTCGTGCATATTCGATAATATCCCGCAATGCACCGGCATTGTCGGCACTGACCGCGTGCAAAAGAAGAATGGCTCCGTCATGAAGATACGGTGTGACTTCGGAAAAGGCATGGGCGGCTCCTTTTTGACGGGAAGGATCCCAGTCCTTGTATGCAAAACTCCAGAATATTGTTTTGTAGCCGAGATCCTGGGCGAGTGCAAGCGTTTGTTGGGAATATGTCCCCTCAGGGGGACGCATATACTGCATATGTTCGCCTGTAAGCTCGAAAAATGAATCGTCAAGCTCGCACAGTTCATTAGCCGCTTCCTCAGGTGAAAGGTAGGCTAGATTTGGGTGATGAACAGTATGGTTGCCTACGATATGTCCCTCAGCGACCATCCTTTTTACAAGTTCGGCCTCAGTTTTTATGTACGGTCCGGTAACAAAAAATGCTGCTGGGACGCTACATTCTTTCAGGATGTCAAGAATCTGAGCGGTATAGCCGTTTTCGTAGCCCTCGTCAAATGTCAGGTACAGGGCTTTGGGGCGGGTTTTATCCATATAATAACTATCATAGTTTTCAAGCAGCGACTGTTCTCCGAGAGGGATTTCAGGTTCGCTGTTTTTTATTTTCCGAAGTCCCCAGCTGACGCTTTTATCGCTAAGAGAAGAATAGAGCGAATAATCAATAGTATCAGCAGGTACAGCTGTCGGCTGAGGTGTGGCTGATACGGGCGTATTGGTCGGCAGCGGGGGTTCGGGTGATGGTTGTGATATTGGAGCACAGGCTGCTATAAGTATTGTTATTATGAGAATTGCGGCAAACATATCATGTTCCTCCTTGCATAAAAATGGAATTTAAAATGTTATTTTTTCGGCTGAAAAGCGGCTTTTTATGCTGTAGGCAATCTATATAAAAAAAACGGAAAAGGGGTTATAAAATTCTTTGGCAAAGTGAAAAATATATGTTGAATTTTGTCGTTTAATAGTATATAATATTAGTTAAACAGACTAATTTGTGCTTAAAAGAACGGAGAATGTATACGTTTAAAAAGCCTTGGATTTACATATTTAGGTTTCCGAATAATTTTATAATGCGACATATTTATTGTAGAGCAGTCTGTGTTTAGCCGTGCTTTGTCAGACAAAGTTTGTCGGCGTTTTTTTGTAAACGGAAACATTATTATACGAAGGAGTGCAAAAAATATGGCAAATAGATATGAACAGAATAACCACCGTCAAAGACCATCACATCACACCGATATGTCCCCGGCAGAAATGACACGCAGGCGTATGATAGCACGAAAAAGGAGGGAGCTTGAACGCAAGCGCCGTATACGCCGGGCTGTGATACTGTGTGTGATTTTGGGACTTGTAACATTGGCGATGATAATTTTCTTTATAAGCAATTCTTCAAACAATTCTCAGCAGGAAGGAAATAATGTGGTAACAGCATCTGTTGTGCCTGCGAGTGCGTCGCCTGTTCCATCTGCGGCAGCATCTCCTCAAACATCTGCGGGGGTGGAGTCTATACCTCCGGCTTCTGAGCAGAATGATTTATTGAAAATTGCAACAGGCGTCACAGGCGACCGGAAAGTATGCTACCTCACGTTTGACGATGGTCCCACAACCTCTATAACGCCCCAGATACTCGACATTTTGCGCAGATATGATGTAAAGGCGACGTTTTTTCAACTTGGTTCCCTTATAAAGGCGAATGGGGATATGGCTCGCCGTGTATATGAAGAAGGTCATTTGATAGCGAATCATTCCTATTCTCATCAATACAAAGAATTATATGCGTCAGAAGAGTCATTTATGAGTGAGATAGAACAAACCTATGAGCTTATAAAGCAGGTGACCGGCGATGACAACTATTTTAAACTCGTGCGCTTCCCGGGCGGCAGCTATAATGCAGGCTCATACGGAGAGGTTAAGCAGGAATATAAGAGCGCATTGGCGGATGAGGGGTATTACTTTGTAGATTGGAATGCGCTCAACGGTGATGCTGAGGGTGGTAAAAAAACAGCATCCCAGCTCTTAGAAGGCTTGAAATCGTCTGCGGGGACGAAAAATAATATAGTAGTTCTTATGCACGATGCCCCGGGTAAACAGACGACGGTAGACGCTTTGCCGTCCATAATAGAATGGTGTATGGAACAAGGATATGAGTTTAGGCGGCTTGATGAGGTATAAAATCATGAAATGGGATTCAAATTTATATGATAACAACCATGGGTTCGTATCAGAATACGGCAAGGGTCTTCTTGAATATTTGCCGGAAAACGAGCAGCAGACTATACTTGATTTGGGATGCGGCACAGGAACGTTGACGGTGGAGCTTTCAAAGTTTGGAAAAGTAATAGGTATGGACTCATCAACAGATATGGTGGAAAGGGCACAAAGGATGTATCCGCAGCTGGAATTTGTCTGCGGTGATGCGTGTAATATAGAATGGGAAAATCGGTTTGATATCGTGTTCTCAAATGCGGTGTTTCACTGGATAAATAATCAGGACGCTTTGTTGGAAAGCGTTTATAAAACGCTTAAACCCGGCGGTATGCTCATATGTGAGTTCGGTGCAGAGGGGAATATAGGCACGATTAGCACGGCGTTTGAAAAAGCGCTTGGGAAGTGCGGATATTCCTATGATACACCGTTCTATTTTCCGAGCGTGGAAGAATATAAGAAGCTTTTGCAGGAGAGGGGATTCGCTGTAAAGGCGATATTTGATTTTGACCGTCCAACGAAACTCGAAGGCGGCAGCGCTGGCTTGAAGAATTGGGTCAGGATGTTTTTTGCCGG
>DBQZ01000071.1:0-4631 GCA_002305435.1 Clostridiales bacterium UBA1381
ATCGCAAGCGGCATCCCGCAAAACCGCCCCTGCCTGCCCGCAAGCGGCGACAGGCCTCTCAGCGACTCGTACACCACAATCCCCCTGCCAAGGAACAGCCGGTGAAGCTCCAAATCCCGGTCGATCGACGGCGTGTCCACGCCCACTGCCTTTATCGAGGGAAGCGCAAGAATCCGCTCTGCTAAATCCGCCCCCATGACCGGATATTCCTCATAATACCGCCTGCCGCCCCATAACCGCTCTCCTCCGAGCGATACGAGGACGATTTCTACATCGGGGATTTCTATAGTATCGGGGAGGATAACCGCGGCTGTGCCGCAAAAATGCGACGGAGATAGCTCGTCTATCGTCTCCCCGCCGGGGATAACGTGGGATGGGGCGTCAACGTGCGTCGCCGTATGCGTGCCGAGAGATAAAGCTCTTACCTCCGGCTCGCCGTCCTTTGATGCAAGCGTAATTTCCACCTCCGGATCGCCGGGGTATACCATCATATTTTCCTCTATTATAAGCGAAAGATCGTAAATCATACCGAAACCTCCCCGTCAAGCATCTTAAGCCGTTCTGAAAGGGCGGTGTACCGCCTCTTACCCTCGGCGTTTGATACCATGTATGAGATTATTTCCTTTGTGCCGACAATCACGACCATTTCCGCAGCACGTGTAACGGCGGTGTATAAGAGGTTGCGGAACAGGAGCGGCTGTGCTGCCGGCGGAAGCGCAAGTATCACTATCGGAAACTCGTTGCCCTGGCTTTTGTGGACTGTGATTGCGTATGACAGCTCCAGGTCGCCGAGGGCGGAAAACGGGTATTCGACGAGGCGGTCGTCGTCGAAGAGGATCAGCATGAACCGGTCTTTTACGGATATTTGCTGGATTATGCCCATATCGCCGTTGTATATGCCGTGGCCGAGCTGATCGCTTGAAGTATGGCGGCAGTATTCTATATCGTAATTGTTCTTCACCTGCATGACCTTGTCGCCTGTGCGGAACACTACTGAGCCGTAGAGGTATTCGCTCTTCATCGGGTCGGGAGGGTTCACAAGCGACTGGAGTGCGGCGTTTAAATCTACCGTTCCGGCAGCCCCTCTTCTTGTCGGGGTCAAGACCTGAATGGATTCGGCTGAGTCTAAGCCGTAGGCTTTCGGCAGCCGTTTTGAATAAAGCTCCGCCACTGTTTTTGCGATATTTTCGGCTGGAAACCTCTCCATAAAGAAAAAATCACGGTCACGCACAGAAAGCTCCGGCATTTTGCCTTTGTTTATCAGATGTGCGTTTGTGATTATAAGGCTCTCCTCCGACTGGCGGAATATCGTCTCAAGCCTGATTACCGGAATAACGCCCGACTCGATTATATCCCTGAGCACGTTCCCCGCCCCGACAGACGGCAGCTGGTCGGCATCGCCCACGAGGATGAGCTGCGCCCCCGGCTTTATCGCCCGTAGGAGGGCGTTTATAAGCGGCAGGTCGATCATACTCGCCTCGTCTGCGATTATAACGTCCGCATCGAGGGGATCGTTTTCGTTATGCTCAAAATGCGTAACTCTGCCGTCCATTTTGCAGCCTAAAAGGCGGTGGATCGTCTTTGCTTCCATGCCCGTAACCTGGCTCATGCGCTTTGCGGCACGGCCGGTCGGGGCTGTCAGGACTACCGAACGATTAAATTCCTCCATCAGCATAATTATCATGTTAATAGTCGTCGTCTTGCCGGTGCCGGGGCCGCCGGTCAAAGCCATGCAGCCGCAGACAGCCGCCGTTTCAACCGCAAGCGACTGCTCCGGGGCAAGCTCGATCCCCTGGTCAAAGGCGATTTCACCGACGGTCGCATGCAGGAACTCCCGCCCGCACGGCGGCTCTTTTTCCGAATCACGCAGCGACAAAAGGCGGCGTGCCGTGTAAAACTCCGCCTCGTACAGCCATGCGCTGTATATCACCCGCTCGCCGTTTGCGGTATCTGCGAAAACCTGCTTGTCGCCCAAAAGCCCCGCCTCAGCTCCCTTTGCCTCGGCATCTGTTATGTGAAGCCCGCTTATGACCTTTTCGGTCAGGATGTCCTCGGGAACGTACGTGTGACCGCCGGAATATGCGGCATTTTTTAATATCCACTGGATGCCGGCACGGATGCGGCGCATATCGTTTTTTGCAAACCCCATCGAAAGAGCTATCCCGTCTGCCGTGTTAAACCCAACTCCCTCGACCTGCTCGCAGATAACGTACGGGTTTTGGCGGATAAGCGTCATTGCCCCCTCGCCGAGAGCTGTGCAGACCTTGACTGCCATATTTGACGTCATGCCGTTTTTCTGGAGGAAGACGACAGTTTCCGCCATAGACTTCGTCTTTTTGTAAGCTTCGGAGGCCTCAAACGCACGGGCTGTGCTGAATCCCTTTACGCCTAACGCAAGCCGTTTTGGATCATGCTCGAGGATGTCAAGCGACCGTGTGCCGAACGCAGCGACAATCTTTGTCGCCATAGCAAGCCTTATGCCGGGCAGCATCCCCGAGGAGAGGTATGCGAGAATATCGTCCGTATCCTCAGGCGGGGACACCTCGTAATTCGACACTTTAAGCTGCGGGCCGTACCGCTCATGATCCGACCATTCGCCCTCAAAGCGCACCTTTTCCCCCGGCGAAAGGTAGGGCATATAGCCGACAGCGACAGTATCCTCATCGGTGAGAGTACGCACGGCACAAATTGTGTAGCCATTGTCTTCGTTGCGGAAGATTATTTCATCCACAACCCCTTCTATCGATATTTTATCCATAGTAAGCACCTCAATCTTTTAACCATGCTGCCGCATCAAGGGCGTGGTACGTGATAATAATATCAGCCCCGGCACGCTTAAATGCGGTAAGATTTTCCAATACAACTGCCTTTTCGTCAATCCGCCCGAGCTCAGCGGCGGATTTCACCATAGAATACTCGCCGCTTACGTTGTATACGGCAAGCGGCAGTGAGAACTGCTCCGCCGCCCTATGCACTACGTCAAGGTAGGCAAGAGCCGGCTTTACCATTACTATGTCTGCCCCTTCCTCGATATCCTCCTCAATCTCCCGCATAGCCTCTCTCGGGTTAGCCCCGTCCATCTGGTATGAACGGCGGTCGCCGAAAGCGGGGGCGCTGTCGGCCGCATCACGAAACGGCGAATAGTAGCAGGAAGCAAACTTTGCGCTGTATGCCATTATCGGGACGTCTGAAAAGCCGCATTCATCAAGGGCGGAGCGGATATAGCCGATGCGCCCGTCCATCATATCGGAGGGAGCGATAATGTCCGCCCCGGCTTTTGCAAGGGAAACGGCTGCTTTTGCAAGCAGTGGGAGGGTGGAATCATTGTCAACCTCCGTGCCTTTTAAAAGGCCGCAGTGGCCGTGGGAGGTGTATTCGCACAAGCAAACGTCGGCGGCGATGACAATGTCGGGGAACTCCCGCTTTATAAGGCGGATCGCCCTCTGGACTATCCCCTCATCATCATACGCCCCAGAACCCACCTCGTCCTTTTCTGCCGGAATACCAAAGAGCATTATCCCGCCGATTTTCGCATCCCGGACACGGGAAATCTCCTCCAAAACACACTCGAGCGGCCAGCGGTAAATTCCGGGCATTGAGGGTATTTCCTCCGGTTTTTTTGCTGTTTCACTCACGAAAATCGGATATATAAAATCCGCCGGAGAGACTGTGGTCTCCCTTACAAGGCGGCGCAAACTTTCGGTTTTTCGCAGACGGCGAAAACGTTTCATAAAACTTCACTCCTTCTTTAAACCTATTTTACCCCAAAAACTCTGCCGTGTCAATATTTTATAAGGAAATAAAAGCCAGACTGCCCCAATATTTTTGGTGAAAACCCCGAGCAATATGCACAAATCATATCCGCAAATTTTAGCGTTATGCCGAAAATATTAAGAAATTGTAAAAAACCACCCGTTTTTGTTGCAACTTTGTAATGATTATGCTATAATATAGGCTGTAATGCAATACGCATTTCATAAAGAAGGAATACAGAAGGTGCAGAAATTGGAATTTGTAATTTTTCATGATTTAAACAACGACCCGGTTTTTAATGCCTGCGCCGCAGGAGGGGCTGAGTCCAAGGCTCTTTCAAAGGTGATAGAGTTTGCCGAAACCGAGGGCGTATGCGAAAATGCGTTCGCCGAATACGTAGCCGCAAAGCTGATATGTTCAGACAACATCCTTGCCCGTCTTACGCAGTCGGGGAAGAAGATAGGCGACAGCTTAAAGGAGAGGGCGCTTTTTGACATTGCAGAAATTATGAAATCGGTGCTTTCTGCGCCTATCGTCTACACCCCCTCAGGAAATCCCACAGGATTTTATTCGGGCTACACTGCCTCCATCAAGAGCATAGTAACTGCGAATAATCCCGAGGAGCTGCTTGAGCGTCTCATAAACCACTACCGGACGCTTGGTGCGGGCGAGTATTCCCGCTATATCGCATATAAGTATGACGGGCGCATAGAGGGGATAGCCTCCCCCGATGTTGTCACCTTTGATTCGCTCATAGGCCTTGAGTATCAGAAGGATGTGCTTATCTCTAATACGAAAGCTTTCGTGCGGGGAATGCCTGCCAACAACGTACTTTTGTTCGGAGACAGGGGTACGGGCAAATCCTCCTCGGTAAAGGC
>DBQZ01000071.1:4654-8217 GCA_002305435.1 Clostridiales bacterium UBA1381
GGCGATATGCCGAAGCTGTCGGAAAAACTCCGCAATATGCCGGGACGATACATCCTGTTTTTGGACGATTTATCGTTTGAGACGAGGGATGCGGAGTACCGCACGCTCAAGATTGCGATGGAGGGNNATAAAGGAGAGCTGGGCGGACAGGGAAGGCGGCGAGGTGCATAGAAACGACAATATGCAGGAGCTTTTGTCGCTGTCGGAGAGGTTCGGCATATCGCTCGTATTCTCCGCCCCGAACCAGCGTGAGTACTTAAATATCGTAAGAGGTCTTTTGGAAGCAAGGGACATAGAGATGAATGCCGATATAGAGCGTCAGGCGGTGGTTTGGCAGATGAATTACGGCGGCAGGAACGCCCGCTGCGCAAAGCAGTTTATACAGTCGTACCTGTCTAAGAATCACTGAAAAGAGGATTGACAATTTAATATGAAGAAAACAATCATGCTGGGACTCTCAGCGGCGATAATAACAGCGTCGCTTCCGGTTGCAGCAGAGGACTTGGGGAAATATACCGTGCCGGGAACACAGCCCGGGGATACGGTTTACGCCGCATTTTACGATGAAAACGGCATCCTCACCGGAGGGACGTTCGCAGTCGTGGACGAGGAGCTTTCGGTGGAGCTTGCAACAGACGCTGAGCGTGTGCGTGCGTCAAAGGTTGGCGAGGAGAATTTCACCGATATTTATCCGATAGAGTCTACGCCCGAGATAACGCCCTCCCCTGAGGAGACATCAGAGCCAACAGCCTCACCTGAGGCAACGGTTTCACCTGAGGAGAGCTTTCCGCCGATATACGGCAAGGAGGTTGACGCAAACCGTGCGCCGATAGTGATAAAGAGCGTATCGGAGACGATCGACGATGAGGGCGAGAACGTCTATATGGCGGAGGTGTTGTATCAGGGCAAGGAAGGCACACTGGAGCTGCCGGCGGATGTTGCAATATCAGCCCCGCCCGTATACGGCGATAAGAACGGGATGTACGCCTCAGCGCTTGAGGAGGGGGACGTGATATATTGCTCAACGACCTTTTCAAGGCGGGTAACGGGGATACACCTGATATTCTCACCGCCAAAGGACGACATAGTAACCTCAGGCGAGGATTACGGCAGACGGTATGAGGAGCTGTTCAGCGAAAACGGGACTGTAGCCGGTCAGGCGGGCTGGACGGTATACGGGAGCGGAAATTCGCATTACCAGTACGCTTTCGGAATGATAGGCGAAAAGAGCTCAGGGCTTATGTCGCTCTACAGCAAAGACGGCGAGCTTATTTATGAGATAGGCATAGAGCCGGGGGTTGTGGTTTACCAGTGCGACACATCAGACGATAATGCGGTGAGCGTAAGCTCGTCGGGCGGGGTTGTGGCCTCGTCGATACCCTCGATAGCGTTTGACGAGGATTTCAACATCACTATAAGCGATGAGTACGTTTACAATTATGCGCTTGTGCGGTTTGTAGACGGGGTGGCAACCGATATTGTGGTATATTTAAACTATAACGAATGAGATTTTTTATCAACAGAAGGAGACCCGAAAAGCAGCCCCCGGGGTGGAACCGCTTGGGGAAATAACCGAAGGGACGCAGATCAGGAGGAATTTTATTTATGCAGTTAAAAAACAGGATAGCAGGTATATTGGCAGCGGCGGCTGTATTTGCAGCAGTTCCGCAGGCGATGGCAGCCGACATTTCGGTCAAGGTGGATGCGCTCGTTACAGAAACATCAAGCCTTGTTGATTTTTCGGTATCGCCGGTGCAGACGGACAGCCGTACGATGGTACCGGTGCGTGACGTTTGCGAGAGTGCGGGCATAGCGGTAAGCTGGTCGCAGTCGGCGCAGACGGCGACGCTTACGCTTGTGCCGTCGGCTGATTCACAGCGTCCGGTGGAGCGGTACGCATACGAGCTTTCACAGGCCGTAGGCGAACGCTGCATAGGCGTTGTGCCGAAGGATATTACTGCGACACTGAAACTTAACGATAATAATGTTGAGATACGGTACAATTATGTGGATGAGAGCGGAGAGGTCATTTCGATAGGAAAGGTGGAGACTCTTGACGCTCCGGTAACGATGGTGAACGATTCGTCGCTTATGATGCCTTTGAGAGGGGTAATGGAGCTGTTCGGGCTTGCGGTTGAATGGCACCAGGACAGCCTTACGGCGACGGTAACTATACCGATGGAAACGTCGGCGCCTTTGGGCATGAGCGTAATGGCAGCAGCCCCCGCTGTTGAAGCGGAGATAGTAGCAGAGGACGCTCCGGCTCCGGCGGCGGATGAGAATAAGGGTACATACCTCGGAAGATTCAAGATAACGCATTATTGCAGCTGTTCAAAATGCAACGGCGGCTGGGGAACCTCGACCGCATGGGCAGGAAACGTCACACCGGGTGTTACGATAGCCGTAGATCCGGACGTGATACCGAAACTTTCGTGGGTTTACATTGAGGGCTACGGGCTTCGTCAGGCACAGGACTGCGGCGGTGCGATAAAGGGCAACCGCATAGATTTGGCAGTATCGAGCCATTCCGAGGCCTTGAGTCTTGGCGTTGTATACGCCGATGTTTGGCTTCAATAGTATGAAAAAAGCGCAGTTGTAGCAAAGGCTATGCTGCGCTTTTTTTAGCGGTTTGATATATATATGTCATAATCCTTGACATCTTTCGGTTTTTATGGTAAAATATAGAAAAAAGGGGGAGGATACCGGTGAAGGAACCATCATTTACAGCTGTTGACCGACTATATTTGGAAAGGCGGGAACGTGAGGACATACAGAGCATGGGGCGTGCGCACTATCACGATGGATATGAGATATACATCCAGCTTGAGGGGAGGCGCAGGCTTGTTTTTGACGATGTAAAGTTCACGCTAAGACCCGGGGCGGTATTTATAATGAAGCCGTTCGTCCTGCACCGGACTATGAAAGAGGAGGGGTTTGACTCCTGTTCGAGGATACTTATCTCATTCCCGACAAAGGGGATAGAGGATGTTTTGGGAAAGCATGTGGCGGATGAATTTCTCGCTCGGCTCGACAGCTGTGTAATGCAGCTTGGGCAGGAGCAGCTCTATGAGCTGTGCCACGATTTTTCGATAATGGAGGATTACAAGGAAAGATCCCGTACGGGAACGTCTAAATCGCTTGATATGAAGCTTGCGTATATGAAGCTCTGCCTCATACTCGACAAGCTCAGCACATACCGCCGATCGCTGCCCGATACCGTGAGCCTTGACGGCCGTCCGAAAGGGGCGGAGGTATCGATAGCCCGTGCGCTTGCGTATATAAATGAGCATTACCGTGAGGACATCTCCCCCGAAGAGGTGATAAAAGCCTCGAATTTCAGCCGTGCGCATTTTTACCGGTTGTTTAAGGGGGCGACCGGCAGCAGCTTTGCGGCTTATGTAAACCGGATACGCTTGTCGCAGGCGCATAAGCTGATGGAGGAAACGTCGCTGTCTCTGTCGGAGATAGCACGGACGGTGGGATTTTCGTCAGCATCGCAGTTTTCACGTGTATTCCGGCAGGTGCATGGGATGTCGCCGGCGGAATTTAGGCGGGGAAGATGA
>DBQZ01000067.1:0-424 GCA_002305435.1 Clostridiales bacterium UBA1381
TGGGAACGAGAGCCTCGGCAAGAATATACTTCTCACCGTTTTCCGCCTCTACTTTTACGTACGTTTCCTCGGGATTTACACAGAGGGCTACGTTTGAGGGAAGAGTCCACGGAGTTGTCGTCCATGCGAGGAAGTAGGTGTTTTCCTCTCCGGGAATTATAAACTTGGTGATGGCGGATTTTTCCTTAACATCCTTATACCCCTGAGCTACCTCGTGGCTTGAAAGAGGGGTGCCGCAGCGGGGGCAGTAGGGGACGATTTTGTGTCCCTTGTACAAAAGCCCTTTGTCCCATATTGTCTTTAATGCCCACCATTCCGATTCAATGAAATCGTTCTCGTAGGTAACGTAAGGGTTTTCCATGTCCGCCCAGAAGCCAACCGTGCCGGAGAAATCCTCCCACATTCCCTTGTACTTCCAAACGCT
>DBQZ01000067.1:445-1500 GCA_002305435.1 Clostridiales bacterium UBA1381
CCGAGCTTCTTTTCCACTTCAAGCTCTACCGGCAGACCGTGGGTGTCCCAGCCGGCCTTACGCAGTACGTTGTAGCCCTTCATAGTGCGGTAGCGGGGGATCATGTCCTTGATGACACGGGTTAAAACGTGGCCGATATGGGGCTTGCCGTTAGCTGTAGGAGGGCCGTCGTAAAAGGTATAACGAGGCCTGTCGGAGCGCAAGTCGATACTTTTTTTGAAAATATCGTTGTCTTTCCAGAACTGTTCGATTTTTTTCTCACGCTCGACGAAATTAAGATTTGTGGATACTTTTTCGTACATTGTGATACCTCCTGAAAATTAAAAAAGACGCTTTGTCCATAACAGGACGAAGCGTCGGTTTTACTTCGTTTGACCACCTATTACGTCATACTATCATATGCGTCCCGTTATACGGCGGGAACACCGGCGCAGCTTACTTTCAAAAAGGGTTCAGCCTTGCGACTCCGAAGTGATGTTCGCACGGGACTACTTGCCGCCGGGCTCACACCGTCCCCGGCTCGCTGACGCTTTCATGTCCGTGTTACTGTCTTCATCAACGTCTTTCATATTCGGTTTGTTTCATTATATTACAGCTTTTTGCGATTGTCAAGAGCTTTTTTGTAAAATTTTATATTTTTAAGCATTAAAGATAACCCCGCCGCACTCTCGTTGGGAAAGCGGGCGGGGATTAGGTCAGTCTACAAGCTCCGGATTAAAGCTCTCCTGCCACGGCAGACCGAACTTGTTCAATGCGTCCATGAAGGGATCCGGATCAAATTCTTCAATATTGAAAACTCCCGGCTTCTTCCACTTGCCGGTCATAACCATCATGGCTCCGATCATAGCCGGCACTCCGGTTGTGTAGGAAATGGCCTGCGAGCCGACTTCACGGTAACATTCCTGATGATCGCAGACGTTGTAAAGATAGTATGATTTATCCTTGCCGTCCTTTTTGCCGCGGAAGATGCAGCCTATGTTTGTCTTGCCGACCGTACGGGGGCCGAGAGAGGCAGGGTCGGGGAGGACAGCTTTTAAGAACTGCAGCGGTACTAT
>DBQZ01000067.1:1678-5077 GCA_002305435.1 Clostridiales bacterium UBA1381
TTAAAGTTGGTCGCAAACGGATAGCCGTGGTCGCCGGCGTTGGCATCAAGGATGTCGATGTACTCTATCTCATCAAAGTGGTGCTTTTGAGCGTAAGCTGAGAATACTCCGGTAACACCGGGGTCAAAGCCGCTCCCCAGTAAGGCGGTAATGCCGGCTTTTTCAAACCGTTCCCTGTACGCCCACTGCCATTTGTACTCGAATTTGGCTGTATCCTCTGGCTCGTAGTTGGCAGTATCCACATAATCTGTCTTGGTGGCAAGGCAGGCATCCATTATCGTCAAATCCTGATAAGGCAGGGCGAGGTTTATAACGATATCGGGCTTCTCACGCTCGATAAGGGCAATAAGCTCCTGTGTATCGTCAGCGTTTACCTGTGCTGTTGTAACCTTTGTTTTTCCACCGTCGAGTTTTTCCTTTAATGCGTCGCATTTGGATTTTGTGCGGCTGGCTATGCACAGCTCGTCAAATACTTCCCAATTCTGGCAGCACTTGTGGGCTGCAACTCCGGCCACACCGCCGGCGCCTATAATCAATGCTTTTCCCATATTCAAAGCTCCTCCTTTTTATCTGCGAGTATCGCAGGTTTATTTCTCAGGCTGTCAGCCTCAGTTATTTTGCGTATAACACGGCAGGGGTTTCCGGCTGCGAACGAACCGGGCGGTATATCTCTTGTAACAACGCTGCCTGCGCCTATTACGCAGCCGTCGCCGATTGTTACTCCGGCGCATAGGACCACATTGCTTGCAAGCCAGCAGTCATTGCCGATCGTTATCGGGGCGGCATATTCCAAATCGAAAAACTCGCCGTTTTCACGTTTTCTTGTCCGGCGTTCTTCGGCTACCATAGGATGAATAGGTGTAACTATTGAACAGTTTGGCCCCATCATAACATCATTGCCTATGTGTACCGGACAGCTGTCGAGGACTGTCAGATTAAAGTTTGCATAGAAATGGTCGCCGACAAAGGTATTTACGCCGTAGTCGAAATATACCGGCGCCTGCAGATAGCAGCCCTCGCCCTTGTTGGGGAGGAGGGCGTCAAGCAGCTCCTGCTTGCGTTTTGTATCCTCTTCAGGAGTATCGCCGTATTCTTTAGACAGCCGGTGTGCACGCCCGGACAGTTTTTTAAGCTCGGAGTCGGACGGGTCGTAGAGTTTTCCGGCAAGCATATTTTCCTTTTCCATTATTTTTACCTCGTGTATTATTTGTGGATTATCAAAAGCAGTTCCCTCAGCAGCTTGCAGGCAACGGCCGTTGATACCCCGCTCTGGTCATAATGCGGGGAGAGCTCGTTAATATCAAAGCCTACGATATTAAGCGGCTCTAAAAGCTGTATCGCATAGTTTAATTCACGGAAGGAGACTCCTCCGGCCTCCGGCGTGCCTGTGCCAGGGAAAATGGAGGGGTCAAGAACGTCAAGGTCGAGCGTGAAATAGACCGGTTCGTCATTTAATGCGGCTATTGTCTCCTCCAGTGTTGCAAGGTCAAACTTGTGCTGGTATACATGGGTTTTGGCAAATTCAAACTCGCTTCTGTCGCCTGAGCGGATACCGAATTGGAATATGCGGCCATCGCCGACAAGGTCGTGACAGCGGCGCATAACACAGGCGTGTGAAAGATGCTGCCCGAGATATTCATCCCTCAAATCCGCATGGGCGTCAAAATGGATTATATGAAGTCTGGGATATTTTTTCACCGCCGCCCTGACTGCCCCAAGAGTCACAAGATGCTCGCCGCCTATCATGCAGGGGATTTTCCCGTCCGAGAGTATCTTTGATGAATGTTCTTCTATATCACAAAGGGCGCTTTCGGGGCCGCCGAACCTCAGCTCCAAATCGCCGGAATCAAATACGGGAATATCCTCAAGATCACGGTCGAGATATGGGCTGTACGTTTCTATGCCGAAGCTTTCACTGCGCATTACAGAGGATGCAAAGCGGGTGCCGGGGCGAAACGAGGTTGTGCAGTCGTACGGTGCGCCGAAGATGACTATGCGGCTTTCTTCATACGAATTGTCACAGCCGATAAAAGTGTGTACGTTTTCTTTCAATCTTTAAGCAGCTCCTTTGCAAAATTAGGCAGGGCGAATGAAGCCCTGTGTATATCGGTGTTATAATAACGGGTTTTAAAACCAAGGCTGTTCCATCTGTCCGCCTGCATATCACGCAGGGGATGCAGCCCCTTTGAGGCGAAGCCAAAGTACCATATACCAGAAGGGTACGTCGGTATCTGTACCGTATACACGGTGGCTACGGGGAATACACGCTTGAGCTTTTTATGGGTAAGCTCCATTGATTCGGCGTATTCATCATAGCAGGCGCTCTCATGCTGGTTGACAAGTATGCCGTTGTCTGTGAGTGCTTTATAGCAGTTGCCGTAAAACTCCCTCGTAAAGAGCCCCTCGCCGGGGCCGAAGGGGTCGGTTGAATCGACAATCATAAGATCGTACTTATCCTCTGTTTTTCTTACGAACGGCAGCCCGTCCTCATAATGTATAGAAAGCCGTGGGTCGTCAAGTGCGCAGGTCGTCTGCGGGATATATTTGCGGCAGGCGTTTACGACCATTTCGTCGATTTCCACCATATCTATATGCTCTATCGAGGGATAGCGGCAAAGCTCCCTCACAGCTCCGCCGTCCCCGCCGCCGATAACGAGTACACGTTTTATGTCGGGGTTTACAGCCATGGGAACGTGGACGATCATCTCGTGATACATAAATTCGTCCTTTTCGGTTATCATTACACAGCCGTCAAGCACAAGCATACGGCCGAATTCGGTCGTGTCGAAGATGTCGATCTGCTGGTAATAGCTCTTTTCCGAATATAAATGCCTGTCCACCTTTATTGTAAATTTAAGCCCTTTTGTATGATTTTCCGTGAACCACAAATCCATGATTCTCAAGTCCTTTCACATACAATATTGATATTTTCAATGCGCATATCCTCAGTACCGGTAAGCACGCAGCCCTTTTCCTTGGCATAGGCGATGTAATCGAGAATATCCTGGGTTATCATTTCTCCCGGCGCAAGTATCGGTATTCCGGGGGGATAGCACATAACAAATTCGCCGCAGATTTTGCCCTTGCTTTCGCTTATCGGTACCTTAAGTTTATCGGCGTAGAAAGCGTCCTGCGGCAGCAGCTTTACTACAGGGTCGATGTATTCGTGATCGAGCATTCCCGCTTTGTCCTTTGAGTAAAGCCGCTTTATATCGGACAGGGAGGAGATGAAGCGTTCTATCTCCAAAGCCCTGTCTCCGGCTGAAACGATCGCTAAAATATTGCCTATATCGCCAAACTCTATCTGTATGCCGTATTCGTCACGCAAGAGGTCGTACACCTCTATTCCCGCAAGACCGACATCACGTGTGTGTATTGACAGCTTTGTCGAATCAAAGT
>DBQZ01000067.1:5187-10980 GCA_002305435.1 Clostridiales bacterium UBA1381
CGGACATAGCCGGCATGGACGGTATCGGCACATAAAAGGAAAGAGCTTTGAGTAAGCGAACCGCCGGTCTTGTGGATGCTGACGGCCGCCATATCCGCTCCTGCCGCCATGGCAGATACGGGAAGATCCTCGCCGAAATAAAAATGCGTGCCGTGCGCCTCGTCAACAAGTACAAGCATACCGTGCTCGTGGGCAAGCTTTACTATTGAGCGAAGATCCGAGCAGATGCCGTAATAGGTGGGATTATTTACAAGAACCGCCTTAGCATCGGGGTTTTCCTCTATAGCACGGCGTACATCCTCAAGCTTCATTCCAAGCGGTATGCCGAGCCGTTTGTTTACTCCGGGATTTACGTATACCGGTACGGCTCCGCAGACGACGAGGGCGTTTATTGCGCTGCGGTGGACGTTTCGGGGCATTATGATCTTTTCGCCACGCTTGCAGGAGGCCATTATCATTGCCTGCACGGAAGCGGTGGTGCCGTTTACGATAAAAAATGCGCTTCCCGCCCCGAAGGCTTCCGCTGTCAATATCTCCGCCTGGCGGATAACGCCGGTGGGATGGCAGAGGTTATCGAGCGGTTTCATTGAATTTACATCGACTTTCAGGCAATCCTTGCCGAGAAAGTCACGCAGCTCCTTATTTCCGCGGCCGCCTTTGTGACCGGGAACGTCAAGCTGGACGACACGGTTCTTTTTATGGCGAAGCAGCGCCTCGTATATAGGCGCATTTGACTGATCCATTAAGATCGCCTCCTAAATATGGGAATATACGTTCATACCGCTGAATATCTCTATCATTTCCTGACGGAGCTGATCTGTGATAAGCAGTCTTTTCTGTGGCGGCAGTTCATAAACGTCGGTATTAAAGAGATAGTTTTGCAGCTCTATTTCTTTTATAAGCATCTTTGTGTGGAAGATGTTTGACTGATATACATTAACGTCTATAGCATCGTACTTTGTAAGCGTATCAAGCGATATATAATCCTGTATGGATTTAATATCGTGGTCGATGAAATATTTCTTCCCCTGCATATCTCTTGTAAAGCCACGCACACGGTAATCTATGGTTATTATATCCGAGTCAAAGCTGCCGATTAGAAAATCGAGGGCGTTTAGCGGGGAGATTGTGCCGCAGGTGGAAACGTCTATATCCACACGGAAGGTGGATATTGCGTTGTCCGGATGATATTCCGGGAAAGTGTGCACTGTAACGTGGCTTTTATCCAGATGCGCATGGACGGTTTCATGCTGCAGCGGGGGAAGCTTGCCGTGATTGCAGGAGGGGTCTATCGACTCCTCTGAAAGCTCTTTTTCCGCTATCAAGATATTTACCGAAGCGCCCTGAGGTTCATAATCCTGCTTTGATATATTAAGCACCGTAGCCCCGATCATTTCGGTGACGGAGCAGAGTATCTTTGTGAGACGTTCGGAATTATACTGCCCGTCTATATAGGCGATATAATCCTGCTGCTCACGTTCGGTTTTGGCGTAGCAAACATCATAAATGCTGAAGCTGAGCGTTTTTGTAAGATTGTTGAATCCGTAGAGGGTGATTTTATTATTGCCCATCGAATCACGACCTTTCTCACAGGGAACACCTGTGCAAACTAATACCAGCATATTATATCACATAAAATCTGTGTTTGCAATCAGTTTTGCGAAAAATCGGAAAAATTTTTGTGTAAAGAAAAAGACGGCAACTCTCCAAAAGGAGAAGAAGCCGTCTTTTGAGGGGGCAGAGTTAACAACCCTTAATGCTTATGGCATTTCCCTGATAAGGCGCAGTGTGAACACCCGCCTCCGCAGGAACTTTTCCCTTCTTTTTTGTTTTTTATCAAGCTGCGTACTACCAGCGCCACCACTGCACAGAGCAGAAGTGTTATTATAACAGTAGCAAACATAAACTGCACCTCTTATGCTTTCATTGCTCTTGAATTTATAGTCAGCTTGTCGCTTTCCTTATACGGTCTTACCAAGAGGTATATAAGAGCGATAACGATCGCTATTGCAACTACAGTGCCTATACCGAAATGACCTGTAAACAGCGAGCCTATCTGATAAATGCACAGCGAAATTGCATATGCAAATATTGTCTGATAGCCTATAGCGAAACACGTCCACTTAGCATTGTTCATTTCCCGCTTGATAGCGCCCATAGCGGCAAAGCACGGTGCGCACAGAAGGTTGAATACCAGGAACGAGTATGCTGCAAGACCTGTGAAGCTCGAAGCCATCATACCCCAGAATTCTACGCCGTCCTCTGCAACCTCGCCGAAGCCGTAGAGGATACCGAACGTACCAACAACGTTTTCTTTGGCGATAAGTCCTGTAATAGCTGCAACTGTTGCCTTCCAGTCGCCCCAGCCCAAAGGAGCGAATATAGGAGCGATAACGCTGCCGATGCTTGCAAGAACAGAGTTGTTCAGATCTTCTACCATACCGAAGCTGCCGTCCTCGAAGCCGAAGCCCTGCAGGAACCAGAGAAGTATGGAGGAAAGAAGAATTATAGTTCCGGCCTTCTTAATAAATGACCAGCCGCGCTCCCACATGCTGCGCAGAACCGTACCAACTGTAGGCCAGTGGTATGCCGGAAGCTCCATAACGAAGGGGGCGGGGTCTCCGGCGAACATCTTTGTTTTCTTAAGGATGATACCCGAAACGATTATCGCTGCGATACCAACGAAGTAGGCGCTTGGAGCAACCCACCATGCGCCGTCAAACAACGCTCCGGAGATAAGGGCAATTATCGGAAGCTTTGCGCCGCACGGGATGAATGTCGTTGTCATGATAGTCATTCGTCTGTCACGTTCATTCTCTATGGTTCTTGAAGCCATAACTCCGGGAACGCCGCAGCCTGTACCGATAAGAATAGGTATGAATGATTTACCAGAAAGACCGAATTTCCTGAATATACGGTCCATTATAAATGCGATTCTTGCCATATATCCGCAGGATTCGAGGAATGCCAGGAATATGAACAGGACAAGCATCTGGGGAACGAAGCCGAGTACAGCTCCAACACCGCCTACTATACCGTCAAGGATAAGGCCGTTCAGCCAATCGGAAGTGCCAAGGGCTGTGAGAGCGCTTTCAACAGCCACCGGTATACCCGGTACCCATACGCCGAAGTCGGCAGGGTCAGGCTCTTCTGCTGCCAAAGCCGCCTCGAAGTCGCTGGAAGCAACCGGTATTACCTCTTCTATTTCGCCGTCTTCGTTTTCAACTTCAGCCTCGGCTGTGACTGCTGCTGTTTCTGCAAGGAAGGCAGATATAACAGCCTCGTCCGGCTCTTCAGCCTCAAGCGTCTCGCCGATAGCGGTTGTATCTATGCCGGCTGAATCGGCAGCCTCAAGGAAAGATTCTATCTTAAGCTGCTCTGTATCATATTCGCCGACTGCTTCTTCATACTGCGACTTGCCGATGCTGAGCAGGTGGAAGCCGTCTCCGAAAAGACCGTCGTTCGCCCAGTCGGTAGCCCATGTTCCGACCGTTGTTACAGAAACATAGTATACGATAAACATTACGACCGCAAATATAGGCAGTGCCAGCCAGCGGTTTGTTACGACGCGGTCGATTTTGTCGGAAACAGAGAGCTTTCCGGCGTGTTTCTTCTTGTAACAGTCTTTAATAATAGAAGCGATATATGTATATCTCTCATTTGTGATAATGCTTTCTGTATCATCGTCCATAGCAGCTTCCGCTTTTTCAATAACGTCGGAAACGTTGGGGATAGATGAGAGCAGATCTCCTATCTTGTCGTCACGCTCGAACAGCTTTACGGCATAAAACCTCTTCTGTTCCTCGGGAACATCTATTCTTGAGGCTATTTCATCAAGATATTCTTCAACCTCTTTAGAGAATGAATGTGCATAACCGCTTACAGCTTTCTGCTTTGCAAGATGAACCGCTTTTTCGGCGGCTTCCTTGATGCCTGTGCCCTTTAATGCCGAAATCGGCATTGCCTGACAGCCGAGCTTTTTGCCCAGTTTGTCAAAATTTATAACGTCGCCGTTTTTGTTAACAACGTCCATCATGTTTACGGCCATAACCATCGGTATCCCAAGCTCAGCCAGCTGTGTGGTGAGGTAGAGGTTTCTCTCAAGGTTTGTTCCGTCTACTATGTTGATTATCGCATCGGGACGCTCGTTGATAAGGTAATTACGTGCTACAACCTCTTCCAATGTATAAGGTGAAAGCGAGTAAATACCCGGAAGGTCCATTATTGCTACATCTTTATTGCCTTTTAGCTTACCTTCCTTCTTTTCTACAGTAACGCCCGGCCAGTTTCCGACGAACTGGTTGGAACCGGTGAGGGCGTTGAACATCGTTGTTTTTCCGGAGTTGGGGTTTCCGGCCAACGCAATCTTAATTGCCATTTTTCTTCTTCCTCCCGCTATAAGTGGTTAGAAAACGCTAACCACAATTTAAAAAAATTCAGGAAGCACAGCTTCCTTATTCAACCTCAATCATTTCGGCATCTGCTTTCCTTATGGACAGCTCATATCCGCGAACTGTGACTTCTACCGGATCACCAAGCGGTGCGAGCTTGCGCACGTAGATTTTGGTGCCCTTGGTAATACCCATATCCATGATACGACGCTTTACAGCGCCCGTACCTGAGAGCTTTGCCACTGACACGGTTTCGCCGACGTTTACGTTTTTGAGTGTTCTCATGATTCCTTTCCTTCCTTCAGACCATAATTCGGTTAGCCATAGCTCGGTCAATCGCTACTCTTGCATCTTTTATAGTAACGATCATATTGCCTGCAATTTCTGAGACTACAGACACCTCGCTGCCTTCGACAAAGCCGAGATTTTCCAGGAATTTCCGGGTTTTATCGTTACCATTGATTTTTACTACCCTTTTGCTCTCACCAATGTTCAGCATAGATAACGGCATCATTATATCCTCCTTGCAAAATCCTTGTAGCCATTGCTAACTGGCACGGTTAAAAAATGGTTAGACTTTCCTAACCTGCAGATATAGTTTACCACAGCTAACTTTATTTGTCAAGATTTTTTTATAAAGAAATTGACTTTTTTTTGAATAGCTGATATAATAGCGGTAGCCGTTATTTTGAAAGGAACGAAATTTAATGCCAAATTCCAGACAGGAAAAGATAAGAAATTTTTGCATAATAGCGCATATCGACCATGGAAAATCCACGCTTGCCGACCGGCTTTTGGAGCTTACGGGCGAGGTCTCTGAGCGTGATATGGAGGAACAGCTCCTTGATAACATGGATCTTGAGCGTGAGAGAGGTATAACGATAAAGGCTCACGCCGTAAGGCTTAAGTACAAACGCCAGGACGGAGATTATACTCTAAACCTCATAGATACTCCGGGTCATGTCGACTTTAATTACGAGGTATCACGAAGCCTTGCTGCCTGTGAGGGGGCGATACTTGTTGTGGATGCTTCTCAAGGGATAGAGGCGCAGACCCTTGCCAACACCTATCTTGCAATCGACCATGACCTTGAAGTAGTGCCGGTTGTAAACAAGATAGATCTGCCCTCGGCTCAGCCGGAAGCTGTTATCCATGAAATAGAGGATGTAATAGGCATACCGGCAGAGGACGCCCCGTTAATATCGGCAAAGACAGGGCTTAATGTGGAGGATGTGCTTGAGGAAATTGTAAACAAGATACCGGCGCCTGAGGGGGACGAGGACGCTCCGTTAAAAGCGCTGATATTCGATTCCTACTATGACAGCTACCGTGGGGTTATAGTGTATGTGCGTGTCAAAGAAGGCGGACTGAAAGCCGGTGACAGGATACGCATGATGCAGAC
>DBQZ01000067.1:11061-15582 GCA_002305435.1 Clostridiales bacterium UBA1381
AAAAAGGTCAACCCGATGGTTTACTGCGGTATATATCCGGCAGACGGGGCGCATTATGAGGATCTTAAGGAGGCGCTTTTAAAGCTGCAGTTAAACGATGCTTCACTCATGTTCGAGCCTGAGACTTCGGCTGCTCTTGGCTTTGGTTTTCGCTGCGGATTTTTAGGGCTTTTGCATATGGAGGTCATACAGGAGAGACTGGAGAGGGAATACGACCTTGATCTTGTTACGACTGCACCGAGCGTTATATACAAGGTGTATAAGACGAACGGGGAAATGGTATGGTGTGACAATCCCGCAAACCTTCCCGACCCGGCGGAGATAGAGCATATGGAGGAGCCGGTCGTAAGCGCAACGATAATGTCGCCGACGGAGTTTGTAGGAAACGTTATGGAATTATGCCAGGAGCGTCGGGGCGTGTTCAAGAACATGACATATATGGAAGAAACACGTGCCCAGCTGCATTACGAACTTCCGCTCAATGAGATCGTATACGACTTCTTCGACGCTTTGAAATCACGCACAAAGGGCTATGCCTCCTTTGACTATGAGCTGAGCGGTTATCAGCCGTCGGAGCTTGTGAAGCTTGACATTCTTTTGAATGGGGAATTGGTTGACGCACTGTCGTTTATCGTGCATAAGGACAAGGCGTATGCACGTGGACGCAGGATGGCTGAAAAGCTGAAGGAATCCATACCACGCCAGCTGTTCGAGGTGCCGATACAGGCGGCCATAGGCTCTAAGATAATTGCCCGTGAAACAGTGCGTGCCCTGCGTAAGGACGTGCTTGCCAAATGCTACGGCGGAGATATAACAAGAAAGAAGAAGCTTCTGGAAAAGCAGAAAGAGGGCAAGAAACGTATGCGTCAGGTGGGTACTGTGGAGGTTCCGCAGGAGGCGTTTATGTCCGTGTTAAAGCTCGATTAAAAAATAACTGCCGCAGTCGGTTTTGGCTGCGGCAGTCTTTGTTATGAAACCTCCTCGTTTATAACATCTGCTATGGCTGAGGCTAATTTTGAAGCGCCGAGCTTTGCCTCGGCCATTGTATTTCCGTTGCTGCCTATTTCAAGGATCAGGCTGCCTTTTGTGAGGTGTTGGTTAAACCGCTCCTCACGCAGGTTTAAGGGACGCATGAGATCAGGGAAATCCTGGCAAGCTTTCTTTTGTATTTTTGCGGCGAAGGTGAGGTTTTCTTTCCAGTTGCCGTGGGAGAGGCCGAGACCGTTCGTGCCTACGACGAGCATTGTCTGGGCTGTTTGCTTGCCGTCTATGTCGCATACGACCTTGAGCTTGGTGCCGTCCGCCTTTACGAGACCGTCACGGTGGACGTCAAGTACAATCTGGATTGAGGGGTACTTTTCCAGATTGGCTTTTATCGTAGCCATTGCCCTTGTGTAGGCCCCGTTATATGAGGGATAGTCGTGGACAGTTGTATCGTGTACAGTGCTGATGCCGTTTTGTTCGAGTACGGCTGCAATTTCCTCGCCTATTGCTATCATATTTTTAGAGCTGTCGGTGCTTCTGTCGCTGTTTTGGGCGGCTGAGTCTATATAGCTTTCGGTTGTATGCGTGTGCATTATAAGCACAAGGGGCCCGTCTCCTTTGGTAAACGACAACGACCGTGATGCGGCTTCGGAAAGGTCGGCGGGGAATTTTGTTGCGTTGTTTATCTTCATGCCGGAGGAGTTTTTCACCGGCTCCGCATAAGGTGTGGCTGTAGGAGCGGGGGTGGGTGTCGGCTCCGGTGTAGGTGCGGCCGTCGGCGGCGGAGATGATTCCTGCGGCGCAGCGGTGGCGGGCTGCAAGGAGGGCGCAGCGGTGGAGTCGGGGAATACGGCAGAATAGCTCCTAAGTATGCTCTCGGGCGCAAGCAGGCGGCGGATATACGAAACCGGAGATATACTGCTGTTGCTGCCGTCTGAGAGCTCGCTTTTTAAAATCGGCACGGAGGCTGCGTGGAGGAATACGCTCTCGGCGCTTGTGGTGTATTTAAAAAAGCACACCGCAGCTGCGGCGGCTGCAATGGCAGCTGCTGCTAAAACTGCGGCGGCGATTTTGCGCCGTGTAATGACTATCGTTTTAAATTTCATTAAATGTCACCTGTTTCGGGTTTTGTACCATGTATATGTATAATTTGGACAAATAATTACTTGAACTTTTTTTCAAAAAACATCAAAATAATACTTGCAATCCAAAAAAAAGTGTGGTATACTTATATGGTTATTACGGACAGTCCTCTGCCTTGGTCGGCACGAATGTCTATGATTATAAAGGAGGATGCTGATATGAATTCAACCGAAATCATGAATGCACTGACAAAAGACCAAATAAGAACAGATCTGCCGGAGCTGGTAATCGGTAACAACGTTAAGGTTTACCAGAGAATAACAGAGGGTAACCGTACAAGAACCCAGATGTTTGAGGGTACGATCATCAAAAAGCAGGGCGGAGGAATTTCCGCAACCTTTACCGTAAGACGTGTTTCCTACGGCGTAGGCGTGGAGAAGACATGGCCTGTAAACTCGCCTAACATTGAGAAGATCGAAGTATCGAGAAAAGGTAAAGTTAGACGTGCTAAGCTCTACTACCTGCGTGACAGAGTCGGTAAGGCTGCTAAAGTTAAGGAAAAGATATGATTTCTTAACGGGACAACTTTTGTCCCGTTTTTTCCTTATTACAATGAATTTTTAACAAACTGTTAAATAATATTATATAAATTGTAAAGGAGCGATCGGAAAATGGGAAACGAACAGGAAACTGCTAAGAAAAAAACCAGCTGGAAGCGGGAAACGTTTGAGTGGGTGTACACCATTATCATCGCCGTTACGGCAGCCTTGCTTATAAAAACGTTCGTGCTGGATTTTGTACGTGTTGACGGCAGCAGCATGATCCATACCCTTGAGGACAATGATAAGCTGATAATAACAAAGCTCGGCTATGAGCCGGCTCAG
The DNA here is from genome assembly GCA_002305435.1 of Clostridiales bacterium UBA1381. Taxonomy (GTDB): domain Bacteria; phylum Bacillota; class Clostridia; order UBA1381; family UBA1381; genus UBA1381. The sequence continues at coordinate 14,013 of DBQZ01000067.1, forward strand.
GGCGATATAATAATTCTTGATTCCAATTATAAGGATCGTGAGGAATATTACGACCTTTTGGCAGCGTCTGAGGGCGAGGAAGAGCTTGATTTGTTTTCCAAAATAAAGCTGCGCTTTACGATGCCTGAGGAGCTGAAGCCGAAATATTATGTGAAGCGTATAATCGCCCTGCCCGGTCAGACGGTCGATATACACGACAACAAGGTTTACGTGGACGGTCAGCCGCTTGACGAACCGTACTGTACAGGCATTACAACAAAGCGTGACAGCACAGTTGAGTTCCCGCAGGTCGTTGAGGAGGACTGTTTATTCGTAATGGGAGACAACCGGGAAAACAGCCAGGACAGCCGTTCGTCGCAGCTTGGACAGGTGCCTTATGAGGCGGTTATGGGCAAATCGCAGATACGCATAATGCCGTTTGACAAGATTGGATTTACAAGATAACGGAGGATACGATGAATTTGCAGTGGTACCCTGGGCATATGGCTAAGACACGCAGGCTTATTGAGGAAAACCTGCGGCTTATAGATGTAGTGGTAGAGATACTTGATGCAAGGATACCGTTTTCGGGGCGAAATCCCTGCTTTGACGATATTGTAAAATCAAAACCGAGGCTGCTTGTCATGAATAAGGCGGATCTTGCAGATCCCGACAGGACACAGCAGTGGATAAAATGGTACGGCGAGCAGGGACTTAAAGTGCATCCGGTGAGCTGTGCGACCGGCGCTGGGATTGCGGGAGTTGTTCCGGCGGCAAAATCGCTTGTAAGCCAAAAAACAGAAAAGGACGCTCAAAAAGGGCTTTCACGCTCACTAAAGCTGATGATGGTAGGAATACCGAATGTCGGCAAGTCGAGCCTTATAAACAGAATATCGAAAAAAGCAAGCGCAAAAACGGGTGACCGTCCCGGTGTTACAAAGGGAAAGCAGTGGATAAAGGCAGCCGGCGGGGCGGAGCTTTTGGATACGCCGGGGATTCTGCCGCCGAAGTTTGAAGATCAGACAGTGGCCGAAAGGCTGGCATATACGGGAGCGATAAAGGATGAGATAATAAATATCGAGCTTTTATCCTATTCGCTTTTGGAATATCTCAGAGACAACTATGCTGCCGAGCTTTGCACACGGTATAAACTTGATGGCGTTGCTGAGCTTGCTGGATACGAGATTTTAGAGATGATAGCTAAAAAGCGAGGCTTTGTGATTTCTGGCGGCGAGGTTGATACAGAGAGAGCGGCGAATGTGGTTATGGATGAACTCAGAGGCGCAAAGATAGGACGGATAACGCTTGAAATTCCATCCTGAACGTAAAAAAAGGAGTCCAACCCTTAAAGGACTCCTTTGAAGCTGTACCTTTTATAAAGGTCAGCTGGGGGAACGGGTGTATTTAGAACCATAAGCTCTGATACACACGCTCATGTATTGTAACCACTCATCTTTCGGCAGAAGAACGGGCATATCCGATCCCCCCCGTTCTTCAAGAAATATTATACATAAAAAATACAAAAAGTCAATATAATATGACAAAGTGGCAGCTGAAGCGGTAAAAGTGGTCATTTTTATACATTTTTAAA
>DBQZ01000067.1:15656-20820 GCA_002305435.1 Clostridiales bacterium UBA1381
AAAATGTGGGTTAAAAAGTAGGCAAAGGAGATTTGCAAATGCTTAGAGTGGCTGTTGACGGACCGGCAGGAGCCGGAAAGAGCACGATATCCAAAAGCGTTGCCCAAAAGCAGGGGCTTATATATATTGATACCGGGGCTATGTACCGTGCGGTCGCACTTTATATGATAAGAAACGGCTTTCGTTCAGTGGAAGCGATAGAAGCAGCGCTTTGTGATATTTCGATAGAGATAAAACATTCAAGCGATGCTCAGCTGATATTTTTAAACGGCGAGGACGTTACGGGACTGATACGAACCGAGGAGGTATCCAAAGGGGCGTCGGCCGTGGCGGTGATACCGGCGGTGCGGCTGAAATTGGTGGAACTTCAGCAGAGGATTGCAGCCGGAGCGAATGTGATAATGGATGGACGGGATATAGGCACGTATGTTCTGCCGGATGCGGAGCTTAAGATATATCTTACGGCTTCTGCAAAGGCGAGAGCTAAGCGCAGATATGATGAGCTTTTGGAAAAAGGCGTCGACTGTTCATTTGACGATATATACCGAGATATAGTTGCACGTGATGAAAACGACATGAACCGTGATTTTGCCCCGCTGAGGCAGGCGGAGGATGCGGTTTTGGTGGACACTACAGATGATACTCTCGAGGAGGCTATCGAGAAGATAATGACGCTTGTTGAAGCTAAAAAAGCGGAGGTGTCCTAAATGTTTTACAGCGCTGCAAAGGCGATAGTATGGGTTTTTCTGCATCTTGTTTTTCGCATAAAGGCGGTTGGAAAGGAAAACATCCCTTCTGAGGGAGGGATGATACTTGCGGTCAACCACAGGAGCAACTGGGATGTGGTGATGGCAGGGCTTACCTGCCCGAGACAGCTGACGTTTATGGCGAAGATAGAGCTTTTTAAAAACAAGCTGTTCGCAGCGCTTATAACGGCGCTGGGGGCGTTCCCCATAAAGCGCGGTGCAGGCGATGTGGGGGCATATAAGGCGGCTATGAGCATTTTGCGGGGCGGCAGGGTGATGCTGATGTTCCCTGAGGGACACAGAGCAAAGAAAAACGCCCCTCCGGCAAAAGCAAAGACCGGTGTGGCGCTGTTTGCGATAAAGGCGGAGGTTCCGGTTGTGCCGGTATACATCTCCGGCGAATACAGCTGGATGAGCAAAATCACCGTTACATACGGCAAGCCCATAACACTCAGCCAGTATTATGGGAAAAAGCAGTCGAATGAGGAGCTGCAGGCCATAGCCGATTCTATCTTAAATACAGTAAGAGGACTAAAAGTACAATGATAAAAGTAGCAAAAACAGCAGGCTTTTGTTACGGCGTAAAGCGTGCGGTAGACGAGGTCTACAAAAGAGTCGAAGCCGGGGAAAAGCTGGCTACGCTCGGACCTATAATCCATAACCCGCAGGTCGTTGGGGATTTGGAGAGCAAGGGTGTTTACGCCTACGGCTCGCCTGAGGAAATACCGCCTGAGATCACAGCGGTTATAAGGACGCACGGAGTGGGGCGGAGTATTACCGACAAGCTCAAGGAGCATCCGGGCGGATATATAGATCTTACCTGCCCGTTTGTTGAAAAGATTCACAAAATAGTTGATGAGTATTACCATAAAGGGTATTCGATCGTTATTGTGGGTGATGAAAACCATCCCGAGGTGAAGGGTATAAACGGCTGGTGCGGGGATTCGGCGTTCATTATATATGAGGCTGATGAGGAAAAACTCCGCAGTTTGGCAGGAAAAGAGGTATGTATTGTAGCACAAACCACAATAAAAAAAGAAATTTTTGTGCAAATCGTAAAAATTATAAAAAAAACTTGCAAAAACACTATAGTTTTTGATACAATATGTAGTGCAACGAGAAATCGCCAGACAGAAGCTGATAAGCTGGCGAAGGAATCGGATATGATGATCGTTATCGGCGGGCGTGAAAGTTCCAATACGGCAAAGCTGTATGAAATATCAAAAAACAGCTGCCCGGATACGATCCATATTGAAACTTTTGAGGATATTCCTCAAAGAATATATAAAAATAATAAAAAGATAGGTATTACGGCAGGTGCATCCACGCCAAGTCGTATTATCGAGGAGGTAATTGAAGCTATGGATGAAAATTTGAAAAACGGAGAGAGCTTTGCGGAGTTGCTGGCTCAATACGAAGAAGGGAAGCCTTTAACTTTAAATAATGGAGATATCGTGGATGGCACTGTAGTAGACGTTCGCAACAACGAAGTTATCGTTGATTTGGGCGGATATAAGTATAACGGCCAGCTTTCTGCCGATCAGCTGACAGACGACCCGACCGTAAGACCCCAGGATGTTGTAAAACCGGGCGATCCGATCCGTGTTTACGTTGTAGGCGTAAATGACGGCGAGGGCAAGGTTGTGCTTTCCAGAAAGAAGCTTGTTGCTATGGAAAGCTGGAATAAGATAAAGGCTGCATATGAAAACGGCGAGACAATGACCGGTAAGGTTATAAAGGCTGTTAAGGGCGGCGTTATCGTGCTGACAGAGGGTTCGCAGGTGTTCATCCCCGCAAGACAGGCTTCTGAGAGATTCATCCAGGATCTGTCAACTCTTGTAGGTCAGGAAGTTGCTTACAAGATAATTGAAATAGATGAAAGACGCAAAAGAGTTGTTGGCTCTGTAAGAGTTATTCTTGAGGCACAGAGAAAGGAAAGAGAAGAGAAGTTCTGGGCAGAGGCTGAAATCGGCAAGCATTATCAGGGCGTTGTAAAATCCCTTACATCTTTCGGTGCGTTCGTTGATATAGGCGGCGTAGACGGACTTGTTCACATCAGCGAGTTGAGCTGGAACAAGATAAAGCATCCGTCGGAAGTCGTTAAGGAAGGCGACCTGCTCGATGTATACATCAAGGATATGAACAGGGAAGCAAACAAGATTTCCCTCGGCTTCAAGAAGGCAGAGGATAATCCTTGGGTGATTGCCCAGAAGAAGTACAATATCGGCGATGTTGTAAAGGTTAAGATAGTAAGAATGCTGCCGTTCGGCGCATTTGCAGAGATAATGCCGAGCGTTGACGGTCTTATCCATATTTCCCAGATAGCTGACAGAAGAATCGGCAAGCCCGAGGATGTTTTGGAGATAGGCCAGGAGGTTGACGCTAAGATAACCGATGTAAATTGGGACGAAAAGAAGATCAGCCTGAGCATCCGTGCACTGCTTGAACCGAAGCAGGAGGAAAAGCCGGTTGAAAAGGAAGCTGCTCCTGAAGATACCGCTGAAGAGGTTCTTGTTTATTCGACAGACCCCGATGTGGAAGTTGAAGCTCCTATAGACGTAGAAGAATGATAACAGGAAAGAGGCCGTTGCAGGTTGCAATGGCCTCTTTTGGAATGTAAGGGAATAGGAGGAGAATATGACAAAATTTGAGGAATGGAAGAATTCTCTTGACGGAAGCAGGATAACGGTTATTGGAATAGGTGTCAGCAACCGTCCGCTTATAAGATTTTTGTGCGAAAACGGAGCAAAGGTTCAGGCCTGCGACAAGAGGACGAAAGAGCAGCTGGGGGAGGTATATGAAGAATTTGCCGGGCTTGGCGTGGAATTTTCCCTCGGAGACGGGTATCTTGACGCTATAAGCGGAGATATTATATATAAAACGCCGGGTTTAAGATACGATGTACCCCAGCTTTGCGAGGCTCGCAAAAGAGGGGCTGTGGTAACGTCGGAAATGGAGGTATTCTTCGACGTGTGTCCGTCAACCATAATAGCCGTTACCGGCAGTGACGGAAAGACCACAACTACGACGCTTATCCACAAAATGCTTACCGATGCAGGCTATCGCACGTGGCTTGGCGGTAATATCGGCAATCCGCTTCTGACCGATGCGGGCAGTATGGCGGCTGAGGATTACGTTGTACTGGAGCTGTCCAGCTTCCAGCTGCATACGATGAGAAAATCCCCGCATATAGCTGTTATCACGAATATAAGCCCCAACCATCTCGATATGCACAAGGATTACGAGGAATATATTGACGCAAAAGTAAACATCATGCGCTACCAAAAGCCGGGAGACAGGTTAATTACAAACCTTGACAACGAGGTTACACAAAAGCTCGGCAAAAAGGCCTGCGGCGATGTGGTGTATTTTTCACGGCGTGAAAAAGCCGATATATGGCTTGACGGCGACTGGATAACGAGAAATGGCGAACGTGTGCTGAACATTTGCGATATAAAGATACCGGGGATGCACAACGTGGAAAATTACATGGCCGCTATAGGCGCAGTTGAGGGACTTGTGCCGGATGAGGTCATAGTCGATACAGCGAAAAATTTCGGCGGTGTTGAGCATCGGATAGAGCTGGTGCGTGAGGTCGGCGGCGTGAAGTATTACAATAGTTCGATAGATTCAAGCCCCAACAGGACGATAAATACTTTAGCAGTATTCAAGCAAAAGGTAATAATGATAGCCGGCGGAAAGGATAAGGGTATACCGTATGACGAGGTAGGCCCTGCGATTGCAGACCATGTAAAGACGCTTATTTTGATAGGGGCAACAGCGGGGAAAATAGAAGAAGCGGTAAAAAAGACGAACCGGGCTGATGATGTTGAGATAATACACTGCAGTACGTATGAGGAAGTCGTACAAACTGCGGCTAAAAAGGCAAAGCCGGGAGATATTGTCGTGCTTTCCCCTGCCAGCACGAGTTTTGATATGTTTGCTAATTTTATGGAACGCGGGAACCTGTTTAAAGAGCTGGTAAACCGCCTTTAAGGAAGAGCGAAAATGAAAGATATATTGAGAACGTTAAGCGATATGCGGGCAATATCGGGACAGGAATACAGGATAACGGATAAAATCGCCGACTTGTTCCGTCCGTATGCAGACGAGGTGGTAACCGATAATCTCGGCAGCGTTATTGCCGTGAAGCGATGCGGGAAAAAGAATGCCAAGAAGGTCATGATAGAGGCTCACTGCGATGAGATCGGTTTGATGGTGAGCGGGATAGATGAGAGGGGATTTTTAAGCTTTATAAATGTCGGCGGAGTCGATGCCCGCATACTGCCTTCGGCGGAAGTGGTCGTCCATGCAAAGGAGGAGCTTGTCGGAGTGATAGGCGCAAAGCCTCCGCATTTGCAGGAGGCAGGCGAACAGGATAAAAGCGCTAAAATTAAAGATATGGCGATAGATGTCGG
>DBQZ01000104.1:0-3326 GCA_002305435.1 Clostridiales bacterium UBA1381
CACGAATATATCGAGCGCAGTTGGGACGATGACAGGCTTTTTCACAAACGTAAATGCGTATGTCGTATTCATCCTGCCGATATTGACGATGAGGATGTTTTCAGAGGACAGGAAGCAGAAAACGGATCAGCTGCTTTTGACGGCGCCCATTTCGATAACCTCGATGGTATTGGGGAAATATTTGGCTGCTGTCGGAGTTTTTCTGGCAGGCTGTGCTGTGACGCTTATTTATCCGTTTGTAATGACGTTTTTCGGCGTGGTACCGTTTGCTGAAACGCTCAGCTGCTATATCGGTTTCATACTTTTGTGTATGTCGATAATTGCCGTGGGAGCGTTCATGTCGTCGCTGACGGAAAGCCAGATAGTAGCTGCCATATCCACCTACGGCATACTTATTGTGACGATGTTTATCGGCAATTACATATCGGGAATGTCGAACGAGGTTATCGTTAAGATGCTTATGTGGATATCGCCGATAATACGGTTTTCGGAATTTACTGTAGGCATATTGGACATTGAAGCGATCGTGTATTATCTTACGTTCATTGCGCTGTTTATATTTTTAACGGTAAATGTTTTTGAAAGACGGCGTTGGAGTTAAGGAGGCGGCAGAATGAAAGATAAGAAACGGTTAAGATATGGTATGTACTCGATCGTGATTTCTCTGGTAGTTGTGCTGGTGATAGTGGGTGTGAACCTGATAGTAACGCTTTTGGGACAGAAAGTGCAGCTGAAGTTTGACATGACGCAAAACCAGCTCTACAACATAACAGATGAAACGAAAGATTACTTAACGACGTATGATACCCCTGTCACGATATACGTCCTCTCTTCCGAGGCGAATGAGGACAGGAAAGTCAGCATGATCCTTGATCAGTACGCAATAGCAAATTCAAACATAAAGGTGGAGAATATAAACCCGACGGAAAATCCCACGTTCGGCAAAAAGTATGTGTCCGACGGGGAAAATCTGATAAGCGATTCTGTTATAGTAGACGGCGGGGAGAGGTTCCGTGTGTATCAGTACGAGGATCTCTACAGCAGCGACAGAGCGGCTATAGATGTGGAAAATAAGATAACATCAGCGCTCAAGTACGTTTCCGGCGAGAACGATTCAAGCGTTTACTTTATAACCGGACATAATGAAAAGAGGCTTGACGGAGTAGAGGAGGAGCTTGAGGCCCAGAGCTACGGCTATGCAAACCTTAACCTGATGACCGACGAAATACCGCCTGAGGCGGCTGCCGTTATCGTATCGGCTCCAAGTACGGATTTTACCTCTGCGGAGCTTGTAAAGCTTGACAACTATTTATCATCCGGCGGTGGGGCGATGTTCTTCCTTAATTCAGATTCCGCCGGTCTTACGGAACTTTATTCCTACCTTGAGGAATGGGGCGTGGTTGTAAATAATACGATAGTCGTAGAAGGCGAGCAGAGCAAGTACTATCAGGTACAGAATCAGCAGATATACTTCTGTACTCCGGATATAGAAAGCAATCCGATAACGGATGCGCTTATAGAGCATGACCGTCTTATAGGGTATATACCGTATTCACGCACGTTCGAGGTTAAGGATGTCAATGATACGGAGGTAACAACGCTCCTGACAAGCACCGACAATGCGTATACAACCTCCGATTTTGACAACCAGACTGAGACTGCTGATACTGTAACAGGCGAGGCCATAATAGGCCTTACGGCTGAGAATGTCAGCTCCGGCGGCCGCATATACGTGTGCGGAAATATGTTCCTATATAACAATTCCCCGGAACTTATAGACGATACGTTCGGTTTTGCGAATTTTGACTATTTCATGAACCTGCTTTCCTACTGCGAAGGAGAGGACGACTATACTGCCAGCGCAAGGACAATATTCGGAAGCTCCCTTGTTATAAGCAAGACGGCGACTGACTGGATATTCAGAATATGCGTTGTGGCAATACCGCTGGCGACGCTCATTATCGGTATAGCAGTATGGATGAGGAGGAAGCATTTATGATGAAGAACAAGCGTAAGCTTTTTGTCGTACTCGCAGTGCTGATAGTAATAATCGCAGCTGCTGCGGCTCTGATTTTGTGGCCGCAGGAGGAGGCGGAACAGCCGCAGCCCTCATCAGCGGCGCAGGAGGTCTTGTTTTCGGCAGATACGGAGAATATACAGTCGATACAGCTTATAAACGGCGGGGAAGAGCTGCTGTTTGTAAACATGGGTGACAGCTGGGAGATAGACGGTGTAGACCCGTCAACAACAACAGTGCAGAAAATATCAACGTTTGTACAGACGGCTTCTAACCTCACCTCATCACGAAAGGTGGCCGATTCTGATGATAATGCAGAATACGGTCTGGGAAGCCCGAGAGCAGAGCTTATTATAACTGCGGCAGCAGAAACGGCACACATAAAAATAGGCGGAACAAGCCCGGCTTTGGGTGAGGTGTTCGTGCAGAGGGACGGGGGCGCTGTTTATACGATAAATTCAAGCGTTGCTGAAAGCCTTACACGAGAGCTTAGCTATTACCAGGATTTCAACCGTTTCTTAGTGGACAGCGAAACGGTGACTGCCGTTACGATAGAGCGTACGGGAGAAAGCACAATAGCGCTATCTGTTAAGGAGGATATTGGCGAACGTACGTATAACGTATGGCAGATGACATTACCGTATCCGTCAGTGCAGAACGCGAATGACGAATACGTGGACGATAATATCCTAAGCCCGATAGAGAGCCTGTCGCTCAGCGAGCTTGCGCAGACGCAGCAGATAACGCCGGATCGTACCGTGACAATAACGGCTGACGGCGAGGATATTGTTTTGCGTATACAAAAGGTAGATGATACGCTTTCATACGTGGAGTATGAGGGTATGGTTTACAACGCAAATACCCAGAGTCTGAGCTTTGCTTATATTGATGAATTTAATATCGTATCAAAGCTGGCGCTTTTAGTAGACGCATCAGAAGCAGGCGAGGTGACAATCACCGCCAAAGATGCGCAGTACGTGCTTGATATAAAGCAGGAGGATAACACATTCAGTTATGAGCTTAACGGAAAAGCGCTTGAAAAACAGGAAGGTGCTTCATTGTATCAGGAGCTTATAGGACTGTCGGTGGATGCACTCTACAACGGTGAAACGCTTCAGGAGCCGGAGATTACAATACAATTCGGCGGAGCGGGCATAAAAGCCGAGCTTTCCTCGATAGACGATATGCGCTATGCGTTGACGGAAAATGGTGAAACACTGTTTACTATAAGAAAAACAAAAGTTAGCGAAATGCTTACAGCATTTGCAGACGCAGCAAAGGAGGAGTAAGAATGAATCTATGGAGCGGG
>DBQZ01000104.1:3409-5763 GCA_002305435.1 Clostridiales bacterium UBA1381
CGGGTTATGCCGAATGGCTTAATTCTATCGGCGTGACGGCGTTTTTGGTTGATTACCGTGTAACGCCGTATGAGCATCCGGCAGAAATCTGCGATGCTATGAGAGGCGTAAAATATGCACGTGCAAATGCTGCAAAATACGGTTATTCCCCCGATAAGATATTCGTTATGGGGTCGTCGGCAGGGGCGCATTTGGCAGGCTCTGTATCGGTGCATTATGACAAGAAATTTTATGAGGATACAGATGAAATAGATGCGGTTAGCTGCCGTCCGAACGGTTCTCTGCTTTGCTATCCTGTCATAGATATGTTTGAATATCGCCATGACGGTTCTCGTCAATGCCTTTTAGGAGAGAATCCGCCGCATAAGATGAAGGAGTTCATGTCGCTGCATAAGCAGGTGGATGAGAATACTCCGCCGGCTTTTATCTGGCATACCTCAACCGACCAGGCTGTGCCGGTTGAAAATTCCCTGCTGTATGCGGGAGCGTTGAGCCGTGTACAGGTGCCGTTTGAGCTTCACATATACCCGATGGGAGCTCATGGCCGAGGACTGGCGCTTGATCTTCCGTATGTGGCTAAGTGGAAAAACGATTGTGCGGCTTGGCTTGAGATGATGGGCTGCCGTTAAATCCCCAAACTTGAGAAAAACCGTTCTGTGCTTATATGTGCAGGGCGGTTGTTTCTTTTAAGCCCGAATAAGCAGCGGGGATTTGCGGTGATAGCATTAACGCCGGCATTGCAGGAAAGGCTTGCCGAAAATCCCATTTCACGAAGCAGGTCTGCGGTGCCGGTTGTCATAGCTCCGTAAGGGTAGGTATATGTATTTGGGACGTATCCCAAATTTACGGAGAAAGCGTTTTGCAGCTTCATTGTGTCTTCGGTAAAAAGTTGGGCGTATTCTTCAAAGGTTTCACCGTCAGCAATTGTGCTGCCCCGTCTTTTGCTGTCATAAGAATGGAAGCTATAGGAATGGTTTTGCAGCTCAAATATGCCATCTTCTAAAACCTGTTTAAGATCCTCCCAGCGCAGGTAGCTGTAATTCAAGTTGACATCTCCTGAGGCGGTATATTCATCTGTATAGCTGCCGACAATGGATATTACACCCGTCATTCCCAGCTTTTTGAATATGGGAGTTGCATAGTACCACGTGCTGTACATACCATCGTCAAACGTTATCATGACCGGCTTTTCGGGAAGCGGTGAGCCGGTGTGGACGTAGTTTATAAGCTCTGCCATAGTTACAGTGCTGTAGCCTCGGTTTTTCAAATACGTAAGGTCGTCCTCTAAAAGGCGGGGAGTAACAACGTAGTCCCCGGAGCGTGATGGATCGTTGAATACGCCGTGGTACATGATTATCGGGAGCGGTATCACGTCTGATGCGGGGGCAGACGTTTCGTGTGTGCGGAATGCTGTCAGGAAGAAGATGCTTATAAGGCAGGCGGACAGGATGTATAAGGCTGTTTTTATAAATATTGGTCTTGATTTCATGACAAGTCAGTCCTTTCCGTGGAGGTATTTATTAAATAAATATGCGTAGGAGGACGCTAAAATTCGGCTGTGATTGGCGGGCTATTGACAAAGACCGTAAAAAAGATTATAATTTAAGAAAACCGGTAAGGGAGGGATTGTCAGTGAGACAATGTATGGATGCGGATAATCTCCACAGGCGTTTAAAGAAGATAATCGGACAGGTACAGGCGATAGACAGGATGATAGACGAGGATATACCGTGCGAGGATATTCTATCGCAGATAAATGCAGCAAAATCGGCCCTGCACAGGGCGGGGCAGGTTGTGCTTGAGGGGCATATCAAGCATTGCGTGCGTGACGGTATAGAACACGGCGATGCCGACAAGACGATCGAGAGCTTTACAAAGGCTGTTGAACGTTTTGCCAATATATAAAGTCTGATTGTTCGGGGAATATCTTGTCCCTTGGTGAAAATATTCCCCGAGAATGGATTTTAAATATTAGAATTTACGAGAGGAAAGGCGATGATTTTATGAAGGTGGGAGTAATACGCTGTATGCAGACAGAGGATTTCTGCCCGGGAAGCGGCTGCTTCAAGGTGATGGCGGCAAAAAAAGGAGCATTTGAAGGCAGAGAGGATATAGAGATAATAGGATTTATCAACTGCGGAGGATGTCCGGGGAAGAAATCGGTTCTTCGGGCGAGAGAGCTTCTGCGCCGTGGGGCTGATACTATCGCTTTTGCCACCTGTATCCAAAAGGGTACGCCGATAGGATACCCATGTCCGTTTGCAAAAAAGATGAAGGAGCTGGTAAAAAAGGAAGCTGGCGACGGTGTTGAAATCCTCGATTACACACATTAAGTAAAAAATGCCGTTTGTACA
>DBQZ01000104.1:5866-9231 GCA_002305435.1 Clostridiales bacterium UBA1381
AGACATTCGGTAAGCTGAAGCATAACGGCAAATTCATGCTTGCAGGTGTAGCTGCAAAAACATGAGCATACAAGATTGCTTATTTCGCCGTTATTGTATGTAAATTCCACTTCGTAATACTTGCTGCCGTTTACTATAGCACGGCCGCTGCTGCCGTCAATGCAGATGTAGGATACACGGTTGCTCATATAGTAGTCGTAGCCGCGATCGGCAATATCTTTGCCTATGTTCATGGAATTTAGGTCATCCAGAGGGAAGGAGGCTGAATCATCGCCTGTGACGTACTCTGTGTCGGGCGCAGAAGCAAAGAACCAGCTTCTGGCTTTTTCGTATGGCAGAACGCTTTTGTCAAACGTCAAAATATGGGAGCCGCACAGATACAGCTGCCCTTTTACGGAGGTATCCGCAACTGCAATTACCTTCTTATAATCTGACAATTTTATTTTGAACGAATATGTTACATCGACCACTTCGCCCTGCAATCCTTCAAAGCTGCCTTCAACGTATACCCGATCCCCGCATTGCAGGTCAAACTTATCGTTGTAATACGGCAAAGTTCTTTTGCGTTGAGGAAAGTAGACGTTGACTACGGATTTCCGAGGGGACAAGTCTATCACCGGCTTCTCATTGTCAGCAGGAGTTACTGCTTTATGGTCGGGAACGAAACCTATGTTTTTCATATCTATCACTCCTAAATCTGGTATATGTAAGCATCATGGCGTGGTACGCACGATTTTGCCGTACTTGTTCTATGCTAATATAATACCACATAATTACGATTTCGTCTACAGATAAACTTAAAAATTTGTCAAAAAACAAAAAGAGCCTTGAATCATATCAAGGCTCTTGGCTGCGGAAGAAGGATTCGAACCCTCACAAAATGAGTCAGAGTCATTCGTGCTACCCTTACACAATTCCGCAATATTTGTCTGTCAACCAACTGACAAAAAATATTTTACCACAGCTTTCTTCATTTGTCAAGCATTTTTTTGAAAAAATTTAAAAAAATTTGGCGGCGGTTCATGGTAAAATGAAATCAGGCGCAAAAAAGTCGGTGAAAATTTGCACCGTTGTATATTGATTGCAGTCTCGATTGCTTTAGATGAGATTCAAAGAAATTACAAAATGCAGGCAAATGTACCGCATAAATGGCATATTCAACATAAAAATTACTTTTTTATATATTTAGCCTATTTACAAATGATAAATTTTGTAGTATAATAAATCCATATTGAAATTTCAGAGGTGATTTTAATGGGCATGACAATGACACAGAAGATACTTGCCGAGGCGGCAGGACTCGAGAGCGTTAAAGCCGGACAGCTTATTATGGCTAAGCTCGATTTAGTACTCGGCAACGATATAACAAGCCCGGTAGCCATCAACGAATTTGAAAAGATCGGCTGCAAAAATGTTTTTGATAAGACGAAGATAGCTTTGGTGCCCGACCATTTTACGCCGAATAAGGACATCAAATCGGCTCAGCAGGCTAAGCAGGTACGCAGCTTTGCCAATGAACAGGATATTCTTAACTACTTTGAAGTAGGCGAGGTAGGTATTGAACATGCGCTTTTGCCGGAAAAAGGACTGGTAGTGGCAGGCGATGTAGTTATCGGAGCCGATTCGCACACCTGTACATACGGAGCGCTTGGAGCGTTCTCGACCGGCGTTGGTTCAACCGATATGGCAGCCGGAATGGCTACAGGCCAGGCGTGGTTTAAGGTTCCTGAAGCCATACGCTTCAACCTTACCGGCAGCTTTAAAAAATATGTCAGCGGCAAAGACCTAATACTGCACATAATCGGAATGATAGGCGTTGACGGCGCACTTTATAAATCCATGGAATTTGTCGGCGACGGAGTTTCGGCTATGAGCATGGACGACAGATTCACCGTTGCAAATATGGCGATAGAAGCCGGAGCGAAGAACGGTATCTTTGCTGTGGACGATAAGACTATCGAATACATGAAAGAACATTCGACAAAGGAATACAAGATATACACGGCTGACGAGGATGCTGAGTACGTTAAGACTATCGATATCGACCTTTCGCAGGTGCCGCATACAGTAGCATTTCCGCATCTGCCGGAAAATGCCCGCACTCCCGAAAACTGGGGAGATGTAAAAATAGATCAGGTAGTTATCGGTTCCTGCACGAACGGACGTCTCTCTGACCTTCGCAAGGCGGCTGATATTATAAAGGGTAAAAAGGTTAAAAAAGGTGTACGTGTTATAGTTATACCGGCTACACAGAAAATATATCTCGATGCTCTTAAGGAGGGCATACTCACAACTTTCGTTGAAGCGGGCTGTGCCGTTTCCACGCCGACCTGCGGTCCGTGTCTTGGCGGATATATGGGAATCCTGGCTGAGGGTGAAAGATGCGTAGCCACAACGAACAGAAACTTTTTAGGAAGAATGGGACACGTGGAGAGCGAGGTTTACCTTGCAAGCCCGGAGGTTGCCGCAGCAAGTGCGCTCATGGGCAAAATAGCGTCTCCCGAGGAGGTAATGTAAAATGAAAGCTCACGGAACGGTCATAAAATACGGCGATAATATCGACACCGATGTTATAATCCCGGCACGTTATCTTAACACCACCGATCATGCGGAGCTGGCAAAGCACTGCATGGAGGACATTGACAAGGAATTTCACGAAAAGATAAAGGCCGGCGATATTATAGTGGGCGGAGCTAATTTCGGCTGTGGTTCCTCGAGAGAGCACGCTCCTATTGCGATTAAAGCAAGCGGAATTTCCTGCGTTATAGCAAAGGATTTTGCACGCATATTCTTTAGAAACTCCATAAATATCGGACTTCCGATACTTGAATGTCCGGAGGCATCTGCCGATATTGACAACGGCGACGATGTAGAGGTGGATTTTGACAGCGGTGTTATTACCAACCATACAAAGAATAAGACGTATCAGGCGGCTGCGTTCCCTGAGTTTATGCAGAACATTATAAATGCCGGCGGTTTGATGGCGCAAATCAAGGGAGGAAAGCAGTAATGGCAGAGTTTAATATTGCACTTATCCCCGGAGACGGGATAGGACCGGAGATCGTAGCCGGAGCCGTTACGGTGCTTGATGCCGTAGGAAAAAAGTTCGGGCATAAGTTCAATTATACAGAAACGTACATGGGCGGCTGTGCTATAGATAAGTTTGGCACAAGCCTACCTCAGGAAACGGTTGATATTTGCAAAGCTTCTGACAGCGTGCTTCTGGGCGCTGTTGGAGGCCCCAAATGGGATGGAGTACCGGCTAATATACGTCCGGAGGCTGGCTTGCTTGGTATCAGAAAGGCTCTGGAGCTTTATGCAAACCTTCGCCCCTCCATTCTAAAGGCTCCGCTTAAGGAAGCTTC
>DBQZ01000104.1:9333-11512 GCA_002305435.1 Clostridiales bacterium UBA1381
GTTTCGGTAGACAAGGCAAACGTGCTCGAATCCTCGCGGCTGTGGAGGGCAACGATGACGGAGCTGGCAAAGGAATATCCCGAGGTTGAGCTTACGCATATGTACGTAGACAATGCCGCTATGCAGCTGGCTATAAATCCGGCTCAGTTTGATGTTATAGTTACGTCAAATATTTTCGGCGACATTCTCTCTGACCTGTCGAGTGCAATAGCAGGGTCAATCGGTATGCTTCCCTCGGCGTCGATGGGTGCAGGCAAGTGCAGTATGTATGAGCCGATACACGGTTCTGCTCCCGATATAGCGGGGATGGATATTGCAAACCCGATTGCGACAATTATTTCAGCATCAATGATGCTTGAATTATCGTTTGGACTGCTCGAAGAGGCAAAGGCCGTAAATGATGCGGTTGATAAAGTGCTTGATATGGGCTACAGGACGGCTGATATTATGTCTGAAGGAATGAAGAAAGTCGGTACTAAAGAGATGGCAAGGCTTATTGCTGAGAATATATAAGCCTTTCTATAAGATAATAAAACACGAAAGGAACGATGTCATTATGAAAAAAATGTTGGCGGCTCTTTTAGCATCTGCATTGTCACTTTCACTTATTGCAGGCTGCAGCAACACAAACGATGATCAGCAGGCTGATGGAAATGGGGAGCAGAAGGCTACATTTACAGTCGGATTTGACCAGAACTTCCCGCCGTACGGCTTCAAGGGTGAGGACGGCGAATTTACAGGTTTTGACCTGGAACTTGCAGCAGAGGTTGCAAACCGTCTGGACAGGGAGATAGTTTATCAGCCTGTTGACTGGGATGCCAAGGATTTCGAGCTGGAGTCGGGCGCTATCGACTGCATTTGGAACGGATTTACGATGACAGGCAGAGAAGAAGATTATACATGGTCAGAACCGTACATGAACAATACCCAGGTATTTGCTGTACGTGCCGATGATGATATAAATTCAGCAGAGGATCTGGCAGGGAAGATAGTAGCTGTACAGACTGATTCATCTGCACAGAAAGCGCTTAACGAGCCTGAAAATGCAGATCTTACAGCAAGCTTTGGCGATGTGGTTATATGCGGCGAATATAATGCGGCATTTATGGATCTTGAGGCGGGCGCAGTTGATGCTATCGCTATGGATGTCGGCGTTGCCAGATACCAGATAAACGGCCGTGAGGACGAGTTTAAGATTCTTGATGATGAAATTGCGTCAGAACAGTATGCTGTTGGCTTCAAGCTGGGGAATACCGAGCTTCGTGACGAGGTGCAGAATGCCCTTAACGAGATGGCAGCAGACGGCACGGTTGCTGAGATCTCCAACAAATGGTTTGGCGAGGATGTAACAATTTTAGGCAAATAATAGTTTCTGCCCCGGATATTTGTTCGGGGCAGTTTTAGAAAACAGAGGGAGGCGGAAATGGATCTTTCCACCATGCTTATAGAGCTGGGGCAGGGAATGCTCAAATCATTTGAGATATTCGCCCTGACTCTCGTCTTTTCATTGCCGCTGGGGCTATTTGTGGCATTGGGAAGAATGTCAAAATACAAGATCATACAGTGGATAATGCGCTTATATATTTCAATAATGCGCGGAACGCCGCTTATGCTGCAGCTGCTTGTGGTATACTTCGGCCCGTTTTATATTTTCGGCATACCCATTTCGCCGGCTTACCGTGAAGTTGCGGTTATATTGGGTTTCTCGCTCAATTACGCCGCATATTTTGCGGAGATATACCGTTCCGGCATAGAGTCGATCCCTGTCGGGCAGTATGAGGCCGCAGAAGTACTCGGGTATTCACGGGCGCAGACATTTTTAAAGATAATACTGCCGCAGGTGATAAAGCGCATATTGCCGCCGGTTACGAATGAGATAATCGTGCTGATAAAGGATACGTCGCTGGCGTTTGCCATATCGGTATCGGAGATGTTTACGGTTGCAAAGGCGATTGCTGCTGCCGAAAAGGCAATGGGCGCTCTTTTGGCGGCGGGAGTGTTCTATTACATATTCAACTTTATAGTTGCAATGGTTATGGAAAAAGTCGAGCAGAAGCTCAGCTATTACAGATAAGGGAGGGAGGATGTTATGAGTATCCTTGAGATAAATCATCTGAAAAAATCCTTCGGTATGCTGGAGGTTCTGCATGATATTTCCCTGAAAGTGGACAAGGGGAAC
>DBQZ01000131.1:0-1099 GCA_002305435.1 Clostridiales bacterium UBA1381
CCAGTCGTTCGTATCGGAGCGCAGCTGCATAAGGATTTCGCCCTTATCGTTTTCCACAAAAGCGGTTGCGCCGACCATTATTATCGTATCGTGGCCGACAGACTCTCTCAGCTTTGATAAATATCCCATACATATCCTCCTCACCTTAAAAGGCTGTAAAATTCGCTGCGCAGCTGGTGGTCTGTATCGAACAGCCCGCGTATTGCGCTTGTACGTGTTTTTGCGCCCCGGGACTTTATCCCACGGGCNNAGGACTGTCTGCATTATTTCGGCAATATCGGCGCACAGCTTTTCCTGCAATTGCAGCCGCTTTGCTGCCATATCGCAGATGCGTGCGATCTTTGAAAGGCCGATAACACGACCGTTCGGGATATACCCGACATGGCAGCGCATATTATACATAAGCGCCATGTGATGCTCGCACCAGCTGAACACCTCTATATCCTTTACGAGGACGAGGTCACGTGAGTCCACATCCTCGAAGCATTTGTTAAACATAGCGGCTATTTCGTCGTTTGTGTAACGCATACCCTCGAATATTTCCGCATACATCCGTGCTACACGCTGGGGAGTTTCCCGCAAGCCCTCACGTTCGGGGTCGTCGCCTATGGCGAGAATAAGCTCTTTTACAGCCGCCTCTATTCTTTTGTTGTCAAATTCAGGCTTCAAATTTCATACCTCTTTCTTAAACTCCCCGTGCGTCCGGATCCCAGATGTATTTGTGCGTCTGCAATTGCAGGCGGGCGTTTACAAACAGCGGGTCGGATGTAACAAGCTGTGCAAGATATGACGGTTCCATCTTCCCGAACACTGCGCTTAAAAACACGTTCGGCAGTGAAAACTTTTGCATAACCTCCCGCATACAGCAAATGTCCGCCTCGTCGGATATTACGAACTTGACCGCATCACGCTCTCTTAAGGAGAGGAAATTTTCCTCAAGCATTTTTGCTGTTTCGCCGCTTGAGGGGAGTTTGTAGTCTATAGTGAAGAACAAAAGCTCCCCGGGGTCGGGGATCATAAGGAAGGGGCGGATGTCGGCTGCCCCGTTCGTTTCTATGTTGACCTCAACGCCGTTTTTCAAAAGAGCGGCGATAAGCTC
>DBQZ01000131.1:1129-18875 GCA_002305435.1 Clostridiales bacterium UBA1381
GGAGGAAGTGTCCCATGAATATTTTGTATCGCAGTAAGGGCAGCGCAGGTTGCAGCCGGCTGTGCGTATAAAGGTCACGCTAAGGCCGGTGCGCAGACCCTCGCCGTCTATGCTGTCGAATATTTCGCAGATGTCCATTCAGCTCTCCTCCCTGATGTAGGAGGCGGAGTTGTTCTCGCTCTCGCAAACGTCCACACGGAAGCAGGCGGGGCCTAAAAGCTCGCAGATATGGCGGGCGAGATTTTCGGCTGTCGGGTTAAAGTCTACGACATCGTTTATGACCTTGTGGTCGAATTTGTCGGTGACAGCCTTTTTTATATGGGTAAAATCCATAAGCATCCCGTTTTCGTCAAGCTCTGTTCCACGGAGGTATACGTCGATTATCCAGTTGTGGCCGTGAAGCTCGGAGCATTTCGAGGGATAGTTGAGCTCAAGAAAATGTGCGGCGCTTATTTCAAGGCGTTTTCTTACTTCGTACATTTATTCTTCTCCTCCATATATGCTTCATAACCACGGCGGCGCAGAGTGCAGGAGGGACAGTGTCCGCAGCCCTCGCCCTTTATGCCGTTGTAGCAGGTGAGGGTTTCATAACGGATAATATCGAGAACTCCCAGCTCGTCCGCAAGCGCCCATGTCTGTTTTTTATCGAGCCACATAAGCGGGGTGTGTATTACGAAATTGTAATCCATTGCAAGGTTCAGGGTGACGTTTAATGATTTTACGAAAATATCACGGCAGTCGGGATAACCCGAAAAATCGGTTTCGCAAACGCCCGTCACAAGCTCCGATATTCCCCGCACCTTTGCGTAGATTGCGGCGTACGTCAAAAAGAGCATATTGCGCCCCTCAACGAAAGTGTTGGGAGGAGCGCCCTCGGGCTTTTCCTCGTCAACCGGTATATCAGCCCGTGTAAGTGCGTTCGGGGACAGCTCGTTTATTATCGGTGTTTTTACGATTTCAAACGGTATTCCGGCGTTTTTGCAGATTTCCTCGGCGCAGGAAAGCTCCGCCAAATGGCGCTGACCGTAGTCGAAGCCTATTGCAGAAACCCCATCCTTGCCGAAACGGCGTATTGCCCAGAAAAGGCAGGTAGTAGAATCCTGACCGCCCGAGAGGACGACCAGCGCTTTTTTATTATCAGTCATTTTGTATCTCCTAAATTATCTCATATCGAGGGAGCGAAAAAGCCTCTCCTCGGCGATTTTTTCGTATTTTGTACCCGGTTTTGCGTAGTTTGCAAACGGGTATATCGAGATGCCGCCGCGCGGCGTGAATACCCCTTTTACCTCAAGATATTTCGGCTCCATAAGGCGTACAAGGTCCTTCATTATGATATTTACGCAGTCCTCGTGGAAGTCGCCCTGATTGCGGAAGCTGAAAAGGTAGAGCTTTAACGATTTGCTCTCGACCATGCGTTCTGCGGGGATGTAGTTTATCACTATTTCCGCAAAATCCGGCTGGCCGGTTATAGGACACAGCGAGGTAAATTCCGGACAGCGGAATGTTACCATGTAATCGTTGTCCGGGTGCTTGTTTGTAAACGTTTCCAAAACCTCGGGAGCATAGGTGTCTTTATACGTTGTATGCTTTGAGCCGAGAAGCGTAAGCCCCTCGTCTGTGCGGGAATTGTTGTTCATTATAAAAGCCTTTCCTCCGGTGTGATATGCCGGAAAATAGAATATTGATTTTGACATTTAATTTTTCCGGAAATGTCATTTTGTGCAGTTTGCCTTAATCCATCAGCCACTTGAGCTTCTGGGAGGATGAGTGGCGCATTATACGTTTTAATTCCTCTGTATCGCCGCTTTTTACGGCGGAGTTGATCCTCTCAAGGCTTTGGCACATTTCGTCTATGCGTTCTGAGAGAGCGTCCTTGTTTTCGGTGAAAAGCTCGCTCCACATATCCTCGTTTATAACAGCCACTCTTGTGCAGTCACGCAAGCTTCCTGCGGAGAAAAAGCGGGAACGCTCTATCATGGGGCTGTCGCAGAGGGCGACGGCTACCACGTGCATGAGCTGGCTTGTGTAGGCGATTATATCGTCATGTTCCCGAGGAGAGGTGGTGACAACGTGTGTGCAGCCGATATATTCGGCAAGCTCTCTTACAAGGGCGATATTCTCAGGCCTGTTCTTGCGGGTGGGTGTGATTATGAACGAAGCCCCGTCAAAGAGCGTGTCGGTCGAGCTTTGATAGCCGCCGACTTCCCGCCCTGCCATAGGATGTGCGCCTACAAAATCCACGCCCTCAGGAAGCAGCGGCAGGAGGTTTTTCACCATAAACTCCTTTACGCCCGAAACGTCTGTAATAAGCGCTCCGGGCTTTATGCTGTCTTTGTATTTTTCTATAAAATCCACGTTATTCTTGGGATACAGGCAGAGGATGATAAGGTCGGCGTCCTGTACGGCGTCGGCGCCGTCGCAGCTGCCCTCGTCTATTGCCCCGTCCGCCTTTGCTAAAAGCAGGGTGCGGCTGTCGGTATCGCAGCCGAATATGCGGCAGGAGTGGAAGCCTTTTAAGCGCCGTGCAATCGAGCCGCCGATTAGTCCCAAGCCTATCACGGCGATGTTCATTAAGATGACCTCTTTTCTTTCGGCAAAGCGTGCGCCCTGCCGGCTAAAACTTCTCATACAAAATTATTATACCACAAAACCATAGCCGCCGTCAATACCAAATCCAAAGGCGCAAAAAAGGTCGATTATGAAATTTTTCTTTTGTAAAATAGTCAAAATCAACAGATTTTGCCAGAAATATCCATAAAGCCGGAAAAAGAATGTTAATTTCGCCGAATAATAATGAATAAAATGGAAACAGTTTTGTAAAAAGTGATATTGACTTTAAAAGCGTAATGTGGTAACATAAGTAAAAATGAAAAAAACAGGCCGAAAAATGACAAAGGAAACGACTGTCAGCCGCAAAAAAGGGCGTCGGCCGGGCAAATAAAAATCGGAGGGGAAAATCAAATGGCAAATGTCGCTATCATGGGCTACGGCACAGTCGGAAGCGGTGTGTATGAGATATTAAAAACCAATTCCAAAAACATCACCCGCCGCGCAAGAGGCGAAGAGATAAACATCAAGCGTATACTTGATATACGTGATTTTGAAGATCATCCGGAGAAGGAGCTTTTCACGAAGGATTTTAACGACATCCTAAACGATGATTCGATAGAGGTGATAGTGGAGGTTATGGGCGGCCTGCATCCGGCGTATGAGTTTACAAAATCGCTTTTAGAGGCAGGAAAGAGCGTTGTGACCTCGAACAAGGAGCTTGTGGCAACGCATGGCACGGAGCTTTTGAAGATAGCGGTGGACAAAAACTGCAACTACCTGTTTGAGGCAAGCGTCGGCGGCGGTATCCCCATAATCCGCCCGATGCACCAGTGTTTGACGGCAAACAATATCCAGCGCATAACAGGTATATTAAACGGCACGACGAATTTCATCCTGAACGAGATGATAAAAAACGGCAGCACTTTCGAGGAAGCTTTGGCAGACGCCCAAAAGAGGGGTTATGCCGAGCGCAATCCGGCAGCCGATATTGAGGGTCACGACGCCTGCCGCAAGATAGCAATACTTGCCTCCTTAGCGTCGGGAGTTTTCGTTGACTACAACGATATAAAGACAGAGGGAATTACAAATATAACCCTCGACGACGTGAGATACGTCCGTTCGATCGGCGGTGTGGTAAAGCTTATAGGCTATGCCGAGTTTATGGAGGACGGCAAGATATACTCTGTAGTATGCCCAATGATAGTGAACAATACCTCTCCTTTGGCAGGCGTTGACGGGGTATTTAACGCAATCATGGTAACGGGCGATTACGTAGGCGACGTTATGTTCTACGGCAAGGGCGCAGGAAAGCTCCCCACGGCAAGCGCTGTGGTTGCCGATGTTATAGATGAGGTCAATCACCTCGAGCGCAGCAAGCGCATACAATGGGTCAAGGCGGATAAAGAGGTAATGGCAAGCCCCGACGATAAGAAGTTCTGCTATTTCGTAAGAACGAACAGGGGAGCGGTAACGGTCAAATCGCTTTTCGAGGGCTGCCGTTTCGTAGAGAGCATAGTAGCAGGGGAGATAGCGTTTGTGACGGCTCCGCTGTCACCGTCTGAAAGAGATGAAAAATTCAAGGAGCTTGGCAGCGTGGTATCGAGCCTGCGGATACTGCAATGATATGCGTGAGAGTTCCGGCGACAAGCGCCAATATGGGGCCGGGGTTTGACAGTCTCGGCGTAGCATTGAACCTATATAACCGGATGACGTTTGAGGAAATAGACGAGGGGCTTGAGATAACGACAAAAAAACCGGGAGGTTACGTGCCGGATAACGAAAATAACCTCATATACCGGGCGA
This sequence comes from Clostridiales bacterium UBA1381, assembly GCA_002305435.1. Taxonomy (GTDB): domain Bacteria; phylum Bacillota; class Clostridia; order UBA1381; family UBA1381; genus UBA1381. Next base: position 5,483 of record DBQZ01000131.1, read on the forward strand.
TGAAGAGGGTATTTGATAAAACGGGGTATTCGCCGAAAGGGCTTAGGATACAGCAGAAAAGCGACATCCCGATGACACGGGGGCTTGGCTCCTCAAGCGCCTGCATAATCGGCGGGATGCTTGCAGCCAACGTCATGAGCGGGCGGACGCTTTCATATAAGCAGATACTCGACATGGCGGCTGAGATGGAGGGGCATCCGGATAACGTTGCTCCGGCTTTGTACGGCGGATTTTGCGCCGCCTGCCGGGAGGACGGACGGGTCGAGGCAAAAAGCGTCAAGCTGACGCCGAAACTCACGTTTGCTGTAATGATACCGGATTATTTCGTAGCAACAAAGCAGTCGCGCACGGTGCTTCCGGAAATGGTGAGCCGAGCCGATGCTTCATTTAATATATCAAGAGCGTCGCTTCTGACGATGGCGCTGATGAGCGAGGACTGGGAGCTGCTTGACACAGCCTGCCGGGACAGGATGCATCAGCCGTACAGAAGTGCGTATATAGACGGCATGGAGGAAATCTTCGCCCAAAGCCGCAAATGCGGGGCAAAGGCCGCTTATTTGAGCGGATCGGGGCCGACGATAGTTGCGGTGCTTACACAGGGGCAGGAGCAGTTCTGCCGCCGGATGGAGGATTTTTTCAGGGAGAACTCCCATAAATGGACCTGCCGGCTGCTGTTGGCAGATAATGTGGGCGCAGTAGTCAGCGAAAAGCCGGCAGAAGATGCCCGCATGGAAAGGATGTAGAAAAAGATGGCATTGATCGTTCAGAAATACGGCGGTACTTCTGTAAAGGACGCCGAAAGAGTAATGAATGTTGCAAACCGTATAGTAAACGCTTATAAGGACGGCAACGATGTTGTAGTGGCAGTATCGGCTCAGGGCGATACGACGGATGAATTGATAGAAAAGGCGAAAGAGATAAATCCCGCCGCTTCAAAGCGGGAGATGGATATGCTTTTGTCCACAGGCGAGCAGATTTCGATTGCCCTTTTGGCGATGGCGATAGAAAAGCTGGGCTGTCCTGTAATATCGCTTACAGGCTGGCAGGCAGGTATGCAGACCGACAGACGTCATTCAAACGCACGCATAAAGAGGATAAATACCGAAAGACTCCACGATGAGCTTGATCAGCACAAGATAGTAATCGTGGCAGGCTTCCAGGGGATAAATTCCAAGGATGATATAACAACTCTCGGAAGAGGCGGTTCTGATACCTCGGCGGTTGCTTTGGCAGCGGCTTTGGGCGCTGATGTCTGCGAGATATACACAGACGTTGACGGCGTGTATACGGCAGACCCCAGAATTGTGAAGAACGCATTTAAGCTCGACGATATTTCATATGACGAGATGCTTGAGCTTGCAAGTCTGGGAGCTAATGTGCTTCATAACAGAAGCGTTGAAATGGCTAAGAAATACAACGTAAAGCTGGCAGTTAAGTCCAGTCTTAATAATAACGAGGGAACTTACGTTAAGGAGGTAGAACAAGTGGAAAAGATGCTGGTCAGAGGAGTAACAAGAGATAACGACGTGGCAAGAATTGCTCTTTGCGGAGTGGAGGATACGCCGGGCAAGGCATTCCAGGTATTCTCGATGCTGTCGAAGAAGAATATATCGGTAGACCTTATCATACAGTCGATAGGAAGCGAGGGCATAAAGGACATCAGCTTCACCGTTACCGAGGGCGACCTTGACGAGACGCTTGCTCTTATCGAGGAAAACAAGGATATGATAAAGGCAAAAGACGTTAAGTGGACGAAAGACGTTTCAAAGGTATCTGTAGTAGGTGCGGGCATGGTAAACAACGCCGGCGTTGCAACAGCTGTGTTTGAGGCTCTCTACAACGCCCACATCAACATCAGCATGATTGCGACCTCCGAGATAAAAATATCCGTCCTCGTAGACAGGAAGGACGCAGAGCGTGCCGTTGAGGCAATCCACGACAAGTTCTTCGGCTGAGATGGACGTTATTATCGGACGAAACCCCGTATTAGAAGCGATAAAATCGGGCAGGACGATAGACCGGCTCTTTGTTAAAGAGGGTAAGGCCGAAGGCTCCCTGATCCCCATAATAAAAAAGGCAAAGGAGCTTAAAATACCGGTCGTCTATACAAAGCGTGCCCGGCTTGATGAGATGTGCGGGGGAGAGAACCATCAGGGCGTAATAGCCGCAGTCAGCGCTTACTCCTACGCCTTGGTGGAGGATATTTTAAAAGCGGCAGAGGAGAAGGGAGAACCTCCGTTCGTAGTTATCTGCGACAAGCTGACAGACCCGCATAATCTGGGCGCTATAGTGCGTACTGCAAACTGCGCCGGGGCGCATGGGGTGATAATCCCCGAGCGGTCGAGCGCAGGGCTTAATGCGGCGGCGGTCAAAGCTGCTGCGGGGGCGGTGGAATATACGCCTGTGGCACGGGTGAAAAATTTGGCTCGCACGATAGATATGCTGAAGGAGCAGGGGCTTTGGATCGCCTGCGCCGATATGGGCGGCAAGGTTATGTATGAGGCCGACCTTACCGGAGCCTTGGGGATAGTTGTCGGCAGCGAGGGAGACGGAGTGAGCCGGCTTGTACGGGAAAAATGCGATTTTACAGTAAGCGTGCCTATGAGCGGCAGGATAAACTCACTTAACGCTTCGGTAGCGGCAGGGGTGCTGATGTACGAGGCGTACCGCCAGAGAAATTACGGAAAGGAATAGATGCAATGAAAGCTGTAGTAACCGTTGTCGGTGTGGATAAGCCCGGGATAATAGCAAAGGTCAGCGGGCTTCTGTTCGAGAACGGCATAAATATCATGGACATTTCCCAGACTATTATGAGCGATATGTTTACTATGATAATGCTGATAGACTTGACGGACGTGGCCATCCCCGTAGCGGAGCTTACCGAGATGCTGGAGAAGCTGGGCGCTGAGATGGATTTGTCCATCCATATGCAGAGAGAGGAACTGTTCCGTTCCATGCACAGGATATAACAGCGGAAATAGCTGCTGTAACGAATAATGCGGAGCGTGTACAGGGAACCTATGTGTTGTTTGTATACGCTTTTGCTTTGGGCGAATTTTATGCGAAAGGAATAGGGCAATGATAAATCCCTTTGAAATAATCGAAACGATCAACATGATCGACAAGGAGAACCTCGACATAAGAACGGTCACAATGGGTATATCCTTAAAAGACTGCGCAGGCCCTGATATAGATGAGGTCTGCGAAAAGGTATACCGCAAAATAACCACATATGCAAAGGATCTTGTAAAGACCGGAGAGGAAATCTCCGCCCAGTTCGGGATACCTATAATAAATAAGAGAATATCTGTAACTCCTGTCTCCGCATTGGTGGACGCTTTATGCGAGCCGGACGAGGATAAGGCGGTAAAGCTTGCAAAGACTCTCGACCGTGCGGCAAAGGACTGCGGGGTAAACTTCCTCGGCGGATATTCGGCTCTTGTACACAAGGGCATAACCAAGGGAGAGAGGGTGCTTATAAACTCCATTCCCCGAGCGCTTGCAGAAACGGACATTGTTTGTTCGAGCGTCAATATCGGTTCGACGAGAGCCGGCATAAATATGGATGCGGTGAAGAAAATGGGCGAGGTCGTTAAGGAAGCGGCTGAGCTTACGAAGGATTCGCAAGGGTTTGCCTGTGCGAAGCTTGTGGTATTTTGCAATGCCGTTGAGGATAACCCGTTTATGGCGGGGGCGTTCCACGGCGAGGGCGAGGGCGACTGCGTGATAAATGTCGGCGTTTCCGGCCCCGGCGTTGTAAAATGCGCTCTTGAAAAGGTAAAGGGCGAGCCGTTCGGCGTGGTGGCTGAAACGATAAAACGCACGGCGTTCAAGATAACCCGTATGGGTCAGCTTGTAGCGCAGGAAGCATCAAAGAGACTTGGAGTCCCGTTTGGGATAGTGGATCTTTCGCTTGCCCCGACGCCGGCGGTGGGTGACAGCGTGGCATATATATTGGAAGAGATGGGACTTGAGAAATGCGGTACCCACGGTACAACTGCGGCGCTTGCGCTTTTAAACGACGCAGTTAAAAAAGGCGGTGTTATGGCGTCAAGCTACGTGGGCGGGCTTTCGGGAGCGTTTATCCCGGTAAGCGAGGATGCCGGCATGATAGCGGCCGCCAAAGAGGGGGCGCTTTCGATAGAGAAACTGGAGGCTATGACCTGCGTTTGCTCGGTGGGACTTGATATGATAGTTGTACCCGGCGATACGTCCGCTTCTACAATATCGGCGATAATAGCTGATGAGGCGGCTATCGGCATGATAAATTCAAAAACAACGGCAGTGAGGATAATTCCTGCGCCCGGAGCGAAGATCGGAGATACAGTCGAGTTTGGGGGACTGCTCGGATCCGGCCCGGTGATGAGTGTCAGGGAATATTCAAGCGCCGATTTTATAAACCGCGGCGGCCGGATACCGGCTCCGCTTAACAGCCTTAAAAACTGACGGCCTATTTCACTGAAAGGAGTGGACAGCGATGGAAGAAGTTATCATGATGATGCTCGATATAGAGGATCAGGCGCAAAGCGTTGTAAAAGGTGCGCGCCAGGCTCAGAAGAGCTTTGATAAGACAATTGAGCAGGAAATTGAAACTATGCGTGAAGAGATAGCTCGCCGTGCCGATAAACGCTGTAAGACGGTTAGTGAGCTTGAGGAAAAAGAAGCCAAACGTGAGATCGCACGCATAAAGGCAAGCTCTGCTGAAAAACAGCAGCGTCTTGCAAAACGTGTCAAGGAGAAAAAGGACGCATGGGTGAGCGAGATAATAGACAATATTATCAGCTGAGGACTCTTGCCCGGCATCCCAAAAGAAGGGAGATGAAAAGATGAGCGCTCAATTCTGTGCAATCTCAGCCAAGCTGAAAGCGATGAACAGAAGTACCCTCAAAAGGGGGGATTATGAGGAGATGCTGTTAAAGAAAACCGTGCCGGAGATCTGTGACTATCTGGTACGCAATACCCGATACAGCGATAATCTCAAAAATCTCGCCCGTGAGGATATTCACCGCCGCCGTATGGAGGAGATGATATGGCAGGAGCAGTTTTCCGATTACATGAGCCTTTACCAGTTCATAAGCTCGGAACAGAGGACGCTTTTGAAATACCTCTTCCTGCGCCGGGAGATCGATTACTTAAAAAGCCGTATCCGCAGTATGTATACAGGCGATGAGCAGACGCCGGTGTTCCGTGGGGCGTTTAAGGAATTTTTCCGCCGCCACAGCCGCATAAACCGTGAAGCGGTGCATGAGGCGAAAACATTGGCAGAATACCGTGACGCCTGCAAGGATACGCCGATGTATGCGGTGCTGGCAAGGGCGGAGGAGCTTGATGCCGATTATTTTGCGGTCAGCATGATGCTTGACAGCTTCTACTTCCAGGAGCTGTGGAAAGAGAAAAAACGATTTTTCCGCAGCGGCGGGGAGGACGAAGGCTTTACAAGGCTTATTGGCGAGGAGATAGACTGCCTTAATATCATCTGGATGTACAGGGCGAAAAAGTATTTTAAGATGAGCCCCGAGCTTATCTATACGTACCTGATACCTGTGCGCTACAGGCTTAGCCCTGAGCAGATACGCATAATGGCGGATGCGGAGGATGCGGATAAGATGATCGCAGCCGTTCGCATTACCCCCTACGCAGCCTTGTTTGACAATATCGGCGAGGAGGGCGTTTTCGTGGAGGAAAACTACCGCCGCTTAAGAGCAAGGACGGCTGAGAGGATATTCGTCAATGAACCGAGGTCGATGGGAGAGGTCTTTGCGTACTTCCAGATAAAGGAAGCCGAAACGTACCGCATAATAACGATAATAGAGGGTAAGAGATACAGCGTTGAAGATGCGATTATCAGACAACACCTGATGTTTGCATAAACCGAGCTTTCTTGAAAACGTGTCGTGAAAAGATGCGCTTTTAAGAGCGTTTGGACTTTCGCACCAAGGCGGAAGCGGGCGCAGGGGGACGGCTTCACAAGAGCAAAAGCCCCTTGCGCCGACAAAACAGGCTGTAAAATCACAGCGGGATCTTACGGCCGTCAGGTATCGGAATTTAAGGAGGGATGAGTACGTGTCTGTTGTAAAAATGCAGGCGGTCACGATTGCGGGGCGGATAGAAGAATTTGAGGACGTCGTTGACAAGTATATCTATAACCGCGATATTGATCTTGAGGACACGATAAAAGTGCTTGCAGACAAGACAAAGCGGCTTGAACCGTTTGACGAGTCGGAAAGCTACGGCAGTGTGGCGGCGGATATTCTGCGTCTTGCGGGCATTACCCCCGAGGAAAAGCCGGTGACAGATAACCGGGTTACCTTGGAGGAGATGACCGAATTTCTTGACAAGCTCTCCCAGGAGCTTGAGGAGGAAAGAGCCGTTGACGATAATCTGCGCACGAAAATCGGGGATAATAATAACACAATTGAAAGGCTCAAGAATTTTTTGGGCTTTGACGCCGATTTGGAGAAGCTTTCTAATATGGAGTTTTTCGGCTTCCGTTACGGCCGTCTGCCAAAGGGCGGTTACAAGACGTTAAATGATTATCTGCAAAACATAGATGCGATGTTTGTAAAGGTGTCTGAGGACAGGGAGGATATAATAGGATATTATATTGCCCCGGCGTCAAAGCTTGAGGGCGTGGATGGGATATTCTCCTCGCTGTACTTTGCAAGGGAGGATATACCCGAGCGTGTCTGCGGCTCTGCCAGAGAATCTATAGATATGCTCACAGCAGAGAACGAGGAGCTTAAAAAGGAGCTTGAGAAGAACGAAGCACAGACGAAAAAGCTGATTGCAGGTTCAATAGACCGGCTGACGCTTTATTACAACATTGCCAGACGCAGGCTTAGCTTTGCAGAGGTAAGACGTCATGCGGCACATTCGAGGGACTTTTTCTACATTGTAGGCTGGATGTCGAAAAAGGATGCCGCAGCTCTTGAAAAGGAGATTGGAGCAGGGGGCAGCAGCGTCATGTTCCATGCGGAGGATCCCGAGGAAATGAAGGAGTCGGTCGTTCCTCCGACGAAATTAAAGAACAACATAGTATTCAGACCGTTTGAGATGTTTGTCAGGATGTACGGTCTGCCGAATTACCGTGAGATGGATCCGACGCCGATACTGGCAGTTACATATATACTGTTTTTCGGCATGATGTTCGGCGATGTCGGCCAGAGTGCGGTTTTGGCTGTACTGGGATTTGTGCTCTATGCGATAAAGAAATGGGATCTGGCAGGAATGATCGGCTGGGTCGGCATTTCGGGTATAATTTTCGGTTTCGTCTATGGCAGCTTTTTCGGAAACGAGGAGGTTCTGGGCGAATGGATACCGTGGCTTGAGCCGTTCCAGCTAAAGCCGATGGAATCAATAGCGACGCTTTTGGTCGGAGCTATAGCTATGGGCGTTGTGATAATCATATTTGGCATGATAGTGAACATTATAAACAGCATCAAACAGAAAAAATACGGCGAAGCGTTTTGCGGACACAACGGTGCGGCGGGCTTGGTGTTCTACGTAACGCTGATACTGCTTGCTGTATCAAAGCTGCCGTCAATGTTTGGCATTGACCCGTTTTTGAACGTACCGTCAGGGATAGCTGCGGCGGTTATGGTGATTATGGTAATCGTAATGTACCTGTCGGAGCCGCTTTCAAAGCTGATAGACGGAAAGAAGGACTGGCTCCCGAAGGAGGGTATGTTCTTTGTGGAGAATTTGTTTGAGATGTTTGAGGTCGTACTGAGCTTTTTTACCAACACAATATCCTTCCTGCGTGTGGGAGCGTTCGCTGTTGTACACGTTGGTATGATGATGGTTGTGCAGGTACTCTCCGGCTCCGGCGGAGCAGGCGGAATACTTGTGCAGATTTTCGGCAACGTGCTGGTAATGGGGCTTGAAGGGCTGATAGTAGGCATACAGGTGCTGCGTCTTGAATACTATGAGATGTTCAGCAGATATTTCAGCGGTACGGGACGTCCTTTTGTATCGCTTAAGGACAATAAATAAAACGGATAAAAATTCGGAGGTAATGGAAAATGTTGAAAGTATTACTTATTTTAGCAGGTCTTAGCGTGTTGGTACCGTTCGTTATGTATAAGGCGACGAACGAAACAAAGGGTAAAGAGTGTCTTGTTATGAATGCGGTGACGTTTTTCGGTGTAATAGGCGTTGCTATGGTGTACATCTTAAGCTGCGGCGTGACGGCTTTTGCGGCTCCGGAGACGGCTGAGGCAGCAATGAGCGTCGGCGAGGGCTTAAAGTTCATCGGCGCTGCGCTTTCGACCGGCCTTTCCGGTATAGGCGGCGGTATTGCGGTTGCATCAGCTGCATCGGCTGCTATCGGCGCTATGAGCGAGAACGAGAAGCTCATGGGTAAAACGCTTATCTTCGTTGCTCTTGCCGAAGGTATCGCCCTTTACGGTCTGGTAATATCCATCCTCATCATGCAGTAAGGTAGAGAACAATGAAATTGTATCTTATAAGCGACAATATCGACACACAGGTCGGAATGAGGCTGGCAGGCATTGACGGGGTAGTCCTCCACGAGCCGGAGGCCATCATGGAGGCTGTTAGGAAAACGGCCGAAAATGAGGAAATAGGCGTGCTGCTTATCACTGAGAAAGCTGCGGATATGGTCAAGGATGATATTCGTACGTTCAGGATGAATATGCACCGTCCGCTTATCGTGGAAATACCTGACCGGCACGGAAGCCGGGATATTGCCGGCAGCATTAACAGTATGGTTGAGGAATCTATAGGCCTGAAGCTGTAAGAGCCAGGAAACTGACGGGAGGCGTTAGATATGGATAATAAAACATCAGAAAAACTTGATAAATTCACCAAAATCGTCATGGATGACGCTGCAAAGATGCGTGATGAGCTTCTGGCCGGTATGGACGAGGAGAAAGCTGCCGTTCTAAAGCGTAAGGAAACGGAATTTCTCGAAGAGGCGTACAAGAAGATCCAGGACAGCGTAAACCAGAGCCGCCGCAAGGACAGGGAAAAGGTTCTTCAGGCGGAGACGGAAGCACGTCATGAGCTGCTTTTATTGAGAGAGCGCATAATACGTGAGGTATTCACCGAGGTAAACGACAGGCTGCGTGCGTTTAGAAAAACGCCGGAATACCAGCAGTGGCTTTTGAGAAAGACGAAAAAGGCCATGGCGGAAGCAGGCAGCGGCGTTTTGGTAATATGGGCGGCTCCGGAGGACGTTGAGCTGATAAAGGCTGAGTTTGCAGGCGGGCAGGTAACGGTTGAAGAGGAAACGGACAAAAACTTTGGCGGCGGTGTGGTCGTTATGAATACAGAACACCACATTGCAGTTGACTATTCTTTCCGCACTCTGCTCGCAGACCAGAAAAAGGACTTTTTAAGCCACAGCGGTCTGAGCGTGGATTAAAACAGGTCCGGGAAAGGACTGACAGGACATATGGGCGAAAGCAAAGGATATATATTTGGCATAAACGGGCCGGTCGTGCACGTAAAAGGCAGCCAGGCCTTTAAGATGCAGGAAATGGTCTACGTCGGCGGTATGCGTCTAATAGGCGAGGTCATCGGCGTGACGAGCGAAGCGGCCGTTGTGCAGGTATACGAGGAAACGGACGGCCTTAAGGTGGGCGAGCCGGTAGAGGGAACAGGGCATCCGCTGTGCGTGACGCTTGCTCCCGGTATCCTCGGTGATATTTTCGACGGCATAGAGAGGCCGCTTGAGAATATACGTGATATAAACGGGGCATTTATCGCCAAGGGAGTCCGGGTGACATCTCTTGACGAGGAAAAGAAATGGGAGGTAAGGATTGTTGCCAAAAAGGGCAGCTATGCCGAGAGCGGCATGGTGATAGCCGAAACAGAGGAAACCTCCCTGATAACGCATAAGGTCATGATCCCGCCGGGGATTACCGGTGAAATATCGTGGGTGGCTTCCGACGGGGAGTACACTATAAACGATACGATCGCAAAGGTTATGACTGAGAGCGGCGAAATTGAAATAACGATGAAGCAGGAGTGGCCGATAAAACAGCCCAGACCGTATAAGAGCCGCCGGGCGATAGATCGTCCGCTGGTGACCGGTCAGAGAATAGTCGATACGATGTTCCCGCTGGCAAAAGGCGGGGCGGCGGCTATTCCGGGCGGATTCGGCACGGGAAAGACGATGATGCAGCATCAGCTTGCGAAATGGTGCGATGCGGACATTATCGTATATATCGGCTGCGGCGAAAGAGGCAACGAGATGACGCAGGTGCTGGAGGAGTTCTCAGAGCTTCTCGACCCGAAATCGAACCGTCCGCTGCTTGACAGAACGGTGCTTATAGCAAACACCTCCAATATGCCGGTTGCAGCCCGTGAGGCAAGCATTTATACCGGTGTTACTCTGGCGGAATATTACCGTGACATGGGCTACCACGTAGCACTGATGGCAGACTCCACATCCCGCTGGGCTGAGGCTCTGAGGGAAATATCCGGCCGTCTTGAGGAAATGCCGGCTGAGGAAGGCTTCCCGGCGTATCTGGCATCAAGGCTGTCTGCGTTTTACGAGCGTGCCGGCTATGTTGACAACTTAAACGGCACAGAGGGTTCGGTATCGATAATCGGGGCGGTATCCCCGCAGGGAAGCGATTTCTCGGAGCCTGTAACGCAGAACACGAAGCGGTTTATCCGCTGTTTCTGGGCGCTTGACAAGGCTCTTGCATACGCCCGCCATTATCCGGCGATAAACTGGCTTAACAGCTATTCGGAGTATATTGACGACCTCACGCCGTGGTATGAGGAGAATGCGTCGGCTGATTTTGTTGAAAAGCGAAACAGGATTATGGCGATACTCCAGGAGGAGTCGGGGCTTATGGAGATAGTAAAGCTCATAGGCGCAGATGTACTGCCCGATTCGCAGAAGGCAACGCTTGAGATAGCAAAGGTAATACGTACCGGCTTTTTGCAGCAGAACGCCTTCCATAAGGACGATACCTTCGTACCGATAGAAAAGCAGAACAAGATGATGGATATGATCCTTTATCTTGACGAGCGTATGAAGGATGCTGTAGGACAGGGCTTGGTTATGTCGCAGATATTAAAGAACGGCATATTTGACGAGGTTACGAGGATGAAGTACAACATCCCCAACGATGATATGAGCCCGTTCATATCCCTGAAGCAGAAGATAGACGATGCGTTCGATGAGATGATCGAACAGGAAAAACGGTAAGGAGGCGCTTTTTAAATGGCTGTTGAATATTTAGGCTTGTCAAATATAGAAGGCCCTCTTGCCGTTATAGAGGGCATAAAAGGTGCCGCCAGCGAGGAAATGGTAACGATGACGCTCGATGACGGTTCCAGAAGAATCGGAAGAATCATTCAGATGTCGGGCGATAAGGCGGTTATACAGGTGTTTGAGGGGACGAGCGGACTCTCGCTTGAAAATACACGCACCCGCCTTAACGGGGAGCCGATGCGCATAAAGCTGTCAAAGGAAATGCTAGGCCGTACTCTTGACGGCATAGGTCGGCCGATAGACGGCTACGGCGACTATTTCGCAGACGAAACACGTGACGTAAACGGTCAGCCGATAAACCCCGTGTCCCGCAGATACCCCAACAACTTCATCCAGACCGGCATATCGTCAATAGACTGTCTGGCGACGCTCATAAGAGGTCAGAAGCTGCCGATATTCTCGGGCGAGGGTATGCCGCATGATAATCTGGCAGTGCAGATAGCACGTCAGGCGAAGGTAATAGGCTCTGGTGAGGACAGCGGCTTTGCGATAGTCTTTGCCGCCATGGGCGTAAAGCATGACGTTGCAAATTACTTTAAGCGTTCGTTTGAGGAAAGCGGCGTTTTGAATAAGGTTGTAATGTTTTTGAACCTTTCAAACGACCCGGTCGTTGAGAGGATAATAACACCCCGCTGTGCGCTTACAGCGGCGGAATATCTGGCTTTCCGCCATAATATGCACGTTCTGGTAATACTCACCGATATGACCTCGTATGCGGAGGCTTTGAGAGAAATATCCTCCTCAAAGGGCGAGATACCCTCAAGAAAGGGTTATCCCGGCTACCTCTATTCAGACCTGGCGTCGCTTTATGAGCGTGCCGGCATAATCAAGGATGCTGAGGGTTCGGTTACTCAGGTGCCGATACTTACAATGCCGAACGACGATATAACCCATCCGATCCCCGACCTTACAGGCTATATCACCGAAGGGCAGATAGTGCTCGGCCGTGACCTTAACTTGGCAGGAATATATCCGCCGGTGTCGGTGCTGCCGTCGCTGTCACGTCTTATGAAAGACGGTATCGGCGAGGGGTATACGAGGGAGGATCATCCGGAGCTGTCAAACCAGCTTTTTGCGGCTTATTCCAAGGTGGAGGACGCTAAGAGCTTAGCATCGGTAATCGGCGAGGATGAGCTTTCGGATATAGATAAAAAGTATATCGCTTTCGGAAAGGAATTTGAAAAACGGTTCCTCACTCAGGCAAAGGATGAGAACAGGACGATAAATGAAACGCTTGATCTGGGCTGGGAGCTTCTGGGTATGCTGCCCCGAACAGAACTTGACAGAATTTCTGAAGAAATGCTTGACAAATACTATAAACCTGTGTATACTGATTGAGGAAGAGGTGATATGACTTGGCACAGAAGCTGGCGCCGACCAAGGGAAACCTGATGGCGGCGAAAAACACCCTTCGGCTGTCCAAACAGGGCTACGAGATGCTGGATAAGAAGCGCAACATACTTATCCGGGAAATGATGCAGCTTATAGAGGAGGCCAAGGATGTAGAGAGCCGTATCGAGGATACCTTTGCGAAGGCATATCACGCTCTGGAGCGGGCAAATTTTGTGATGGGCGTAGATACCGTGGCCGATTATGCAAAATCGGCGGTGATAGAAAACGGCATAAGCCTGCATCTGCGGAGCGTAATGGGCGTAGAGCTGCCCATCGTCAGAATGCACGGCGACGAGGAGGATAAGCCGGCCTACGGATTTTACGACACCAGCTCCGCGCTTGATGAAGCGTTGGTGGAATTCAACCGCGTGAAGCGTCTGACAGTACAGCTGGCGGAGATAGAAAACTCGGTCTACCGCCTGGCGATCAATATAAAAAAGACGCAAAAGCGCGCCAACGCCCTTGAGAACATCACTATCCCCATGTATGAGGATATGACTAAGGAGATAGAGACAGTGCTTGAGGAAAAAGAGCGCGAGGAGCATACAAGGCTCAAGCTCATCAAAAATACAAAAATATAAAAGTTGTTTGGGCAGCCGTTTTTTCGGCTGCCTAAAACTGGTTTAACAGGAGATGCGGCTTTGCGGCCGCAGAGGGAGAAATGGTTGATCTAAAGTATTTACTGACGAAACTCTACACGCAAAAAAAACGCCTTAACGCATCGAGGAGGATAGTCCTCGGCTTTGCCAC